>NZ_LIQZ01000318.1 GCF_001418655.1 Streptomyces phaeochromogenes | reverse complement strand
CGCCCACACCCCTCACCGCCGGACCACCCGCTGCCGGGCAACCCGGACAGGAATGGCGCACCGCCGTCTCCGTATCCCCGGAAGCGATGCCGTACCTCCTGGACCACTGCTTCTTCCCGCAGCGGCCCGGTTGGCCCGATGTGGCCGACCGCTGGCCGGTCGTCCCCGCCACCACGATCGTTCACCACATCATGGAGGCGGCCGAGCAAGCCGCCCCCGGCATGCGGGCGGTCGCCGTGCGCGGGGCCCGGTTCGATCAGTGGCTCACCGCCACCCCGGCCGTCGAGGTACCGGTCACCGCCGTCCCCGACGGCCCCGGCCGCCTCGCGGTCGCCTTCGGCCCCCGGGCCCGTGCGGTGGTCGAACTCGCGCCCCGCCATCCGGTGACACCCCCGACCCGGTGGCGTACGGACCCCGACGCCGAGCGAACCCCCGACCACACCGCGGCCCAGCTCTACGACGAGCGCTGGATGTTCCACGGACCAGCCTTCCAAGGGGTCACCGAACTCACCGCGATCGGCGACAGCCACGTACGAGGAGTGATTACCACCCCGCCGGCCCCGGGCGCCCTGCTCGACAACGTGGGCCAGCTCCTCGGCTACTGGATCATGGCGACGCGCACGGAACGGACCGTCGTGTTCCCCGTCCAGATGCGGCACATGCGGTTCTACGGGCCGCACCCGCGCCCCGGGACGGTCGTGGACTGCCTGGTGAGGATCACCTCCCTCACCGACACCGTGCTCGAAGCCGACGTCCAACTCGTCGTCGCGGGCGAGGTGTGGGCGGAGCTCAGCGGCTGGCAGGACCGCCGTTTCGACAACGACCCGCAGACGAGGCCCGTAGAGCGGTTCCCCGAGCGCAACACCCTCTCCCAGGCGCGGCCCGGCGGCTGGTCGCTGCTCCACGAGCGCTGGCCCGACCTCGCCTCGCGTGACCTGATCATGCGCAACTCCCTCGGTGGAGCTGAGCGTTCGGAGTACGAGCGGCACGCTCCCCGGGGGCGCAGACAGTGGCTGCTCGGGCGGATCGCCGCCAAGGACGCCGTACGACAGTGGCTGTGGGACCACGGTGAAGGACCGGTCTTCCCGGCCGAGATCCGGGTGCGCAACGACGAGTCGGGGCGGCCGTACGTCACCGGGCAGCACGGCCGGACTCTGCCCCCGCTGGACATCTCGCTGGCCCACCGCGCGGAGGCCGGGGTCGCGATCGTACGGCCGCACAGGCCCGAGCCGGGCCCGGGCATCGACATCGAAGAGGTCGTCGAGCGGGACGCGCAGACCCTCGCCGTCGCCCTCGGCGAGGACGAGTTGAGGCTGCTGCGCGCCCGATGTGCCGCCACCGGTGAATCGGAGGCGCTGTGGTTCACCCGGTTCTGGGCGGCCAAGGAAGCGGTCGCCAAGGCGGAGGGAACCGGCTTCCGCGGACGCCCCCGGGACTTCACCGTGCTCGCGGCGACGGCAGGAGACGCCGCCGAAGACGCCCCCGTAGAACGGCTGTTGGTCTCGGGGCGCCTCGAACGCGCGTACACCGTGCACTGCGAGCGGACCGGCAACCCGCCTGGACTGCCGGACAGGGACTACGTCGTGGCCTGGACGACCGGACCGACGGAGCAGGAACCGACGGACGAAGAACCGACGTACCAAGAGGAGAGCGAGCGATGAACCCGAGTCAGCCGACCGGCGCGACCGACGACGAACTCGTACCGATCGACAACGAACTCGCACCGACCGGCGACGTACTCGTACCGATCGGCGAAGAACTCGCGCGCGCGGACGAGGAGTCGGTCCTCGCCGATCTCACCGGCATGCTCGCGACCCTCCTCGACGAGTACGGCCTCGACGACGTCGAGGTCCGCATGGAGACCACGTTCAACCGCGATCTGGAACTGGAGAGCATCGACCTCGTGACCCTGGCGGGCCTTCTGGAGGAGCGGTACGGGGATCGGGTCAACTTCGCCGAGTTCCTGGCCGGTATGGAGTTCGACGAGATCATCGAACTCACCGTGGGCAGGCTCGTCGAGCATGTCGTACAGAGCCTCAAAGTCGCGGAGGCGGGCTGAGCCATGGCGATGGTCGACACCGGCGACGTCCGGCTGCACGTCCAGCGGATGACGCCCAAGGGAGGGCGTCCCGTCACCGCGACCGCGGTACTCGTCCACGGTCTGCTCACCGACAGCCTGGCCAGCTACTACTTCACTCTGGCGCCGGTGTTCGCGGTGTCCGGCATCGACGTGATCATGTACGACCTGCGCGGCCACGGCCGCAGCGAGCGCCCGGAGAGCGGCTATCGCCTCGACGACCACCTCGACGACCTGGAGGCGCTGCTCGACCGGTTGGAGGTGACGGGACCGGTCCAACTGGTCGGCAATTCCTTCGGCGGGTCGGTCGCCTTCGGCTACGCGGCCCGTCACCCGGAGCGGGCGGCCGGCGTCTCCCTGATCGAATCGGAACCGGCGACCGCGGGTTGGGCGGCGACCATGGACGGGGTGCTGCGGCAGGTGCTGACCGAGCTGGCGCACAACGAGGCCGCCGCGCTGGCCTGGATCACCGCCAACCGCAGCCAGAACACCGCCCGCCTGGCGAAGGGCGCGGCCCGCCTGGCCCGCGAGACCACCCTCGCCCGGGACATCCCGGTCAGTCAGGTGCTGACCGAGGACCAGATCCGGTCCGTACGCTGCCCGGTACTCGCCCTCTACGGTGGCGAGTCCGCCCTCGTCGAGCGGGCACCGTGGCTGGAGTCGCTGTTGCCCGACTGCCGGACCGTCGTGGTGCCGGGGCACGAGCACTCCGTGCTCGTCGAGGCGCCGGGGACGGTCGGCGACCACATCCTCTCCATGATCGGCGAGGGGACGGGCAAGCAGGGCGTGGCGGAGCGGGGCTCTGCCGAGCGAGGTGTGGCCGGGCGGGGCGTGGCCGAGTTCGCGAGGGTCGAGGGCCGGTGAGCGGTTTCCTGTTCGTCGTGCCGCCGCTGGTCGGCCACATCAACCCGACGGTCGGCGTCGCGGCGGAACTGACCGCGCGGGGACACCGGGTGGCCTGGGCGTCCGCCGACCCGGGACTCGTCCGGCGGCTCGCGGGGGAGGAGGCAGTGGTGTTCCCGTGCGCTGGACCGGTCCTGACAGGGGAAGACGGAGTGCGGCCGGCGGAGCTCCGGGGCCCGGAAGCGCTGAAGTTCCTGTGGGAGAGGTTCCTGGTGCCGCTGGCCGAGGCGATGGCCCCCGGAGTGCGGGCGGCCATCGGGGAGTTCGGCCCGGATGTCGTCGTCGCCGATCAACAGGCCTTCGCCGGAGGGCTGGTCGCCGAGCGGCTGCGCGTGCCGTGGGCCACCTCGTCCACGACCTCCGCCGAGTTCACCTTCGCCGACGCGCTGGCGGGCATGCCCAAGGTCGCGGACTGGCTCGACACGCTGCTCCACGATCTGCGCGGCCGTATCGGTGATCCGTCGGGCACGGCCGATCCACGGTTCTCCCCGCACCTGGTGCTCGCGTTCAGCACGCCGGAGCTGGTCGGACCCGGTGCTGGGGCTGGGGCGGGCGACCGGATTCGCTGGGTCGGTCCCTCGATGGCGACCCGGCCGACCTCGGCCGGTTTCCCCTGGACCTGGCTCGACCCCGCCCGCGCCACGGTGCTCGTGACCCTCGGCACCGCCAACACCGATGTCGGGGCACGCTTCCTCGCCGAGTGCCGCGACGCCCTGCGCCGCCGTGCGGACCGGGTGCAGGCGGTGATCGTCGATCCCGCGAACGTGCTCGGCGCGAACGGGGACCTGGACGACCTGAATGACATGGGCGAGAAGGACGACAAGGACGACAAGGACGACAAGGACGTACTGATCCGGTCCTCGGTACCTCAACTCCCGCTCCTCGAACGGGTCGACGCGGTCGTCTGCCACGCGGGGCACAACACCGTGTGCGAGGCGCTGTGGCACGGCGTCCCTCTCGTGGTGGCCCCCATCCGCGACGACCAGCCCGTCGTGGCCGGGCAGGTCGTCGACGCGGGAGCGGGCATCCGGGTCCGGTTCGGCCGGGTCACCGCGCCCAAGCTGGGTGCGGCGATCGACGCCGTACTCCACGAACCCGGCTACCGCGCCGCCGCCGAGTGGATCCGTACCGCGTTCCGTGCCGCGGGTGGTGCCCGCACGGCAGCAACTCACCTCGAAGAACTGGCCGGCGCCACGCCCTCCAAGGAGGCCCCATGAGCGACGCAGAGCACGAACCACAAGGGACGGACGGCGAGCCGACGCCGAGTCGCACCGATCAGGTCACGGACAGCGAGCCGACGCCGAGTCGTGGCGAACAGGTCGCCGCGCTGCGCCCCCGCTACCAGGCCGACCTGGCGCGCGGCCTGGACCGCTTCTTCGAGCCCAGGCGCGCCGACTGCCCCTGGTGCGGCTCGGCGCGGCTGAACACGCGGCTGCGCACCACCGACCTGCTCCAGCACAAGCCGGGCCACTTCGTCCTCGACCGCTGCCAGGACTGCCGGCACACCTTCCAGAACCCCCGACTGAGCGCCGAGGGGCTGGAGTTCTACTACCGCGACTTCTACGACGGGCTGGGGGAGAAGCAGCTCGGCAACACCTTCGGGGGCCGCACCGCGATGTACCGGCAGCGCGCGGAGTCCCTGCTGCCGTTCGCCGCGACTCCCAAGAACTGGCTGGACGTCGGCACCGGCCACGGTCACTTCTGCG
Source organism: Streptomyces phaeochromogenes (assembly GCF_001418655.1). GTDB lineage: Bacteria > Actinomycetota > Actinomycetes > Streptomycetales > Streptomycetaceae > Streptomyces > Streptomyces phaeochromogenes. The sequence goes on along the minus strand of NZ_LIQZ01000318.1, from coordinate 15,538 downwards.
AGTCGGCGCGGACCGTGTACCCCGGCACGACCTTCGACGGGCTCGACTTCACCGACGGCGCCGAACTCGCCGAGCGCGCCGGACGGGTGGAGCGGGGCTACCGCGGCAGCTTTCCCGACCTGGCACCGGAACTCGTCGGCCACTACGACGTGGTGAGCATGTTCCACTACCTGGAGCACAGCACGGAGCCCGGCCGCGAACTGGAGGCCGCGCACCGGGCGATACGCCCCGGCGGCCATCTGCTCATCGAGGTCCCCGACCCCGACAGCCGCTTCGCCCGTCTCCTGGGCCGCTGGTGGCTGCCCTGGCTCCAGCCGCAGCATCTGCACCTCGTCCCGGTCGAGAACCTGCGGCGCAGACTGACCGACCTCGGCTTCACGGTGGTGGCGGAACAGCACGCAGAACCGCACGATCCGGTCGACCTCCTGGCCGGTACGTGGCTGGCCATCGACTCGGCCGCGCCACGCGAGGACCTGCCGTGGCTGCCGAAGCCGCCGAACCTCGGGCAGCGGACGCTGCGCACCACGATGGCGATCGCCGGTGTGCCCTTCCTGATCCTGGGCACCCTGCTGGACCGGTTCGTGGTCAAACGCCTGTCGCACCGGCTGGGTCTGTCCAACGCCTATCGGCTCCTGGCGCGCCGCGACTGAAGTGACTGAAGTGATCTTGAAGTGGCTGAAGGGCGGTGCCAACGTGCTCAAGGCCCAGCCGTCCTCAACGGCCCTCCAGGATCCCCCGTGCGAACGCCGCCTGGCCCACGTGCTGCAGGTCGTCGGAGAGGACGCTGACGAGGCGGGCGCCCAGCGTGACGGGCGGGGACCAGTTCTCGTCGACGATCCGGTCCAGGTCGTCGGCGCGCAGGTCGCGCAGGGCGCCCAGCGTCTGCTCGTGGACGGCGTCGTAGTAGCCGAGCAGGAGATCGCCCGAGTCGACCTGGACCTTGGCGACCTGCCGCGGGGTGTGGCCGTAGCCCGTGTCCCGGCCTGGCAGGCCCAGGGCGAAGCGGTCCGGCCAGTCCTGCGACAGCCAGACCTGTTTCAGGCCGAAGGCGTCGGCGACGTGGTCGTCCTGGACGCGGGTGAGATGCCAGACCAGCCAGCTGATCGAGTTGGTCCGGTCGTCGATGCGTGTGTTGAGGTCGCCTGGGGAGAGGCCGTCGACTGCGGCATGGACTTCTTCCCGGATGCGGCCGTACGCGTCGACGAGAATGTCCTTGGCGTGCATGGGCTCCTCCACGCTCTCCGCGGGTTCCTGTCCCTGCCCAGTGTCCCCCGCGGACCCGCCGCGCGCGTCGCGCCGGTGGGAGAGCCGGTCAGTGCCAGCCGGTGTACGGCTCCTCGACGAGCTTGAACACCGGTTCGCGGCGGACCGGGTCCAACGCCGTGGTGAGCTGGACACGGTCGCCGGTACGGATCGCTATGAGCGGTCCCGAGACCCGGCCCCGGACGGTGAAACCCTCGGCCATCTCGACGAGCGACACATTGCGCGCGCCCGGAGTGTTGCGCTGGACGACGGTTGCGTGGCGGATGACGCCCAGGCCCGCACTGCGCTGCGTGCGCAGGTCGCTGCCCTGACAGACCGGGCAGAGCAGCCGGTGGAACATGGCGGTCCCGCACCAGCGGCAGCGCTGATAGAGGAGCCCTTCCTCGGCGGCCGGGCCGCTGGTCGTCGTCTCCGGGTCGAGTACGCCCGTCGTGGTCCCGCTTCCTCGGTGGAACACGATGTCATCTCCCTGCGCCGGGCCGGAATCTGAGAAAGTGCGCGGAGCACCGTGCACGACGTCAGAATATGGCACGCAGTGTCACGCGTAAAGGCACTCAGTTCCCTCAATCATTCGGGATCTCGACCAAGAGCCGTCTCGACCTCCTGGACGACCCGCCACATCGGCGCACCGCGCCTGGAGATGACGACGACCACGTCGTCGTCCGCAGTTTTCTTCGCCGACTTGCCGGTCGGCCGCTGTGCCGGTCCGACGAGGTCGGGGTCCGAACCGAAGACCTGCTGGACATGGGCGAGCGCGTGGTCCACCTCGGCGGACGCGTCGCTCTGGCCGTCCGAACGGAGCCAGGACCGCAGCCCGTTGTTGTGCGCGGCGACCACGGCCGCGGCGATCACGTCGGCCCGCAGTGTCCCGTCGCGTCGACCGGCGAAGCGCCCGCGCAGATACTCGGCGAGCGCGCGCTCGTACCGCCAGACCACCGACAGTTCGTACGTCCGCAGTCCCGGGACCTTCTTGGTCAGGCGGTAGCGCTGGACGGAGAACGTCGGGTTCTCGGCGTACATGCGCAGTACGACGCGAGCGGCGTCGCAGACCCGGGCCACCGGGTCGTCCGCGCCCCCGTCCCCGCCTTGACCACTGTCGTCACCGAGAAAGTCGTTCATCTCGGCCAGGCAGCGCTCGTGGTCCGGGAAGACCACGTCCTCCTTGGACGGGAAGTACCGGAAGAAGGACCGGCGTCCGACCCCCGCGAGAGCCACGATCTCGTCGACGGTGGTCTGCTCGTACCCCCGCTCCAGGAACAGCTGGAACGCCGCCGCGACGAGGGAGTCCCGCATCGGCGGCTTCGGAGATGTCGCGTCGGCCGCCTGGTCAGGGCGGGGTGCCTCGCTCATGGTGGGGAACCTAGCACCGGACGAGCCACGTATGGCACTCAGTGTGCTCCGATCAGGGAACTGAGTGCCATGCCCGGCCGGGGCCGGGTGCGGGTCGGCCCGAGGCGCCGAGTAGGGTCCGGGCCTGTGCCCGGCCGCGAGGCCGGAGTGAACGCTGGTGCGGGTGTGACGGGGGTCGGAAACGGTGCGGCGCTGGATCAAGGTGTCGGTGGCGGCTGCGGTGGTGCTGGGTATCGGCGGCTACGTGGCCGAGCCGTACGCACAGGACTGGATGCTGGCCGGCAGCGCGTGCGGCGGGGCACTGCCCCGGGACGTCGTGGACCGGCTCACCCCGGACGACGCTCACCTGGAGAGCGAGGATTCCGGGCACACCGGCGCCTTGGGCTCGTACGGCTGCGACCTCACCATGAAGGGCGATGAGGTCAACGACTCACGCCTCATCAGCATGGAGGCGTACACCCGGCGCGACGACCAGGACCGGGAGTTCTTCCGGGCCTTTCCCGAGGAGGGGTTCTCCGCGCAGTCCGCGGTGCCCGAGGGGCTGCCCGGCTTCATCGACCGTCTCGGCGTGATCCAGCTCCTGATGCCCTGCCCGGACCTCCCGAAGGACGCCGCCGGGCGGCAGAGCAAGCTCCTGGTACGCACCTGGATGGGCCGCGACACGCTGTACGGGGTGCCGGGAGCCGCGTACCAGGCGGTCGTCGCGCTCGCCAACTCGGCCTCGGACCGGCTGGGTTGCGGTGCCGAGCCGCTCAAGGCACCGAAGGGCAACGCGGTGCCGCCCGCACTCGGGGACGAGCCCGAGGGCGTGCCGCTGACCCGGGCCAAGGGCACCGGCTGCGAGTGGGTGACCAGGGCGGGCCTGCCGGAGAGCGGCGACTGGCGCGTCGAGGCGGGCATGAACGACTCCGCGCCCACGGGACAGTGCGACCTGAGCAGCGAGTCGGCCGACAACGGGAATGACAAGGGGATGTACTTCGTCGCCTGGTACGGCGACTGGAGCAACCGCCTCGTCTTCGAGGACAGCAACGGCGAGTTCCTGTCGACGACGGCCACCGCCCGCTGCGACGGCGAGGCCGCCAACTTCGCCCTCAGCGCCTCCGACGACATCCCCGGCGTCGGCAAGGTGGCCAAGCAGCGCATGTTCAAGCAGTTCGCGCAGGACCAGGTGGACCGCCGCGGCTGCTCCGGGCTCCGGTTCCGCTTCTGACCGCTTGTAACTCGTCCCGCTCGTCGCTCGTCCCGCTCGTCGCTCGTCCCGCTCGTCGCTCGTGCCGCCCGTAGCTTGTCCAGCTCGTGGCTCGACCCGCCAGTGGTCCGCTAGTAGATCGTCATCCACAGCGCCCGTACGTACCAGTCGTCCACCAACTGCCGTATCTCGGCGGTGCGTTCGGCGGACACGTTCCGTTCCTCGGCCCATCCTTCGAGGACCGTGAACAGCTGGTGGCGGCCGTCCATGAGGTCGCCGCGCACCGGACCGGCGGCCTTGCGGTCCGCGATGTCGCCCATCGGCGGGCGGTCGTCGAGCTGCCGGGACGCGGGGCGGAACGTGCCGCGCGTGTGCTCGCGCACCGCCTTGTCGAAGGCGGCGAGGTCGGGGATCGTCCCGTTCCTGGTGTACGCGGCGCGGTACTTCATGAGGCTGCCGATGTGGCCGGACATGTCCTGGATGTCGTTGTCGGGCCAGTCCTGCGGGGTCGACTCGAAGCGCGTGTCGGTCGAGGGGCGGAAGTCGGGGTCGCCCCCCGAGTCGGTCAGCCGCTCCAGGTAGTACGCGAAGTGGGCGCGCTCGGCGTCGTAGAGGATCGCGAACGCCTCAGGATCCTTGGCGAGTTCGGCGACGAGGTACTCGATGTTCGCGTCGGCGTCCGCGTAGCTGTCGCTGTGCTCGAAGACCACATGCGCCTCACCCGCCGCCAGGAAGCGCCCGTACCGGGAGTAGCCGTCCGCGTCGAGCTGCGCCTCCTCGGCGGGTACTGCCGGGCGGTTCGCGTCGTCGTCGCTGATCGAGTCGTCGCGCCCCGAGTCCACCACGTACTCGGCCAGCATCCGCGCCACGCCGGGGGCGAGCCCGTCGGGGATCTCCGTGTCGTGGAGGACCGCGGCCACCGCGTACGCGCCGCGTGCCTGCGCCAGGGTGTGCGGTGTACCTGAACTCTTCGCGCGGGTGCCCGTGTTCACGATCTCGCCGAGTACGCGGGCGCCGTCGTCGCACACCTTCTCGTGTGCCAGCAGCTTCCTGACCGAGCCGAGCCGTTCGAGGTCCTCGCCGGGATCCAGTGCCCTCGTGGCGGCCGTCGCGTCGTCGGCGAGCGCCCGCTTCGAGGCCGGCAGCCGCCAACAGGGCTTTTCGTCTCCGGAGTCGGCGAGCGCGAGCGGAAGGGAGACGCCGGCCGCGAGAACGACCACGGCTCCGCCCACGACGGCCCAGCGACGCTTCCGCGGTTGCCCCCGCAACGAGAGGCGCCTCGTCAACGATCCGAATCGGCCCCGAGGTTCGACGGGCGGCTCCTCGGCGAGACCTTTGACGGATGTCTCCTCGTCGGGATCGTCGACGCCACCGTCACTCCCGCTTCCCCCATCACGCATCCCGGCAGACTAGCGAGCGTCCGCAGTCGCGAACGCGCCGGGTCCGTGGGTGAGCGGCTCAGTGGCCCTGGCGCGTGCTGTGGCTCTCCACCAAGGCCTGGGAGACGACGCGTACACCCCGGGCGATGTGGTTCAGCTGCGTGAGTTCGGCCGCGTACAGCTTGATCGTGTTCTCGATGACGGACTCCGGCATCCCCAGGGCGGGCAGCTCGGCCCGGGCGCTGTGCAGCGCGGTGCGCACGACCCGGATCTCCTGCTGGAGCTGGATCTGCGCGTGACGGGCGAGCAGCACGGGCTGGCGGATCAGCAGCGGATAGCTGGAGTAGCGGGAGGGCACCAGGTCGCGCAGCCATTTGGCGGCCGATCGTTCCCAGTCCCGGTTGCCGGGCGTCTTGACCTGACACGGCCAATCCGTGCTGATGGGGGAGTACGTCAGGGACATGGACATCGCTTCCGAGGTGGCCGGCGGGTGGTGAGGGTGGTTCTTGGCGGCCCCGGCCTAGGGGATGGACCGGGGCCGCCACGGGCGTGCGCGAGCGGTGCCCGTTCAATGCACCCGGGGCCGATACGAGAAGGGAGCGTCGTTCCCGGGCCGACCAGGACCCCACCGGATCCCGATCAGCGAGAAGTATTCATATATACCGTCCGGTACGCAAGGGTATGAAAAAATTCATGTGGAGGTACGGCTGAATCGCACCTTGCGGACACCGGTCACCACATGTCGGAGAGGTCAGTCCTTGACGAAGAAGGTGTGCTCGTCCGCGACCTGTTCGTAGTCCTCAAGGCGGGCCTGCGTGCGCTCGGGATCGGCGTCGGTCATGGCCTGGAGCAGGGCCGCGGACAGTACGACGGGCGCCGCGTACGAGTCGAAGACGAGGCGTGATCCGGTGCCGGTGGCGAAGACGACGTCGGCCTCGTCGGCCAGCGGCCCCAGCCCCAGGTCGGTGACAAGTGCGACGTTCAACCCGGCCCGCCGGGCGACCCGCATGGCCATCAGCGTCTCGTGCGCGTGCCGGGGCATGGTGAAGGCCAGCACCCAGGTGCCGCCCGCCTCGCGCGACTGGAGCAGGGCGTCGTACGCGACACTGCCGCCCCGGGTCACCAGCCGGACGTCCGGGTGGATACGGCGGGCGGCGTACGCGAAGTATTCGGCCAGTGAACCGGAGATCCGCAGCCCGAGGATCGTGAGCGGGGTCGACTGCGACAGCGCTCGGCCGGTCTCGATGACCTGCTCGGGGTCCGCGAAGTCGCGGCGCAGGTTCTCCAGGTTGTCGATCTCGGCGTCGACGGCCGCCTGCAGTTCGTTCGGCCGGGCCGCCTCCGCCTCCTCGGCCGCCTCGGGCGTGCTGGCCAGCTTGCTGAGCGCGATCGACTGGAGGCGCTCGCGCAGCGCGGGATAGCCGCTGAAGCCCACCGCCGTCGCGAAGCGGGTCACCGAGGGCTGGCTGACGCCCACCCGCTCGGCGAGGTCCGTGATCGACAGGAACGCGGCCTCGGTGATGTGCTCGATCAGGTACTGGGCGATGCGGCGCTGCCCGGGAGAGAGCCGGGGGCCGTCGAAAAGTGCCCGCAGCCGTGTGGTGGGAGCGGCCTCCGCCTCCGGGACCGGTTTCCCCGAGCTGATCGCGGACGCCTGCGCGCGGGCCTGCTGCGGCGATGGCACCGATGCGCCTCCTTCGTGTCCCACTCAGGTTCAACATAGCTCACAGGAAGGAGGGTCCGGCGGACAGTTGCGCGTGGTCAGAGGGCCACCGTCGGGACGGATTTCCGGGGTGTGCTGCGCCGTACTCGCCCCGGTCCACTGTTTCGCAGGGCCGACCCCGACTTCCAGGGGTGCGGAACCGCACCCGACCACCCACCGTCCCGGAGGCACCCCGAGCCCTGGCATGATCGAGCCCATGGGTGAACGCGTAATCGCCGCATGTGACGGTGCATCGAAGGGCAACCCGGGCCCCGCAGGCTGGGCCTGGGTCATCGGCGACGGGACGGGCACGACTCCCACCGAGTGGGAGGCAGGACCGCTCGGCACGGCGACCAACAACGTCGCCGAACTGACCGCGCTGGAGCGGCTGTTGACGTTCGTGGCCCCGGATGTGCCGCTGGAGATCCGGATGGACTCCCAGTACGCCATGAAGGCCGTCACCACCTGGCTCCCGGGCTGGAAGCGCAAGGGCTGGAAGACGGCGGCGGGCAAGCCGGTGGCCAACCAGGAACTCGTCGTACGGATCGACGAACTGCTCGACGGCCGCTCGGTCGAGTTCCGGTACGTGCCCGCGCACCAGGTCGACGGCGACCCGCTCAACGACTTCGCGGACCGGGCCGCGAGCCAGGCGGCCGTCGTCCAGGAAGCGGCGGGCAGCGAGCACGGCTCTCCGGAGCCGCCCAAGTCGGCCGCGGCCAAGAAGACGGCCAAGAGCGCGGGGCCGCCGCGCAAGCGTGCCGCGTCCTCCTCCGCCTCGTCTTCCTCGTCGTCGTCCTCGCGCACGCTCAAGGCCAAGTTCCCCGGCCGCTGCCGCTGCGGTCGCTCGTACGCCGCGGGCGAGACCATCGCGAAGAACGCCGACGGCTGGGGCCACCCGGAGTGCCGTACCGAGGCCTAGGAACTGCCCTCTGACCTGCTGTTTTCCCGTCCGGATGCGGAATGCGCGACCTGCGGTGACCCTGGATGCGTGGGGGTGAACTGATCAGGAGGATGAGTCATGTCCGTAATGGACAAGATCAAGGGCATGCTGAAGGGCCACCCGGACCAGGCCAACAAGGGTGTCGACAAGGCCGGAGACTTCGTCGACGACAAGACCCAGAACAAGTACAGCGGTCAGGTCGACAGCGGCCAGGACAGGCTCAAGGACCAGTTCGGTTCGAACCCGGACCAGGACCGGCCGCCGCAGTCCTGACTCCGTCACACCGCGATCGCGCACCGGCGGCGAGGGCCTGCCTCGCCGCCGCCATGGGCCGGTCCCCTTCTGGGGGCCGGCCCATTGGTGTTCGTCGGGCCAAGTGGTCAGTTCCCACGGGGACTTGACGGCGAACAGGCGACGGTCGGTCCGGCCAGCATGCCTCCGGTGTAGAGGCTCTGGCCCCGGGGCATCCAGTAGCCCAGCTTGGACACGACCGTCGTGCAGGCGTCCGCGAGCCGGGCCCGGACGACGACCGTGGAGGGCCTGCCCGGCTGGAGGTCGGTGAGGGCGCAGTCGAGGGCGTACATGCTGCGGGCGCTCGACGGATAGCGGCCGATGAGCGGATTGACGCAGCGCGGGTCGGCCGTCGTCAGCTCCACGCCCGAGGTCTCCTCGCCGATGAGCCCGAAACGGGCGCTTCCGTCCCCCTCGTCGCTGTCGCGGGAGACGGTGTACGCCACCGTGGTGGTCGTGTTCGGCCGCAGTGCGAGCCGGTCGGCCTCGATGCGATGGGTGACGGCGGGCTTCGGGTCGGTGAGCGTCAGGGTGGCGCGGACCGTGCCCCGCAGATCGACGCCGGCGGGCGACGAGCGGACGTGGACGGTGCCGCTGACCTCGTACGTGCCCGGGCCGGGGTTCTCCCTGCCGCCCGGAAGCGGGCCGGTGGCGACCGTCCTGCCGTCGCGCCGCAGGGTCCAGCTGCCGGACGTCCGGCAGCTGTACGAGGCGGAGGATCCGGCCCGCCCGCAGGTGGCCGGAGCCGACAGGGACGTACCGGCGCCCCCGCCGCTCGCGCACAGGCTGACGGAGGCCCGCTGCCCGCCCTCGCCCTTCAGGGTGCCCGCGGGGGCGCAGAGCATGGCCGGCGGGGGCGGCTCGGGCGCCAGGGTCCGGTGTGCGGCTCCCGCCGGCCGGCCTGCAGCGGTCAAGGCCGCTGCGGCCAGTACCGCCGCCGCGGTCACCACCAGGGGCGTCCTGCGAGGCGTGGGGTGGGACGGCATCGACTCCTCCTCCGGCTCCGGGGCGCCAACGGCCGGACGTACATCGGTCGTGTGCGCCCAGATGTGGTCGCATGCGGTCGAATGTGGTCGCACGCGTCGAGGAGAGGATGCGGGAGGCGCCGACGGCCGGGCCGTTCCCACGCCGGGCGGTACGGGTCAGGGCCGGTACGCGTCGCCCGGATGGGCCAGGTCGTAGGGCCGCAGGTAGGGGGTGGGGCGGTACGCGGTGTAGCGGGCCGGAGTCGTCGGATCGGCCTGCGCCGCCCGTGAGTTGAGGGTGTCGGCGCCCGTGTCGCCCCATCGGCCCGTGTCGACCCGGTGCTCCAGTGTGTCCAGGGCGGCGACCTGTTCGGCGGGGCTGAACGTGCAGTGGCCGGCGTTGTCGACGTACGCCTGGCGCAGCAGCGGGCGCGAACCGCCGGCCGTGGCGGCGCGCAGGTAGGCGCTCTCGGTCTGTACGGGGACGAGGGCGTCGCCGGTGGTGTGGACGGTGAGCTGAGGTTTCGTCAGCCGGCCGGTGAAGGTGCTGGTCCGGCTCATCCAGTCGACCGCGTTCTTGTCGGCCTTGACGCGCGGGGCGGTGTTGAGGGCCCTGAGGTCGGCCTTCAGGGAGCGCCCGGCCGCCTTGTAGAGGCCCTTGACCTCCTTGTACGCCGAGGACTTGTGCAGCAGTTTCGCGTAGTCGACGCCCGTGTTCCAGGACGAGTTGCCGCCTGCCAGCACCTCCGTGTCCTGCCGCCAGCTGAACGCCGCGGTCGCGAGGAGGCCCCGGACGGCCGTGTACTGGTTGGCCTGCTGGGCGTTCCAGTCGTCGGGAGCGGGGCGGGGCTGGGAGGGGTCGTTCCAGCCGGGGATGTTGTGCAGGGCCGCCGCGAGGGCGATGCGCGCGCGGCCGTCCGCGGAGGTCTGGGCCTGCGTGACGACGCCGGACAGCGTGGCGGCGGCGGTCGTGGCGGCGGCCTGGTCCTGGAAGCCGGCCAGCGGTATCGAGGCGTCGGGCGCCAGGAGGGTCTTCAGGGCGAAGACCGGATCGAGCGTGTTGTTCCAGTTGGCGACGCCGCCGTGGACCAGCCCGCAGACGGACAGCGATCCGTCGATCCGGTCGCCGTGGCGCTCGGCGATCCTCGTGGTGACCAACCCGCCGTACGACTGGCCCCAGGCGAGGGTCCGTCGGGCCGCCCCGAACCGCTCGGTGAACGCGTCGAGCGTCGCCAGCTGGTCCGGCACCGCGTGTTCCACCGCCCAGCCCGTGGTGGCGTACGAGGAACCGGCCAGCGCGTAGCCGTCCTTGAAGAGGAGCGCGCGGGTGGCGGGATCGGTGACGTTCTGGGCCGGGTTGGGCGCGCCGGGCGGGCGGAAGCCGTGGCTGAACAGGAGGACGGTGCCGTTCCAGTCGGCGGGGACGTCCATGACGTACGTCGCGCCGGAGGCGAGCGTGCCCTCGACGTGGACGTCCTCCGCGGTGGCTGGATGAGCTGGGGCCGCGGTCACCATCAACAGGACGGCGACCGAGAGGAGGAGTCGGCGTTTCACGAGGGGATCCCTTCGGCGGTGGGGGGCATGACGGCACAACTGGGCCTGTTCTTACGGCCGTTGGCGCGCCATGTGCACAGCGGGCTTCCTGTGACGGGGTGGGCACAGTGAAGCTAGGCATGATTTCGGCGGTGGTCAAGAATCTGCGCAACATGAATTCGCGGTGATGTGCGCGAACCGTCGTGCCCGCCTGCGTGCACACGTGGACTCGCCGAGGTCCGCCGGGACCTCGGCGAGCGCATGTGGGCCGCGCGGCCCGCGTACGGACCGCGCGGCTGTCCCCCCCTCGGGCGGGGGCTATCCCGTGGGGCAGGTGTTCCGGTATTCGCTGATCTGCGTGTTGGGTACGGGTGCCGGGCAGAGGAACTGCTCGTACCGCACGTCCTCGTCGACGAACCGCTTCAGCCAGGCGATGCTGTACTTCGCGATCGTCACGTTGGAGCCGAGCGCCACGTTGTGGTCGGCGCCCCGGAGTTCCACGTACGCCTTCTCCGGTGCGGCGGTGAGGCTGTTGTAGAACACCTCCGCGTGCGAGGCGGGCGAGGCGATGGCGTCGTTCTCGGCGCTGATGATCATTGTGGGTACCCGGTCGGTCTGCCAGGTCTTGTCGTTGCTCCACGGCATGAGTGGTACGGCCGCCTTGAGCGAGGGGCGCGACTCGGACGCCTTGAGCGAGCCGCCCCCGCCCATCGAATGACCCATCACCGCAAGGCGGTTGGGGTCGATGCGGGTGCGTACGGAGCTGGACTGGACGAGGTAGTCGAGCGCGTTGAGCATCTGGGTGGCGCGGTCGTCGGGCTGGTCGAATCCCGAGTTGGTCTCCAGCGTCAGGACGACGAAGCCCTGCGACGCGAGGCGGGGGCCGTACCAGCTGATCAGCGCCTCAGGTGTCACGAAGCCGGGGCTGACGACGACGGCTCCGAATGTGCCCTGGCTGGTGTCGGTGGGGTAGTAGGCGGTGCCCGACTTGAAGGTCGGACCGTCGACGGTGGTCTGGGCCGTGGCGAAGGGACCGCGTTCGGCGGTGATGGACTGTTCGGTGGGGGCGGGGCCCCGCTGGAAGTCTCCGGGCCCGGCCTGAGCCTCCTGGGGAAGGAGGCTCAGGCTCACCGCCAGTGCGGCGGCGCCGGAGAGAAGGCCTAGGCGTTTCGCTGCGCGGGTGCTGGCATGTCTCATGCGGCCAGAGCATGCTGACCGAAAGTCAGTACCGCTTCTGGCTCAACTGCTGAATTCCGTACGGAAGTTTGTCAGGGCAGCAAGGAGCGGCGCACTGACCTGCTGCGCAGCGCGAGCTGCACATCGAACCGGAACGCCGGGTCGTCGAGCCTGTCGCCGTACAGCGCGGCGAGTTGGCGCAGCCGGTTGCGGGCGGTCTGCGGATGGATGCCCAACGCGGCGGCGACCTCAGGGGCCGTCCGCCCGCCGGACGTGAGCAGCGCGTCGAGCGTGTCCGTGAGCCGCTCCGCCTTGCCCGGCGGCAGGGTGCGCAACGGCTCAAGTACCTGGTCCGTCAGGAGAGTTCCGATCGGCGAGCCGTGCAGGAGGTGCAGCTCCGCGAGATGGTCCTCGGCCCTGAGCCGTCCCAGGCGCCGCCCCAGCCGGGCGCAGTGCAGCGAGACCCAGGCCTCGTTGAGCAGCACGCTCGGGCCCACCGCCACCTCCGTCCCCTCCAGAACGGTCAGCAGGCTGTCGTCCGGCGCCACCAGATGCAGCTCGCCGCCCCGGCTCACCCGCAGTACGTCCTCGTGGACCGCGGTCAGATCGGCGGAGGCGGGAAGCACCGCGCACCGCACCCGTTCCGGCAGCGGCCAGGCGGCCCTGCGGGCGAGATCGGGCAGCGGTTCCGCGAGCGGATCCCGATTGCGTTCCAGCAGGCGTGCGGCGAGCAGCCGCCGGGTGCGCAGCATCTCGTCGGCCGCCCCGGCCCGCGCCTCCTCGAAGCCCGCCACCGAGCCCTCGGCCATCGCATGGATGTGCGTGAGCACGGCCTCGCTCAGCGGGACGGCGATCTCGCCGGAGAACGCGGCCTCCCGGGCCACGTCCATGTAGCGGCGGCACGCCACCCGGGCACCGATCCGGTACGCGGCCTGCAGCCCGTCCATGCCGCGTCCGCTCAGGTACTCCAGTCTGCCCAGCCGCTTGAAACGCGGCACATAGTGCTGCTGCGGCGCGTCCGGTTCCTCCACCAGCTCCGTGAACTGCGTAGCGGCCAGCCGGACCGCCTCGGCGAGGTCATGGGCGACGGCGGAGCCGATCGGCTGCCGGTAGCCGCGCACCTCTCTGCGGATGGCCTGCACCATCTCCGTGGTGAGCTCGGGAAGTCTGGCCCGGAGCAGTGGGGCGAGCGCCGGAGGCAGGTCGTGCCACGGGCGCCTGGATAAGAGCGGATCGACAGCTGGCACGTCCAACTCCCTTGCTTGGCCCTGTAGTCGAACTCCCTCCCCAGGCCTGCGGCGGGGAGGTGCCCCAACCGTGCGACGCCACGCGCGCTTCGCGCCTGGCACGCCGAGAGCACGTCTGTACCGGCTCTCGACTTCGCTCGACCAGGGGGACCCCCATACCGCCGAAGGGCCCGCCCTCCGGGCGGACGACGGGAGTTGGCGACAGGGCCTAGCACGGGACAGTGAGTCGTCGTGGTCCGGAGTGTAAGCCGGGTGACACTTTCGCCGCCGGTCCGCGCGCGGAATCTGGCGTACGTCACACCGGTCCCGCAGGCTGCCCAGCCCCACGGGAATCCACGGGAGGCCCCTTGACCCCCACGCACGAACGGGCCGCGCGCACCAACACGCACGAACGAGCCGCGCGCACGAAGGACCCGCACCCTCAGTACGCCGCGCCGCTCCCGGGCGAGATGCGGCGGATGCTGCTGCGGCACATGCCGGACGCCGTCGACGAGATGGAGGAGGCCGTCCGTACCGGCCTGCCGCACTACACGCACATCGTCGACGGTACCTACGGCTACTCGGTGCGCCAGATCATCGACCGCACGGTCAACTGCTTCATCTCGGTCCACGACACCGGTCGGCACGGCCCGGCCGCCACCGCCGAGATCATCGCCCTGTACGAGCGGATCGGCGCGCGGCACGGCCGCCTGGGCTGCCCGCTCGACGCACTGCGGGACGCCCTCGATTTGGCGGGACGGGTGGCGTGCCGACGGCTCATCAAGGACGCGTACCGCCTCCACTGGCCCGCGCCCCTGCTCGCGACGCTCACCGAGGACACGTTCACCCTGATCGGGACGGCCATCGCGGCGGCGACACGCGGCTACGCCGAGGAGAGCCACCGTGCCCCGCTCGACGTACAGCGGGACCGGCTGCGGGACGCCCTGGTCGCCGAACCCGACGACCGGGACCGGCCGCTCGCCGAGCTGGCGGCGGCGGCCGACTGGCGGCTGCCCGGCACACTCGCAGTCCTCGCCCTGCCACCGGGCGACCATCCGCAGACACACGTCCTGCCGCCCGAGGTGCTCGCCGACCGCAGCCCCGCCGCGCCCTATCTCATCCTGCCCAACCCCCGTACACCGGGCCCGCGTTGGCTGCCGAAGACGAAAGGGGCGGCCCTCGGACCCGTGGTGCCCGCCGACCGGGGGGCGGTGTCCCTGCGATGGGCGCGGCGCGGCCTGGACCTCGTCGAACGCGGGACCCTGCCAGCCGACACGCCGCTACGCTGCGTCGACCACGTGGCCGTCCTCACCGCCTTCCGGTCGGGCGACCTCCTCGAAGCGGCTGCGGCCGAGCTCCTCGGGCCGCTCCTGGAACTCCCGCCCAGGCGCCGCGAACCGCTCCTCGAAACCCTGCTGGTGTACCTGCGCTGCGGCGACAACGCCGTCCTCACGGCGGAATGCCTGCACGTGCACGAACAGACGGTCCGCTACCGCCTCCGCCAGATCACCCAGCTCACCGACGGCAACTGCCCGGACCCCGAACGCCACCTGGAGACCATGCTCGTACTGACCCGGCTGCTGTCCCCGGGCGCCGCGGACGAGGGCGCGGGCGCGCGCAGATGGCGGGCCAGGGCCAGGGTCAGGGCCACGGCTGGGGCCGGGGAGGCGGGTGACGCGGCGGCCCGGGTGCACCCGCCCGCCCGGCCGAAACAGGCATAGGTGTCAGGCCCGGATCCCGCGGGTGTGGTCAGGTCAGCTCGGCGCGCCCCTTCGCGCCGTGCTCCCGCAGCCACTGGACGACCCCGTCGGCGTCGGTGGTCCGCGCGATGTCGAGGGGCGTCTTGTTGTCGTAGCCGACCCAGTCGAGATCGGCTCCCCGCTCCAACAGGTATTCGGCGGCGGCCAGTTGGCCGCCGTGACAGGCACCCCAGAAAGCACGGGTGACGGCGACCCGGCCCGGTGGTTCGGGGCTCTCGACGACCTCCTTCACCCGGTCGAGCAGACCGAGCGTCGCCGAGTCCATGAGCGTCGTGCACGCGCCCAGTTCGACCAGCCGGTGCGCGGCCCGCCACTGGCCGAAGCCGCGGGCGTCGGCGAGCGGAGTGCCGCCGCCGATCACGGCACCGGTGGCCTCGATGTCGGCGCCGGCCTCGACGAGGGCGTCCAGTACGGGCACGTCGTTGCTGCTGGCCGCCCAGTGCAGCGGGGTCTCCGAATGGGCGCCCTCGAAACGGGCGGCCGGGTCGGCGCCCGCCGCGACGAGGGCGGCGACGACGGCGGGACCGTTCGGGTAGTGGCCGGGCCAGTCCGCGGCGATGTGCAGCAGGCTGAGCGTCCCCGCTCCGGCGCCGTGCCGCACGATCCGGGTGTCGGCGAGGCCGGGGTGTTCGGTGAGGCACTGCCGGAGTGTGGCCAGGTCACCGCCGCGGATGGCCTCGGTCACCGCGACGGCGAGCGGATCCTGCGAGTCGAGCGTCTCCATCTCACGCCTCCTGCCGAGGACGCCCCCGACAGGGCGTCCT
>NZ_LIQZ01000317.1 GCF_001418655.1 Streptomyces phaeochromogenes | reverse complement strand
GCCGCGCCCAATCTGTGGTGGCAGGCGGATCACGACTGGCCGCAGCTGACGGTCGCGGAGGGGATCGGCACGGACGACGGGACCGAGAACCGGATCCTGTTCGTGCCCGAGCAACTCATCTATCTGTCCCCGCTGTTCGTGCCGGTGTGGGTCGCCGGTTGGCTGCGGCTCTGGCGCGATCCGGCCCTGCGCTGGGCTCGTCCGGCAGCGGTCGCGTACCCCCTGCTGTGTGCGCTGGTCCTGGCGCTGGGCGGCAAGGGGTACTACGTCGTTCCGCTGCTGACCGTGCTCCTCGTGGCGGGCTGCGAGCCGACTCTGGCCCGGACGCGGCGGCACGGGCGAATGTGGCCCGTGGTGGCCGTGCTCGTGACCGTCGCGATCAACACGATGGTCACCCTGCCCGTGCTGCCGCCGAGTTCGCTCACCGTGCCGATGGCGCTCAACAAGGAGCAGGGCGAGCAGGTGGGCTGGCCCGCGCTCGCCGACGCGACCGCGAAGGGCTGGTCCGCGATTCCCGCGCGCGAGCGGGCGAGGGCCGTGGTCTTCACGCAGAACTACGGCGAGGCGGGCGCCCTGGACCGCTACGGCCCCGCGCGCGGGCTGCCTCGGCCCTACTCCGGCCATATGAGCTACGCCGACTGGGGCCCTCCGCCGGACTCGGCCGACGGACCGGTGCTCCTCGTCCGGCAGGAGGACGCGGACGGCATCGAGCGGTACTTCACCGACTGCCGTCGGGTCGCGCGCGTGGACAACGGGCACGGCGTGGAGAACGAGGAGCAGGGCGCGGCCGTGCTGTTGTGCTCGGGGACGGCGCAGCCGTGGTCGCGGCTGTGGCCGTCCCTTCGCCACTACTACTGAGGGCGCGCGGTGGCTACTGGGGGCGGTGGCTACTGAGCGCGCGTTGTGGCCGGTGACGGGCGGTCAGGCGGCCTTGAGGTTCGCCTTGTCGCCCATCACCACGACCGGTTTCTGGTCCGGGTCGAGGGTGCGCAGCAGGTACTCCATACCGGACTTGGGCAGGCTCACGCAGGCCGACGTACCGCTGCCGTGGTCCATGTGCAGCCAGATGCTGCCGCCCTTGGACTGGCCCTGGGGGCGGGTCGGGTCGTTCGGTGAGGTGCCCTTGACGCGGTTGTAGTCGATGGCGATGACGTAGTCGAAGTCGTTCCAGTGCGACTTGGCCCAGTAGTGCGGGGCCTGGAAGCCCGCCGACTCGGTGTACGGAAGCTTGGCACCGGGGTCGGTGAGGACGCCGCCCGCGTCGCTGAGCGTGAACACCCCGACGGGGCTGCGCTTGTCGTTCTCGCGGTGGTTGGTCGTCCAGCCCTTCTTGCCGTTGTGGCCCTTCCAGCTGCGGGTCTTGTCCCAGGTGGAGCCGGACTTGGTGTAGAGGACGATCGTGGAGTCCGCCGAGTTCTCGCCCTCTCCGTAGACGGCCACGACCTGGCGGGAGCCCGAGGGGATCTGCTTCCGCAGCTTGTCGCCGACGTCCGGGATGGTCTTGAGGTCGACGGTGCGCCGCTGCCCGGACCCGGTCCCGCCATCCGCCTGCCCGTCGCTCTTCTTCCCGCTCCCGCCGTCCGAACTGCCGCAGGCCGCCAGGGACATCAGAAGGGCACCGGACACCGCGGCCACGGCCGTCGTGCGCATCGCACCACCTGTTCGCGTCACACCGCCGGTTCGCGTCGCACCGCCTATTCGCATCGGTCCATCGTCGCACCACGATCCGGACGATTGCGTCCGGCCCCTCGGCTTCCGGGCGATATGCGGGCGGTCCGGGCCGAATCTTTGCCTCGCGGCGGAAAACCGTTTGCCTGCGGACACGCTGTGACGCGAACCTTTCACGGTTTGTTGCCTCCGCCACTCCGTTCAACGAGCTCCCTGGGACGTCATGCAGATTCAAGACCTTCCGTATCCCGACCCGGGTGTGCCCGACGCACGCTCGGGGCCCCGGTTCCTGGTGTGGCTCGGCCGGAATCAGCTCGGCGGACAGGCGAAGGCCCTGGCCTGGGGTCTGCTGCACTTCCTGTCCGTGTCCGGGCTGCCCTTCTGTGTGGGCTTCGCCGTCCAGGCCGTCGTGGACCGCTCCGGTGCGCGGCTCGGCATGGCGGGCGGGCTGATCGCGCTGTGCGGGGCCGGTATCGCGCTGGGCGACACCATGCTCCACCGGGCCGCGGTCACCAACTGGATCACCGCTGCCGCACGCGTCCAGCAGCTCCTGGCGCGCAGGACCGCCCTGCTGGGCTCCGCGCTGACGCGGCGCGTGGCGGCCGGTGAGATCGTCGCGGTCTCGACCGGTGACGTGGAGAAGATCGGCTGGTTCGTCGAAGCCGTGTCGCGGTTCACCGCTGCCGCGGTCACCATCGTGGTCGTCTGTGTCGCCCTGGTCGTCTACCAGCCGGCGCTCGGCGTCGTCGTGGCCGTGGGTGTGCCCGTCCTGGCGCTCGCGGTGCTGCCGCTGCTGCCCCGGGCGACCCGGCGTGCCGACTTCCAGCGCGAGAAGGCGGGACACGCCACCGAGCTCGCCTCGGACACCGTCGCGGGTCTGCGCGTGCTGCGTGGCATCGGCGGCGAGGAGCTGTTCCTCGACCGCTACCGCCGCGCCTCGCAGGAGGTCCGGCACGCGGCCGTGCGCAGCGCCCGTATGTGGGCGCTGATCTCCGCGATCCAGGTACTGCTGCCCGGACTGCTGCTGATCGTCGTCATCTGGCACGGCGTGAACCTGGCCCGCGACGGCCGGATCACCGTCGGCGAACTGGTCACCGTGTACAGCGCCGTCATGCTCCTCACCTATCCGCTCCGTCACTTCGAGGAGATCGCGATGGCCTACTCCTTCTCCCGGCCGTCCGCGAAACGCGCCGCCCGGGTGCTGTCGCTGGAGCGGGCGACGGACGGCGAGGGCTCCCGCGAGGCCGTCGTACCGGCCGGCGATCTGTACGACCCCGCGACCGGGCTGCTCGCGCCCGCCGGACGGCTCACCGCGGTGGTGTGCGGTGACCCGGACTCGGCGGGTGTGCTGGCCGAGCGGCTCGGCGGTCATGCGGCGGACTCCTCGGAGCTGCCGTCGGCGCTGGTCGGCGGCGTGCCGCTGGACGAGCTGCCGCTCGACTCGGCCCGCAGCGCCGTCCTCGTCCAGGACAAGGACCCGGTGCTGCTCTCCGGCACCCTGCGCGAACTGCTCGAAGTGCCCGCCTCCGGGGACGTCGGTGCCGAGGAGGCACTGGCCGCCGCGCAGTGCGGCGACGTCCTGGACGCGCTCGCCCAGGGGTCGCTGGACGCCGCCGACCCGATGGACGCCCGGATCACCGAACGCGGCCGTTCCCTGTCGGGCGGCCAGCGCCAGCGTCTCGCGCTGGCCCGGTCGCTGATCACGGACCCGGAGGTGCTCGTCCTGGACGAACCGACGTCCGCGGTCGACTCGCACACCGAGGCACGCATCGCTGACGGCCTCCGCTCCCTGCGCCAGGGCCGTACGACGGTGGTGTTCACCTCGTCGCCGCTGCTCCTGGACCACGCGGACCGGGTCGTACTCGTCCACGAGGGCGAGGTCGCGGCGGTCGGCATGCACCGCGAGCTGCTGCACAGCGAGCCCAGGTACCGGGCCGTGGTGACCCGTGAGACCGACGACGAGGCCGCTTCACACGAACTGGGCCGCCTGCGAGAACTGGAAGAGATCGAGGAGACCGCATGATCGGCGTGGCGCCACCGGCCTACGACCCGGCGGCCCCGACGACCGCAGAGACCCTGCCCGTCGGCGCCCCCGCGACCGTACGCGCCTACGTGGCCGAACTGTTCCAACGGCACCGCCGGGCCTTCCTGCTGCTCATCACCGTCAACACGGTCGCCGTCATCGCCTCGATGGTGGGCCCCTACCTGCTGGGCTCGCTCGTCCAGCGCGTCTCCGACGGCACGGCGGCGGCCCGCGAACTGCACATGGAGCGCACCGCAGCGCTGTTCGTCCTCGCCCTCGTCGTCCAGGCCGTGTTCGTACGCCAGGTGCGGCTGCGGGGCGCGATGCTCGGCGAGCGGATGCTGGCCGACCTGCGCGAGGACTTCCTCGTGCGGTCGGTGGGGCTGCCGCCGGGCGTCCTGGAACGGGCCGGGACGGGCGATCTGCTGTCCCGGATCACCACGGACATCGACCGGCTGGCCAACGCCATGCGCGAGGCCGTACCGCAGCTGGCCATCGGTGTGGTGTGGGTGGCGCTGCTGCTCGGCGGGCTCGCCGTGACCGCGCCGCCGCTCGCGCCTGCGGTACTGGTCGCCGTCCCGATCCTGGTGGTGGGCTGCCGCTGGTACTTCAAGCGCGCGGGGTCCGGCTACCGCTCCGAGGCCGCCGGCTACGCCGCCGTGGCCGCCGTGCTCTCGGAGACCGTGGACGCGGGCCGCACCATCGAGGCGCACCGCCTGAGCGAGCGCCGCATCGCCCTGTCGGACCGGCGGGTCCAGGAGTGGACCGCCTGGGAGCGGTACACCCTGTGGCTGCGCTCGGTGCTCTTCCCGGTCATCAACCTCACCCACGTCACGGTCCTCGGCTCGGTCCTGATGATCGGCGGGTACTTCGTCCTCCAGGGCTGGATCGGGGTGGGGCAGCTGACGACGGGTGCCCTGATCGCGCAGATGCTCGTCGACCCGGTGGGCCTGATCCTGCGCTGGTACGACGAGCTCCAGGTGGCCCAGGTCTCGCTGGCCCGGCTGGTCGGCGTCCGCGACATCGAGCCGGACGCCGGTGACGCGTCGCTGGCCCCCGACGGCCGGGACGTGCACGCCGACCAGGTGCACTTCGGTTACCGCGCGGGCGTCGACGTACTGCGCAAGGTCACCCTGGAGGTCGCACCGGGCACCCGGCTGGCCCTGGTCGGCCCGTCCGGCGCGGGCAAGTCCACGCTGGGCAGGCTGCTCGCCGGGATCTACGCACCCCGGACCGGCCGGATCACACTGGGGGGCGCCGAACTGTCCCGGATGTCCGCCGAACGCGTCCGCTCCCATGTGGCGCTGGTCAACCAGGAACACCACGTGTTCGTGGGCGCCCTGCGCGACAACCTGCTCCTCGCCCGTACGGAGGCCGACGACGCCGAGCTGTGGGCCGCCCTCGGCGCGGTCGACGCCGACGGCTGGGCGCGGGCGCTGGACGACGGTCTGGACACCGAGGTCGGCTCGGGCGGGCTGGCCCTCACTCCGGCCCAGGCGCAGCAGATCGCGCTGGCCCGGCTGGTGCTCGCCGATCCGCACACGCTGGTCCTGGACGAGGCCACCTCGCTCCTCGACCCGCGCGCGGCCCGGCATCTGGAGCGCTCCCTGGCCCGCGTCCTGGACGGCCGCACCGTGGTCGCCATCGCCCACCGGCTGCACACCGCCCATGACGCGGACGTCATCGCGGTCGTCGAGAACGGCCGTATCAGCGAGCTGGGCAGCCATGATCAACTGGTCGCCGCGGACGGCGCGTACGCGGCACTGTGGCGGTCCTGGCACGGGTGAGCGGAACTGCCCCCGGTGTGAGCGGGCGGTGCCCCGGGTCGGCCTCTGCGCGGGCCGGCCTGGGGCGGCCGGGGTCCGCTCATGAGCGGGTCGGGATCGCGCGCCGGCGTGCTCCTCGCTCCGGCCCCCACCCACCGCTGGTGACGGGGCCGGAGTCTGCCACCGGGCTCCGTGCCGTTGCGCGGTGTCGAAGAGGGGTGGAAGGGTGGATGTCGGCACCGGCTCGGGGAACGCCCGGGAACCGCCTGGTTCCGTACGTTCCGTACGCCGTACAGGCGAGGCCTGGGCCGAGCGGCCCGCGCACCCGCCGCCGAACACGGTGACAGCAGGCCGGCCCGCACCACCTGGAGGTACCCGTGGACAGCGCCGACGGTTGGGGAGACGACGTCTACCAGCCCGACGGATCCGAGGTTCAGGACGACGCGGGGCTGCTCGACGCCGAGGACACCCTGGAATCCGACGGCGTGGACGATCCTCTGGACCGGGGCTGGTCACCACCGGAGCGACCGTGGGCGGTGGAGCGCAACGACGTGACCGCCGCCGAGCGGCATCGAGGCGAGACCCTGGACGAGCGCCTCCTGGAAGAGGTCCCGGAGATCGCAGAGCCGGACGGTGACGGCATCGGAGACTGCCCGGACTCGGACGGCGAACCCCTGGACAACGAGGTGGGAGACCTCCGCTCCGGCCGTCTCGTGGCGCCGAACGAAGGAGCGCACGAGGATGGGGAGAGCGGCCTGATCGCCACCGACGTGGGCATCGACGGCGCCGCGGCCTCGGCGGAAGAGGCCGCCATGCACATCGTCGACGAGGACTCCCCGTACGGCTGACGGGGCTGGCCCCGTCGTCTCCCCCGACCTGTCCGCGCACCTTCTCCCCAGGCAAGGAGCACCCATGCAGCAGGACAAGCAGCCCGACTACCACCCCGTGGCCTTCCGTGACCGCGCCGCCGGATACGCCTTCCTCACCCGGTCCACGGCGACCAGCGACCGGACGATCGACTGGGACGACGGCGAGACGTACCCCGTCGTGGACGTGGAGATCTCCTCCGAGAGCCACCCCTTCTACACCGGCAAGGCCCGGACCGTGGACACGGAGGGCCGGGTCGCCCAGTTCGAGAAGCGGTACGGCAAGGGGAGCCAGGACCAGGCGCCGGGCGGGGGCGACGCTGCCTGATCGTGTGCGGTCTGATCGTGTCCGGGGGCGAGTGTCGGGCCGTCGGGGGACGGCGCTCGCCCCCGGACACGATCAG
>NZ_LIQZ01000316.1 GCF_001418655.1 Streptomyces phaeochromogenes | reverse complement strand
GTCGGGGCTGGTCGCGCAGTTCCCCGCGCCCCTAAATCGTTGTGGCTGATCGCGTGGCCCGGGGCGCCCCCCAAAGACAGGGGCGCAGCCCCGTCTTTTGGGGGGCGCGGGGAACTGCGCGACCGGCCACAGCGGGCCCGCACCCATACGACGAGCCCGCCCTTGGCCCTACCGGACCAGACAAGGCCGCTTCGCGTCGAACTGCCAGTCGGGGATGAGGTACTGCATCCCGATGGCGTCGTCCCGCGCGCCGAGGGCCTTCTCCTTGTAGAGCTCGTGGGCCGCGAGGAGACGGTCCATGTCGAGGTCGACGCCCAGGCCGGGAGCATCGGGGACGGAGATCTCGCCGTCGGTGATGCGGGGCGGGGCGACCGTGAGGCGCTCCAGGCCCTCCTGCCAGATCCAGTGGGTGTCGAGGGCGTTGTAGTCGCCGGGGGCCGCGGCGCCGCAGTGGGTGACCATGGCGAGCGAGATGTCGAAGTGGTTGTTGGAGTGACAGCCCCAGGTCAGCCCCATGGCGTTGCACAGCTGCGCCACCCGCACCGAGCCCTGCATGGTCCAGAAGTGCGGGTCGGCCAGGGGGATGGAGACCGACTGGAGGGCGAGGGCGTGGGTCATCTGACGCCAGTCCGTGGCGATCATGTTCGTCGCGGTCGGCAGGCCGGTGGCGCGGCGGAACTCGGCGAGGATCTCGCGCCCCGAGTAGCCGCCCTCCGCCCCGCACGGGTCCTCGGCGTAGGCGAGGGTGCCCAGCAGCGGCGTACACAGTTCGATCGCCTCGCGCAGCGACCACGCGCCGTTCGGGTCGAGGGTGATGCGGGCCTCGGGGAAGCGGGCCTTGAGCGCGCGTACGGCGTCGACCTCCTCCGCGCCCGCGAGGACCCCGCCCTTGAGCTTGAAATCCCGGAAGCCGTAGAGGTCGTAGGCGGCCTCGGCCTGGCGGACGATCGCCTCCGGTGTCAGGGCCTCCTCGTGCCGGACGCGGTACCAGTCGACGTCCGAGTCGGGCTCGCGGACGTACTCCAGGTCGGTGCGGTCGGGGTCGCCGACGTAGAAGAGATAGCCCAACACTCTTACTGAATCGCGCTGTTGGCCGTCGCCCAGGAGGGCCGCGACCGGTACGTCGAGGTGCTGCCCCAGGAGGTCGAGGAGCGCCGACTCGACGGCCGTGACCGCGTGGACGGTGGTGCGCAGGTCGAAGGTCTGGGCGCCACGTCCGCCCGAGTCGCGGTCGGCGAAGCGGGCGCCGATCTCGCGCAGGACCCGCTTGTAGTCGCCCACCTTCGCGCCGACCACCAGGGACTCGGCGTCGCGCAGGGTCTGGGTGATCTTCTCGCCGCCGGGCACCTCCCCCAGTCCCGTACGGCCCTCGGAGTCCTTGAGGACGACGACGTTGCGGGTGAAGTAGGGGCCGTGGGCGCCGGAGAGGTTCAGCTCCATGCAGTCACGGCCGGCCACGGGATAGACGGCGAAGTGGGTGACGGTCGGCTGGCTCTGGAAGCTCATGCGGGTCGAAGTCCCTTGTGTGTGAGGGTGGTTGGGGCCAGTGGTTGAGGCCGGTGGTCGAAGAACTTCACAGGCTGAGGACGTCCAGGGCCCACTCCAGTGCCAGGACGCCGCCCAGGCCGATGATCGCGAGCACCGTCGTATAAGTCGTACGGACCTTGATCGCCTCGATGACCGAGAGGTTGAAGTACTCCTTGAACAGCCAGAATCCCGGGTCGTTGACGTGGGAGAAGGCGATCGACCCGCACGACACGGCGAGCACCATGATCTCGGGGTGGACGCCGCTGCCCGCGAGGAGCGGGAGGACCACGCCGGAGGCCGTGACGACGGCGACCGTCGCCGAGCCGAGGGCGACCCGGAGGATGACCGCGATGAGCCACGCCAGGATGATCGGCGAGATGGACCAGCCGTCGGTGGCGTCCTTGATGTAGTCGGAGATGCCGCCCTCGACGAGGACGTTCTTGAAGGCGCCGCCCGCCCCGATGACCAGCAGGATCATCGCCATCGCCTTGGCGGCGGAGGTGCAGGAGGCGCTGACCTCCTCCATGCTGCGGCCGATCCGCGGTCCGAACGCCCAGATCGCCAGCAGCAGGGTCAGCATGAGCGCGATCGGCGCCGAGCCGATGAACGCGACGAAGTTCAGGAACGGGCTCTCGCCGGACGTGGCCATGTCGGTCACGGCGGCGCCCGCGATCAGCACCACGGGGAAGAGGGCCACGAACAGCGACCAGCCCATGCCGGGCATCTCCTCGTCGGCGAACTCCCGCTCGCTGACCAGGCCCGTGGGGATGGACGGGTTCATCCGCTTGATGAACGGCAGCCGCGGCCAGGCGAGCGCGATGAGCGCACCGGCGGGTACGGCGATGAAGAGGCCGTAGAAGAGGGTGTGGCCGACGGACGCGTGGAAGGTCGCGGCCACGGCGGTGGGGCCCGGGTGCGGCGGCAGGAAGCTGTGCATCGTGGACAGCGCGATCGACATCGGCAGGCCGACCCAGAGCAGGTTCGCCCCGGTGACCCTGACCAGGGTGAACGCGATCGGCACGATGATGATGAAGGCGACCTCGTAGAACATGGTCACGCCGATGAGCATCGACGTGACCACCATGGCGACCTGGACCCAGCGGGGGCCGAAGGCGTCCAGCAGCTTGCTCGCGATGCGTTGGGCGGCGCCCGAGTCGCCCATGACCCGGCCGACCATCGCGCCGAGGCCGATGGTGAGCATCGTGTCGCCGATCTGGTCGCCGATGCCGGTGGAGAGGACGTCCGGGATGTCGGCCACCGGTATCCCGCGGACCACGGCCACGCCTATCGCCACGAGGAGGAGTGCGGCGAAGCCGTTGAGTTTCAGGCGGGTCATCAGGAGCAGCAGGATCAGGACGCTGATCCCAACTACGAGGAGAGGCATGGCAGTTCCCCTTTGAACTGTTTGGGCTCTTGGTGCGGGGCGGCTCCGCCGGTTGGGGGCCAGGTGCGGGTGGCTCCGCCGGGGCGAGTGGGCAGGTCTGGGTGGATTTCTGGTGCGGGTGGGTGGGGGC
>NZ_LIQZ01000315.1 GCF_001418655.1 Streptomyces phaeochromogenes | reverse complement strand
CCGGCGGCAGGGGAGGCACGGCGGGGTCGATGCCGATCGTCGGGGCGACGAACTCCAGCTCCCGCAGCAGGGCCTGGGACGAGCCCAAGGGGCCCCCGCCCGCGAGGAGTTCGTCGCTCGCCAGCGGGTGCGGGAAGTCCACCGGTACGTACGCGCCCGCGTGGTCGTAGTGCCAGACCAGGTGGGACTGCTGGGCCGTCGCGTCGAACATCTCCAGCAACTGCTCGTAGTCGCCGCCCAGTTCGTCGACCGGCGTCACCGCGAGCCCGCACACCTGCAGCAGATACGCGCGGCGCAGGAAGTGCAGCGCGTCGTAGTCGAAGCCCGCGACCGGTGCCACATCGCCGGAGAGGCCCGGCATGTAGGCGTAGACCGGCACCGGCGGAAGTCCGGCCTCGCCCAGAACCTTGTCGTAGAGCGCGAGTTCCTCGGCGAAGGGGTTGTCGGGGGTGTGGCACAACACGTCGACGAGCGGGACCAGCCACAGGTCACAGGCCAACAGAGAGCTCCTCGCGTAGCACGGTGGTCAGGAAAGGGTAGTGGGTGCAAGCGCGGTCGGGCCCCGCCGTGAACGTCGAATACCCCACACCTGACGGCCCCACCCCCACACCCGCCGCTTCCGGCCCCGGATCTTCGGCCCGACCCGGACCGCCCATCCGCACCCTCGGCCGGGATCCTCGGACCTAGTCCGCCACCAACTGCTCGATCAGCGCCAGCGAGTGCGCGTCGTACGCCGTCACGATCATGTGGGCGGTCGGGGCGTCGCGTTCGGTGAGGGCGTCCACGAGGGCCGTGTGCTCGGCCCACAGACGGCCGCGCAGGTCGTCGACCCGGCGCAGGTGCTGGACCGCGCACACCCAGGACTGGACGCGCAGCCGGTGCAGGAAGTCGGCGAGGTACGGGTTGCCGAACAGCCCGCTGAGTTCGCGCCAGAAGCGCAGGTCGTAGCCGATGAGGATGTTGAGGTCACCGGCGACGGCCGCCCGCTGGGCCTCCTCGCCGCGCCGCCGCACCCCGGCGAGCGCGGCACCGGTGCGCGGGTCGTCGATCCGGGTGGCGAGTGCGGCGCGGGCGCCCCGGGTGGTGGTGGCCTCCGCGTCGAGCAGCCCGCGGAAGATGCTGTCCGTGACCAGGCTGCGGGCCTCGATCATGCCCCGGTAGTCGTTCAGCGAGTACTCGTGGACGCGGAAGCCGCGGTGCTGGTCCGCGTCCAGGAGGCCCTGGGCCGACAGGTCGACCAGGGCCTCGCGGACGGGGGTCGCGGAGACGCCGTACTGCTCGGCGATCTCCTTGACCGTGAACTCCTGGCCCGGCTTGAGGCGTCCGCCCAGCACCTCGTCGCGGAGCGCGTCCGCGATCTGCTGCCGCAGGGTGCTGCGGGTGACGGCGCCATTGCCGCTGCCGGTGCGGGGCATCGTCCGTTCCTTCCCCGATCGGGTAAGTACTCGCTCATGTCTACGAGCCAGTCACCTTACGCGTTCGGGAAGGGGCCATCCGGACCACACCGGTCCTGCGCTACACCGTGTGCTCGTCCGCCACCGAGAGCGCCTCGTCGAGCGCGGCCAGACCCTCCTTGGCCTCCGCCTCCGTGATGTTGCACGGGGGAACGACATGGGTGCGGTTCATGTTGATGAAGGGCCACAGACCGTGCGCCTTCGCCGCGGCACCGAACGCCGCCATGGGCGCGTTCGCCGCACCGGACGCGTTGTACGGCACCAGCGGCTCCCGCGTCTCCTTGTCCCGTACGAGTTCCAGGGCCCAGAAGACGCCCGTGCCGCGGACCTCGCCGACGCTCGGGTGGCGTTCGGCCAGCTCGCGCAGCCCGGGACCGAGCACGGCGGCGCCGATCCGGGTGGCCTGGCCGAGGATGTCCTCCTCCTCCATCACGTTGAGGGTCGCGACGGCGGCGGCGCAGGCGAGGGGGTGCCCGGAGTAGGTGAGGCCGCCCGGGTAGGGGCGCTTCGCGAAGGTCTCGGCGATGGCGGGGGAGATGGCGACACCGCCCAGCGGCACGTACCCGGAGTTCACACCCTTCGCGAACGTCATCAGGTCCGGCACGACCCCGTAGTGGTCCGCGGCGAACCAGTGCCCGGTCCTTCCGAAGCCCGCCATGACCTCGTCCAGGACGAAGACGATCCCGTACTCGTCGCAGAGCGCGCGGACGCCCTCCAGATATCCCGGCGGCGGCATCATGATCCCGGCCGTGCCCGGGATCGTCTCCAGGATGATCGCGGCGATGGTCGCCGGTCCCTCGAAGGCGATGGTGTCGGCGAGGTGCTGGAGCGCCCGCTCGCACTCCTGCTGCTCGGTCTCGGCGTGGAAGGGCGAGCGGTACAGGAACGGTGCCCAGAAGTGCACGACCCCGGCCGCCCCGCTGTCGTTCGGCCAGCGGCGCGGGTCACCGGTGAGGTTGATCGCGGCGGAGGTCGCGCCGTGGTACGAGCGGTAGGCGGAGAGCACCTTCGGGCGGCCGGTGTGCAGCTTGGCCATGCGCGTGGCGTTCTCGACGGCCTCGGCGCCCCCGTTGGTGAAGAAGATCTTGTCCAGATCCCCGGGCGTCCGCTCGGCGATCAGCCGGGCCGCCTCCGACCGGGCCTCGACGGCGAAGGCCGGCGCGAACGTCGTCATGCTCGCCGCCTGCTCCTGGATCGCGGCGACGACCTTCGGGTGCTGGTAGCCGATGTTCGTGAAGACGAGCCCGCTGGTGAAGTCCAGATACCGCCTGCCGTCGTAGTCCCAGAAGTACGACCCCTCCGCGCCTGCGACGGCGAGCGGGTCGATGAGCTCCTGCGCTGACCAGGAGTGGAACACGTGCGCACGGTCCGCGGCCTTCACGGCGGCGCCGGCCTGGGGATTGGGCTGAGGGGTCATGCGGCCGAGCGTAGGTGTCCGGGGCGGGGGCGCGACATCGGCGTCCTGTCTGTGGTGCGGCCGGGAACGCGACAGGTTGTCGTGTGTAGGGAGGCCCGCCCCGGTCCCACCGAAGTCCCGCCGACGACCGGAGCAACTATTGACAGCATGCTGTCGTGATGACAGCATGCTTACATAATCACCCGCAGGGCCGAACGACCGGCACGACCGAGGAGGAACCATGAGCAGCAGCAACCGCAAGCCCGTACACCTCGCCGTCTACGACACGCTCGCCGACTGGGAGACCGGCCACACGACCGCGTACCTCGCCCGCGGCGGCTACGAGATCCGGACGGTCGGAGCGTCCCTCGCCCCCGTGAGGTCCATCGGCGGGCTGCGGATCCAGCCCGACGTCACGCTCGACGACCTGCGGCCCGAGGACAGCTCGCTGCTGATCCTGCCGGGAGCCGATCTGTGGGACACGAGCGACGACCTCGCCCCCTTCGCCCGCAAGGCGCGCGAGTTCCTGGACGCCGACGTGCCGGTCGCCGCGATCTGCGGGGGCACGGCGGGCCTCGCCCGCGAGGGGCTGCTCGACGACCGGGCCCACACCAGCGCCGTCTCCTTCTATCTGGCGGCCACGGGATACAAGGGCGGCGAGCGGTACGTCGACACCGACGCCGTCACGGACGGCAGGCTGATCACCGCCGGTCCCACCGAGCCCGTCGCGTTCGCGCGGGAGGTGTTCGGACTGCTCGGCGTGTACGAGGGAGAGGTGCTCGACGCCTGGTACCGGCTGTTCCACGACTCGGACGCGGAGGCGTACGCGGTGCTTGAGGCGGCCGGCCAGTGAGTGGGGCGAGTGAGCCGGGTGCGGCGAGCGCGGCGGCGGACAGGGTGCGGCAGGACCTGTTCAGCCGGGGCGCGCTCGGCATCTTCCGGCTGAACGGCCAGTTCATGGGCGTGGCAGAGGAGCTGGCCAAGCCGGCCGGGCTCACGGCAGCCTGGTGGCAGGTGCTCGGGGCCGTACTGAAGGAGCCGCTGCCCGTCTCCGGGATCGCCCGCGTCATGGGCATCACCCGGCAGAGCGTGCAGCGGATCGCCGATCTGCTGGTCGAGCGGGGCCTCGCGGAGTACGTGCCCAACCCCGCCCACCGCCGGGCCAAGCTCCTCCGCCCGACGGACGAGGGCCTGGCGTCCGTCCGGCGGATCGACCCCGGACACGCGGCCTTCGCGGACCGCCTCGCGGGGACCCTCGGCGAGGCCGAACTGGCCGAGACCGTACGGGTGCTGGAGCGACTGATCGGCGCGATGGAGACGGCCACGGAGGCGGGAGCGGAGACGAGCACGCATACGGGTACGGAGGCGGTCACGCGCACGGGCGGATGAAGCGGGCCCGGATCCGGGTGGGCGAACCGTGACAGAAACGGCATCCGCTGTTACGGAACCGTAGACACCGCTCCGGCCACCTCCCCGTTCGGCCGCACTATCCTCGGGCTGTCGCACAAGTACGGGGGAGGGCGGCATACAGATGGAGAAGCTCGGGCCTGCCGATCCGCAGCGGATCGGCGCCTACAGACTGCTGGCGCGGCTCGGCGCCGGCGGCATGGGGCAGGTGTTCCTGGCGCGTTCCGACCGGGGGCGGACGGTCGCGGTCAAGCTCGTACGCCAGGAACTCGCCGAGCAGGAGGAGTTCCGCGCGCGCTTCCGCCAGGAGGTGCTCGCGGCCCGTCGGGTGGGCGGGTACTGGACGGCGCCGGTCCTCGACGCGGACACGGAGGCGGCGATCCCCTGGGTCGCCACGGGCTATGTGGCGGGACCCTCGCTCGAAACGGTCGTCGGGCACGACCACGGGGCGCTCCCGGAGCGTTCCGTACGGATCCTCGCGGCCGGCCTCGCGCACGCGCTCAAGGACATCCACGCGGCGGAGCTGATCCACCGCGACCTCAAGCCGTCGAACGTCCTCGTCACGATCGACGGCCCGCGCGTCATCGACTTCGGTATCGCGCGCGCCCTGGAGACGGTGACCGACGGCGGCCTCACCCGCACCGGCGCGCTCGTCGGCTCACCCGGTTTCATGGCCCCCGAGCAGGTCCGCGGCGACCGCATCACGCCCGCGTGCGACGTCTTCTGCCTGGGCTCGGTCCTGTCGTACGCGGCCACGGGCGACCTGCCGTTCGGTACGGCCAACAGTGGCGTGCACGCCCTGATGTTCCGCATCGCCCAGGAGGAGCCGGACCTGGCGGGCGTCCCGGAGGGCATCGCCGACCTCGTCCGCCAGTGCCTGCGCAAGGACCCCGCCTCCCGCCCGACCCTCGACGACATCCTGGAACGCACAGGCGCGGAGGACACCGTCACGGACGGCCGCAGCCGTGACCCGTGGCTGCCGGGGATGCTGGTGGCCCAGCTGGGGCGGCACGCGGTGCAACTACTGGACACGGAGGATCCGGAGGTCTCCTCTGGGGCTCCGCCCCAGGACCCGTCGGGGGCCGGCCCCCGAACCCCCGCTCCTCAAACGCCGGAGGGGCTGAAGATTGCGCGGCCGGGCCGAACCTCTATAGCCCAGTCCAGGCACATCTCAGCCCGTCCGGCGTTTGAGGACGAGGCCGTTCAGGCCG
>NZ_LIQZ01000314.1 GCF_001418655.1 Streptomyces phaeochromogenes | reverse complement strand
CCGCTCGCCGACGCCCGCGGCATGGGCTCCTCCTGCGAGTTCCGGCTGCACAGCGGACGCCGGATCCGCGTCGACACCTTCACCGAGGACATCCAGGAGCTGGCGGCGGTCGTCCACCGTGCGGTGCACCTCGGGCAGTTCCCCCAAGGCCGGGGAGCGTCCAACCCGCGGCGGAGCCGCTGATCAAGGAGAGACGCCAAGGGAGCGGGACGAGGATCGCGCACGGGTCCGTCGAGGGGCTGGCCCGTGGTGCGACGCCGTCAGCCGTGTCGGACGAACGCGGAGTTCGTCCGCGGAGCGGAAATCTTGGCGAGCCTGCCCACCTTGACGATGCGACAGGTGAACGTCAGAACGCGGCTCGTCGCATGGTGGCGTCAGTGCGCGGCGCCGCCGAGTCCGAACTCGTTGCCGTCCGGGTCGTGGTAGGTGATTTTGCGCATGCCCTCCGCGTAGGTCTCGCGGGTCGTCGGCTCCAGACCCCGAGCGGCGATCTGCGCGACCCGGGTGTCGAGGTCGTCGACGAGGATGGTGTGCACGGCGTTTCCGGCCCGGCCGGGCCGCTGCACGATGTACACGTACCGGTGTTCCGCCAGTTCCCATACGGCTTCCGTGTCGTGCGGGAAGAACGTCGGCGGGGTGCCGAGGAGTCGCTCGTACCAGGGCAGTGCCGCCGTGTAGTCGTTGACGGGGGTGCCTGCGAAGAATTCGAGGGGCATGCCGTCATGGTAGGCGCGGCGCCTTCCCCCGACCGAGAACGAGGAGCCGGAAGTCGACGCGCTCCGGGCTGCCGTGCGGTCCCGGTTCGCTTCGCCTGCCCGAGTGGATACCGCGCTGCCGGCGGGACGAGGATGGGTGCCGTCCCCGATGCGCGGGCGTGGCGCGCTGGGCGAGGGTGAGGTGAAGGAGCAGCGCTCGCGAGCGTGGCGGAAGCACGTCGGGAAGGCGGGGAGCCGCTCGTTGCCACGGCGAGCTGGAGCGGGCCGGGCCGGACGTGAGTGTCATGACTGGAACGTCAATCTCCTGCTGCTGGGCATGACGCTGATCGTTGCCCTGCTCCGGAGTACCGGCGTGTTCGAGCACATGGCGATCTGGGCGGCGAACCGGGCCGGTGGACGACCGTTCCGGCTGATGGTGCTGTGGCTGCGGTACTTCGACTTTGCTCGACCCAACTGCTGTGGAAGGAGCGGAACATGACGCAATCCGACGACGACAGGATCTCCGACCTCGAAGCCCGGCTGCGGCTCGACGACCCCCGCTTCGCCCATGGCTTCGGTCAGGGACGCCCTCGCCGCCCGCGCGAATACCGCCGAGGCAGGGCGTGGCTGGCGATGACACTCGCGCTCACTGCCGTGGTCGTCGGCGCCGTTCTCCCGCACGGGCTGCTGCTCGCGGCAGGGCTGGTCGGGGCTGCCTGCGCGGTGAACCTGTTCGACACGTCCCACCAACGCCGCCTCCGGCAGCCCCGGTCATGAGCGGAGCTGGGCCGGGGACGCGAGCCGCAGCGGCTGCAAGTCGACCGCGCTCAGTGGCTGCGGGGCGCGTACATGATCACGGCCATCCCGGCGAGGCACACCAGCGCGCCGATGACGTCGTACCGGTCGGGCCGGTAGCCGTCGGCGACCATGCCCCAGGCGATCGACCCGGCGACGAAGATCCCGCCGTACGCCGCGAGGATGCGCCCGAAGTTGTCGTCGGACTGGAAGGTGGCCACCACGCCGTAGAGGCCGAGGGCGATGACCCCGGCACCGATCCAGATCCAGCCCTTGTGCTCGCGAATGCCCTGCCAGACCAGCCAGGCCCCACCGATCTCGAACAGGGCGGCGACGACGAACAGGGCAACGGAACGCGCAACGGTCATGATCGATGACCTTACCGACGCCCGCCCCCTCGCCCACCTCAAGGGGCGCGGGGAACCGCGCACTCAGCCACGACCGACCCGCACCTCGCAACCCACCAAGACCTGGCTACTTCTCGGCGGATGCGTCGGGGCTGGGGACGAGGTCCCGGTCCTGGGGTGTCTCGGCGACCGTGGTGGCGGGCTCGCGGCGGCGGCCGGCGAGTCGGGTGGCTACAGGTTCGGTGAAGCGGGCGGTGAGGGGGCCGACGATCACCAGGATCAGGACGTAGGCGGTGGCCAGCGGGCCGAGTCTGGGTTCGATGCCGGAGGTGACGGCGAGGCCGGCGATGACGATGGAGAACTCGCCGCGGGCGACGAGTGTGCCGCCGGCCCGCCAGCGGCCCTTGGCGGAGATCCCGGCGCGTTTGGCGGCCCAGTAGCCGGTGGCGATTTTCGTGCCGGCGGTGACCAGGGCCAGGGCGAGGGCGGGGAGCAGGACGGGCGGGATGCTGGCGGGGTCGGTGTGCAGGCCGAAGAAGACGAAGAACACGGCGGCGAACAGGTCGCGCAGTGGGGAGAGCAGGCCGTGGGCGCCCTCGGCGACTTCACCGGACAGTGCGATGCCCACCAGGAACGCGCCCACGGCGGCGGAGACCTGCAGCTGCTGGGCGACGCCGGCGACCAGCAGGGTCAGGCCGAGGACGACCAGCAGCAGCTTTTCGGGGTCGTCGCTGGAGACGAAGCGGGAGAGGTGGCGTCCGTAGCGGACCGCGACGACCAGGACGAGGCCGGCGACGCCGAGGGCGATGGCGAGGGTGGCGCTGCCGGCGGCGAGGCCGGCGCCGGCGAGGAGGGCGGTGATGATGGGCAGGTAGACGGCCATGGAGAGGTCTTCGAGGACCAGGATGCTCAGGATGACCGGGGTTTCGCGGTTGCCGAGACGGCCCAGGTCGCCCAGGACCTTGGCGATGACGCCGGAGGAGGAGATCCAGGTGACACCGGCCAGGACGACGGCGGCGACCGGGCCCCAGCCCAGCAGGAGGGCCATCGCCGCGCCGGGCAGGGCGTTGAGGGCGGCGTCGACCAGTCCTGCGGGGTATTGGGTTTTGAGGTTGGAGACCAGGTCGGTGGCGGTGTACTCGAGGCCGAGCATGAGCAGCAGCAGGATGACGCCGATCTCGGCGCCGATCGCGACGAACTCCTCGCTGGTGCCCAGGGGCAGCAGCCCGCCCTCGCCGAACGCGAGCCCGGCCAGCAGGTAGAGGGGTATGGGCGAGAACTGGAACCGTCCGGCGAACCGGCCCAGCAGTCCCAGGCCCAGGATGATCGCACCGAACTCGATCAGGAAAATGGCGGAGGAATGCACCGGGTCACTCCCGCCCGAGTATCGCGGCGGCTGCCTCCACACCCTCGCGGGTGCCGATCACGATCAGGATGTCGCCGCCGGCCAGGCGGAAGTCCGGAGCGGGGGAGGGAATCGCCTGCGCCCGACGCAGAACGGCCACGATCGACGCTCCGGTGTCGGTGCGCATCCGAGTGTCACCGAGGACGCGCCCGTTCCAGTACGAGACCGACGACAGTTCGATCCGCTCGGCCACCAGGCCGAGGTCGGTGGTGGAGAGCAGGTTCGGGCTGTGGTGCGAGGGTGCCAGCGCGTCGATCAGTGAGGCGGTCTCCGGCTCCGTCAGACGCAGCGACTGGGCGCAGGCGTCGGGGTCGTCGGTCCGGTAGACGTTCACCGTGCGGGCGCCGTCCCGGTGCGCGATCACCGACAGGTGGCGCTGCTCCCTTGTGGTGAGGTCGTACTGGACACCGATCCCCGGCAAGGGTGTGGTGCTCATTCGCCCGGCAGGCACAACCCCTCCCCCTTCTTCGTCGATCCTTGCGGCAGCAGTGCGGGCCACGACGGATTCAGCGAGGTGATCCGGCGCGGCGGGGACTCATGGTGCCACCTGCTAACAGCCTGGGGATATGGGTGTCAGCCCGGATGGACACGGGGTCCCCACAGGGGTGAGGGTGGGGCGGGGGCAGTGGATCCCATCGCAGGCCAGAGCCCTCAACAGGGTCGTTCGGCGGCGGCAGGCGACAGCGGAGGTGAGCGGTCGGCGGTCACCGGGAAAGGAGCACAGGTCCATGTCGCTGTACTGGCGGATCTTCGTCCTCAACGCGGCCGTGCTCGTCGTCGCGGTCCTGCTGCTCCTGGGACCAGTCACCGTTTCCACGCCGGTGCTGTTCGGCGAGGCCCTCGTCCTGCTGGCCGGACTGATCGTGATGGTGATCGCGAACGCCGTACTGCTGCGCATCGCACTGGCTCCGCTGGCGCGCCTGAACCGGGCCATGGCCACCGTCGACCTGCTCAAGCCCGGCAGCCGCACGACCGTCACCGGCCCCGGCGAGATCGCCGAACTCACCACAAGCTTCAACGCCATGCTCGCCCGGCTGGAGGCCGAACGCGCCACCAGTTCCGGCAGAGCCCTGTCCGCGCAGGAAGCCGAGCGCCAGCGTCTCGCCAGGGAGCTCCACGACGAGGTCGGACAGACCCTCACCGCCGTCCTGCTCCAGCTCAAACACACAGCCGACCACGCACCCCAGCCCGTACGCGACGATCTGCGGCAGGCGCAGGAGACCACCCGCGCCGGACTGGACGAGATCCGCCGTATCGCCCGCCGTCTGCGTCCCGGAGTCCTGGAGGAACTCGGCCTGTACAGCGCCCTGCGCGCCCTGACGGCCGAGTTCACCACCTCAAGCCTGAGCGCGACCGCGCACATCACTCCCGGGCTGCCCCGCCTTGACCCGGCCACCGAACTCGTCCTCTACCGCGTCGCCCAGGAAGGGCTCACCAACACCGCCCGCCACACCCACGCCACCCGGGTCGAGGTCCACCTGCGCGCCCTGCCCGACGACCGGGTGGGACTGCTGGTCCGTGACAACGGCCAAGGGATCGGGGCCGCACCCGAAGGAGCCGGCATCAGCGGCATGCGCGAACGTGCCCTCCTCATCGGCGCCGAGTTCCGGATCGGCCAAGGTCCCCACGGCGGCACCGAGATACGCCTGAACGTCACCGGCCACGCAGCCGCCGACCGCACCCAGGAGACAGCGCGATGACCACACCGGCCCGCATCCTGCTCGCAGACGACCACGCCCTGGTCCGCCACGGCGTCCGCCTCATCCTCGACGCCGAGCCGGACCTGACTGTCGTGGCCGAGGCTTCCGACGGCGCGGAAGCCATCGCCCAGGCCCGTGCCAATGACATCGACCTGGCCATACTCGACATCGCCATGCCCCGCCGGACCGGCCTGCAGGCCGCCCGCGAACTCGCCCGCCTCCGCCCCGGCCTGCGCACCCTGATGCTGACGATGTACGACAACGAGCAGTACTTCTTCGAGGCCCTCAAATCCGGCGCCTCCGGCTACGTACTCAAATCCGTCGCCGACCGCGACCTCGTCGAAGCCTGTCGCGCCGCCCTGCGCGACGAGCCCTTCATCTACCCCGGCGCCGAGACCACCCTCATCCGCACCTACCTCGACCGTGCCCGCACCGGCGGACCACTGCCCGCCCGCCCCATCACCGAACGCGAGGAGGAAATCCTCAAACTCGTCGCCGAGGGCCACACCTCGAAGGAGATCGCCCTCCTCCTCGTCATCAGCGCCAAGACGGTCGAACGCCACCGCACCAACCTCCTCCAGAAGCTGGGCCTGCGCGACCGACTGGAACTCACCCGCTACGCCATCCGCGTCGGCCTCATCGAGCCCTGAAGGCCGGTCAGGTGGTGGGGAGGAGTCAAGGCTGGTGCGTGACGCTGACCTGCATGGTCAGGGTGCCTCTGTTGTCCTGGACGCATCTGTCGGCCTCGTCGTTGATGGCCAGTTGCAGGGTGCCGTTGCCGGCCGCCTTGAAGGTCAGCTTCCGCCCGACGGAGCGTATGGGAACGTTCTTCTCGCCCGCGAGGCGTGCCAGGAGGGCGCCGAACGGTGCCGCGGGCTTGAGCTTGCAGTCCTTCGCGCCGTCCAGCGACTGGTCGATTGCCGCGTTGTAGCCGGCGGGGCCGGTCATGGGGATGTTGACGTGGTCGACGGTCCATTGGCCCGAGACGAAGCGCACGGTGACCGTGTCTCCTGGCTGGACGGTCACTCCGGTCACCTTCTGCCAGCCGGTCGTGGACTTCACGGCCTGGCGGGTGGTCGTCGTGACGGGGTCCTTCTTGAGCGGCAGCACTCCGGTGAGGAACAGGCCACCGCCAACACCCGCCGCCAGCACCGCGGTTCCGACCAGTGCCCACAACAGCCGCTTCGCGCCCCGGGAGCGGGACGAGGGCTGAGGCGTGGGCCTCAGCGAGGTGGTGTGCACGGACGTCTGGCCGTTCTGCCCGGCCGGGACCAGGCCCTGGCGGCCGCTGGTCATGGTGTCCGCGTCGGCCAGCAGGGGCGCGGGCCAGGATGCGTGGGCGGTCGGTGACGGCAGCAGCGCCCCGGCGTCCGAGTGTCCCGCGGCGACGCGGTGCAGCGTGTCGCGCGTACTGGCCGCAGTGGGGCGTTCGTCTGGGGACTTGCGCAGGAGCGCCTCGATGACCGGGCGCAGTGGGCCGAGCCGCTCGCTGAGAGCGGGTTCCTGGTAGGCAACCGCGTGCAGTGTGGCGGGCCGTGCCGGTCTGCGGAACGGGGACAGCCCGCCGCACACCGTGGCCAGGGTCGCACCCAGGGACCACAGATCGGAGGCGGGGCCGACCTCCGAGCCCATCACCCGCTCCGGCGCCATGAACTCCAGCGAGCCGATCAGTTCGCCGGTGGTGGTCAGGAACTCGCCGTCGTCCAGGACCGCGATGCCGAAGTCGGTGAGGACTGCGCTGCCGTCGCGGCGCAGCAGGACGTTGGCCGGCTTGACATCACGGTGCAGGGTGCCGGCCGCGTGCACCGCCACCAGCGCGTCGAGCAGTTGCAGCCCGAGGGAGGCGGTGTGCTGTGGGGTGAGTGGTCCGTACTCGGCGAGGTGGCGGGCCAGCGAGGGCCCCTGGACGAGTTCCATCACGATCCACAGCCGGTCCTCGGACTCGACCAGGTCATGGACGCCCACCACATGCGGATGCGGCACCCGTGCGACCGCGCGCGCCTCACGGATCGTACGGCGCACGCGTATGCGGTGTTCCTCGTCGCCGTGGGTGAGGATGTGCAGTTCCTTGACGGCGACCGGGCGGTCCAGCAACTGGTCATGGGCGCGCCAGACGGTCCCCATGCCCCCTCTGCCGAGGATGTCGTGCAGCAGGTACCGGCCGGAGATCAGCCGTCCCGAGCCGTGTTCCGAACGTATCCCCGCCTGGTGATCGCCATCTCCGGATGTCACGCGCTCACTCACATTCCTTGCCGGCGGTCTGGACTCCCGCCGGTCGTCGTCTGTTCGAACCGGGCCGAGCGTAGCGGCCGGACGCCGGTCCCGTGTACGACGTCGGTACACGTCGCACGTTCTGCTGCTGGGGGGGCCGCAACGGCAGTGGCCCCTCGAATTCGCCCAGGGGCCACTGCCGTTGCCGCCTACCGCATCACTTGGCGGGCTTGTAGAACGTGTAGGTGGCGGAGTACGGGACGCTCGTCTGGTCGGTGCCGGTGCAGGCGGTGGTGGGAGCGACGCCGCCGGCGGTGTTGAGCCGCTGGATGTAGGAGACGTCGGCGAAGACCCCGGTGCCGCGAGTGGCGGTGGACTTCAGGAGGAGCTCGGGGATGGTGCCGGCCTTGGGGGAGGTGGCAACGGCGGCGGCGTTGACGGCGCTGCCGTCCACCGTGGACACCCAGACGGGGCCGCGGGAGTGGAGGGCGACCGTGCGGCGGGAGTGGTCCTTCTTGACCCACAGGGTGGCGGCGGGCTCCAGCAGCTTCCAGGCGCCGTCGGTGCAGGTGTAGGTCTGGACGCCTTCGGCGGAGAAGACGCCGGTGAGCCGGTTGCCGTCCGGGACCTTCAGCGCGTCGGGAACCTCGACGCCGGTGCGGGCGGGCTGCGAAGCCGCCGCCGGGCCGACCGTCGCGCCTATGAGCGTGGCGGCGGTGACAGTGGCGAGAGCCGTGGTGGTGAGGACAAGCCGCTTGGCTAGCTTCATCAGGTGTGTCTCCAGAGCAATTTCTGAACGTGTTCGTGGGATTGGACTGGGAATGGACGCGGATCCCGTGCGTGTCCCAAGCCAGGACTGGGCAGGTTCCAGACGTCCGGGCCGGTCAGATGATCTTCAGCCTTGATGCCGCACTGTACGCGTGAACTCGGCCGGCTGTTCAGCCAACTTCTGATCAGTTAGTAGCCAACTCTGCTCACTGGCCTGGGTGGCTGTACATCAGGCTCAGACGCGTATGGATTCCGGCCTTTCGCGTATGGCTGTGGGGCGCGAGGCGGTGGTTGCGTAGGCC
This sequence comes from Streptomyces phaeochromogenes, assembly GCF_001418655.1. Lineage (GTDB taxonomy): Bacteria > Actinomycetota > Actinomycetes > Streptomycetales > Streptomycetaceae > Streptomyces > Streptomyces phaeochromogenes. The sequence continues at coordinate 19,634 of NZ_LIQZ01000314.1, read as the reverse complement.
GTCGTAGTCGTCGCCGGGGCACCGCAGAACGTGCAACGTCACGAGCCACCCCGGCCGAACCGCCGTAAGCCGAAAAGGAATTCAGCATGGCTGGCATCGCGGACATCGAGCCGTACCCGTTGCCGACACCGGCGGAGCTGCCGAAGAACGTGGCCGACTGGACGGTCGATCCCCGGCGCGGCGCGTTGTTGATACATGACATGCAGCGGTACTTCCTGCGCCCTTTCTCCGAAACCATGAGCAGACAGCTCGTGCGGAACACGGCCTCGGTACTGGACCGGTGCCGGGCACTGGGCATGCCGGTGGCGTACACGATGCAGCCCGGTGGCATGGACCCGTCGCAGCGCGGTCTGCTCGCCGACTTCTGGGGTGCCGGAATGGCAGCCGCGCCGGCCGACCGTGACGTGCCCGAACCACTCCAACCCGGGCCGCGGGACGGGGTGTTCACGAAGTGGCGGTACAGCGCCTTCTTTCGAACCGAGTTACTGACATGGCTGCGCCGGCATGACGCCGATCAGCTCGTCATCTGCGGGGTGTACGCCCACATAGGCGTCCTGGCCAGCGCGGTCGACGCGTTCAGCAACGACGTCCAGCCATTCCTCGTGGCCGACGCGGTCGCCGACTTCTCGGCACGGGACCATCGATTCGCCCTGGAGTACGCCGCGCGGAAATGCGCTGTCGTGGTCACCGCGGAGGACGTCCTGCCGTGACCGGTACGTCAGGTCTGCTCCGCCGGGTGCTGGCAGCGGAGCCACCCCCGTTCGCGCTGCTGCACCGCCCGGAACGAACCGGACCACATCAACTCGACGTACTGACAGGCGAGTTGACCATGCCGGACAGGCTCGCCGATGTCCCGGTGGCCGAAGAGGGCACCGAAGACGGCCAGGGGCATCAGGTCCTGACGGTCATCCCCTACCGGCAGCTCCGCGAACGTGGCCTCGACTGTGTCGACGACGGGGCGCCGCTGATCGCGATGCTGATCACCGAGCAGGCGGTGGTGCCGCTGCACGATCTGCTCCGACGCATCCCCGAGGTCCCGGTCCGGCTCGGCGACGGACACTTCGACACCGACGACGACACCTACGCCCGTACCGTCGAACGGATCGTCAGCGACGAGATCGGGCGGGGCGCGGGCTCGAACTTCGTACTCGGCCGACGCTTCGCCGGGCGTATCGCCGAATACGACCTCGACGTGGCACGCGCCGTCTTCCGCCGACTGTGCGAACAGGAGTCCGGCGCGTACTGGACTTTCCTCATCCACACCGGCACACGAACCTTCGTCGGCGCTACACCGGAACGCCACGTCAGCCTGCACGACGGTGACGCGGTGATGAACCCGATCAGCGGCACGTACCGCTATCCCGAGGACGGCGCCACCCTCGCCGGGCTGATGTCGTTCCTGGACAGTCACAAGGAATCCGACGAGCTGCACATGGTGCTCGACGAGGAACTGAAGATGATGGCCCGCGTCTGCGACGGCGGCGGTGTTCAGGTCCTGGGGCCGCGGCTCAAGGAGATGGCGCGGCTGGCCCACACGGAGTACCTCATCACGGGCCGTTCCCGGCGGCACCCGCTGGACATCCTGTCGGAGACGATGTTCGCGCCCACGGTGACCGGCAGCCCGCTGGCCAGCGCATGCCGGGTCATCAGCCGGTACGAGCCGGCAGGGCGCGGTTACTACGGCGGGGTCGCCGCGCTGATCGGCCGCGACCTCACAGGCGGCCACCGCCTCGACTCGGCCATCTTGATCCGTACGGCGGATGTCGGCATGGCAGGCCGGGTCGGGATCGGTGTCGGCGCCACGCTCGTACGGCACTCTGATCCGGCGGCCGAGGCGGCGGAGACCCGCGCCAAGGCGGCGACCCTGCTCCGAGTCATGTCCACCGGTCCGGGGGCCGCGGCCCGCCCCGGACCCGGCCGCCTTCGCCCGCTCGGCGAGCATCCCTACGTACGGGACGTGCTTCAGCGTCGGCGACGTGGACTGGCTGGGTTCTGGCTCGCCGCCGAACACACACCGCCGACGCCCGTGTCCTCCTCGCGCCGGGTCCTGGTGGTGGACGCCGAGGACATGTTCACCGCGATGATCGCCGCGCAACTCCGCTCACTGGGCCTGACGGTGACCGTCCGGCGCTGGGACGAACCGTACTCGTGGGAGGCGGACGATCTCGTGGTGCTGGGTCCTGGGCCGGGCGACCCCCGAGACGCCGACGATCCCAGGAACTCCCACCTCCGCGGGGCGATCGAAGCACTGCTGGCCGGTCGGAAGCCGTTCCTCGCCGTGTGTCTGAGCCACCAACTGCTCAGTCTGGTACTTGGTTTGGACATGCGCCGCGGCGCCGTGCCGCACCAGGGCACGCAACGCGAGATCGAGTTGTTCGGCGAGAACGAGACGGTGGGCTTCTACAACACGTTCGCCGCGCACAGTGACACCGACAAGCTCGACGTGCCCGGTGTCGGCCCGGTGGAGGTCAGTCGGGACGCAGGCACCGGCGAGGTGTACGCACTGCGCGGACCCGGCTTCGCCTCCCTGCAGTTCCACGCCGAGTCGGTGCTGACCCGCAACGGCCCCGCCCTCTTCGCCGCGCGCATCGACGAGACGCTGGCCTGACACATGCCCGACCCGCCACCGAGGAGACCGACCATGACCCAACACACGAGGCCCCAGGAGTGGGTCGACAACGACTCCGAACTCCGCCGCACCAACCGGGCCACGGTGCAGCGGTACCTGGACATGACGGAAGGCCCGGCGAGGCTCGAACGCCACCACCTCTTCACCGAGGACGCGCGAGGCGGCCTCTGGACCACCGACACCGGACAACCGGCCGCCGTCACGGGACGGGAGAACCTGTACCTGATGGCCGCGTGGTCGCTCGAGTGTTTCCCCGACTGGCGCTGGACCAACGTCGAGATCTTCGAGACGCAGGACCCCAACCGGATGTGGGTCGAGTGCGACGGTGAAGGGCAGATCATCTTCCCCCACTATCCGCCGGGCCACTACCGCAACCACTTCATCCACTCGTTCCGCCTCGACAACGGAAAGATCGCGGAGATAAGGGAGTTCATGAATCCCTGCGAGCAGATGCGGGCTCTGGGCATCGAGGTGCCGGTCGTCAAGAGGGGCGGGATCCCCACCGACGGCGAGGCGGCATGACCTCGGTGGTCGTCGTCGGCTCGGGCGCGGCGGGGCTGGCCGCGGCCCTGTCCGCACGGGAGTCGGGCGCCGAGGTCACCGTCGTCGAGGCGACGCCGACGATCGGCGGCACCACCGCCCTGTCCAGCGGGGCGGCCTGGCTGCCCGACAACCACCTGCCGCTCGCCGCCGAGGACAGCCCGCAGCGCGCCCGTACATATCTGAGTGCCCTCGGCCGATCCGACGAGAACGGGCACGAGTACGGGCACGGGTTCGGGCATGGGCACGGGTTCGGGGCCGCGGACACCGCCATGTCCGACCGCTTCGTCGACGAGGCGCCGCGCGTGGCCGAGTGGCTTGAGATGAAGACACCACTGCGCTGGGCCACCCTTCCCGTACCGGACTGCCACGGCACGTTGCCGGGCGGGTACGGGGCCGGGCGGTCGCTCGAACCACGGCCGTTCCGCGCTCCACCGCGGGTCGCCGCTCTGGTGCGAGCCGCTCTGCCCTGGCGGTCGCGGGCGACCCTCACCGAACTCCTCACCGGCAAAGCCGCACCCGACCTCATCGAGCAGCGCCGGCAGGCCGGAACACACACCGCGGGGCAGGCGCTGGTGGCGGCACTGCTCACGGCCGCCGTCGACGCGGGCGTCACCATCCGCACGCACGCCAGAGCAACGAGGTTCCTCGGCACCGGTGTGGCGGTCGACGGCACACTGCTCGCCGGACGGGTCGTACTCGCGACGGGCGGCTTCGAACGCGACGAGGTGCTCGTCCGGCGATTTCTCGGCGGCCCGATCGCCGGTCTCACCGGAGCACCCGGTGCCCGTGGTGACGGCCTGCGCATGGCCGTCGCCGCCGGGGCTACGCTGCACAACACGGGGCAGGCCTGGTGGTGCCCGACGATCCGGATACCCGGCGACGCGATCGACGACGAACCCGTGCACCGGATACTCCTCGCCGAGCGTGCGCGCCCCGGTGCCGTGCTGGTCGACTGCGACGGTCACCGGTTCACCAACGAGGCCCGGAACTACCACGAGGTCGGCCGATCGCTGCACCCGACCGAACCGTCATGGCTGATCGTCGACGCCGCCCACCGCCGCCGCTATCCGATCGGCCCGGTCCGCCCCGCCGACCCCGACCCGGACTGGCTGCAACGCGCGTGCACACTGCCGGAGTTGGCGCGTCTCATCGACGTCCCGGGCGACGCGCTCGCCAAGACGATCAGCCGCTTCAACTGGGCGGCGGCAGCCGGCGAGGACCCGGACTTCGACCGAGGAGCGAACCCCTACGACGGTGTCATGGGCGATCCCGGCGCCGTCCACCCGACGTTGGGGCCCCTGTACGCACCACCCTTCTACGCCGTGCCGGTACGTCCCGGACTCGGCGGAACCAGCGGCGGCCCGCGTACCGATCCCGACGGGCGTGTGCTGCGCGACGACGGGGCGGCCGTGCCAGGGCTGTACGCCGCGGGAAACGTCGCCGCCGGCCCGTTCGGGTCCGCCTATCCGGGCACCGGCGCGACGATCGGCCAGGCACTCGTGTTCGGGGCCCAGGCAGGCAGAGCAGCGGCAGGAGACTGAACCCACCATGCACCAGTACGTGATCGTCGACGTGTTCACCACGGTCGCCCTTCAGGGCAACCCGCTGGCCGTCTTCCCGGACGCGGTCGGTATCCCCGCCGAGAGGATGCAGCTGATCGCCCGGGAGATGAACCTCTCGGAGACGACGTTCGTCCTGCCCGCCCGGGCCGACGGGGACCGGCGGGTCCGTATCTTCACCCCGATCAACGAACTGCCGTTCGCCGGGCACCCGGTACTGGGCACCGCCGCGGTGCTCGCCGTGTCCACGGAGGTGGACCGGCTACGACTCGAAACCGCGGGCGGCACCATCCCGGTCGACTTCAGCCACCGAAGCGACCGGACCGTCACGGCGGCCATGCGCCAGCCGATCCCGGTCCGGGAGTCGTACGCGCGGCAGGGCGACCTCCTCGACGCGCTCGGCCTCGAATCCTCGACCCTGCCGGTGGACGCCTACCGCAACGGGCCCCGGCACGTCTACGTCGGAGTCGAGAGCGAAGCGGCCCTCGGCCGGGTCCAGCCTGATCTGCGTACGCTGGCGCGACACCCGGACATGGCCGCCATCTGCTTTACGCGCTCCGGGAGTTCTGAGGGCTCGGGGGAACACTGGCGGATGCGGATGTTCTCCCCGGCCTACGGCGTGAGCGAGGACGCGGGTACGGGATCGGCCGCCGGCCCGCTCGCGGTGCATCTCGCGCGCTACGGACTCGTCCCGTTCGGAACGAGGATCGAGATCGTCCAAGGAGTGGAGATGGGCCGCCCGTCACGGATGTTCGCCAGGGCAGAGGGCAACAGCAGCCAACTGGACACGGTCGAGGTCGAAGGATCAGTGGTCATCACCGCCCACGGAACCCTCCTCGCCTGAGCCTGGCCGGCCCGCATCGCCCGGTTCAGGCGTCACAGGCCCGGCGGGACTCCAGATCGCGGAAGCGGCCGGGTGAAATGCCGTACTCACGGCGGAAAGCGGCTCCGAACGCGAATTCCGTCGAGTAACCGACCTGACGGGCGATCGTGGCCAGCGGTGCCTTGGTCTCCCGGAGCAGACGGGCTCCGTGGCTCAGGCGCCGGCCGGTCAGGTACGTCATGGGCGGCTTTCCGACCATCGCGGTGAATCGCTTGGTGAAAGCGGTCCGCGACATTCCCACGGTCTTGCCGAGCTGCTCCACCGTCCACGGCTTGTGCAGGCTCGTATGGATCTCGCGCAACGCGACGGCGATGGCGGGATCGTCGGTCTCCGGCCGGTCCGCGTCGCGATTCTGCTCCAGCCACTGGCGCAGGGCGTGGGTCAGCAGCAGGTCCAGGAGTGCGGGGCGGGTCGCCCCACTGCCCGGTGGCGCGTCGGACACGTCCACGGCCAGCAGATCGGCCAGCAACCGCAGTTGCAGGGCGCGGTCATGGCCCGGCGAGACCACGAGGAGCTCGGGCAACGCTCGTAAGTACGGGTGTACTTGTCCGTGGTCGAGCCAGTACGCGCCGCAGAGGAACTCGACGTCGGCCGGATCGGGACTGCTCGGATCGGGGCAACTCGGATCAAGACTGTGCGGATCGGGACTGTGTGGACCCTCGCTCACGACCTCTGCCGCCAGGGGCAAGTCCTTGAGCAGGCCTGGCGCGTGACTGAACCCGAGTTCGGCACCGAACGGGGTGAGGACGACATCGCCCGCCTTGAGTGCGCGTGGCCGCCCGGTTGCCGGGATCAGCCAGCCACTGCCCCGCAGGAGGATGTGGAACCCGCTGCCCGCGAAGGCGGGGAACCGCATGCCCCAAGAGCCCGATTGCCTGACCCGGCATGCCTGGGCCCGCCCGATCCGCACGCTGCCGATGGCCTCGCTCAGTATGTCCGTGCCTGAGCCGGTACGGGCACGAGCGATGGCAGCTATGCCGGTGGGACTCTTTTGGTTCACGTGTCTCTCGTCTTTCGTATGCAACAGGGCCCAGAGCCGCTCCGGTTTGCCCTACCACCGGAGCCTAGGCCGACCGGCACGCCAGGCACTTGAACCACAGCGGCATCCGAACAGAACATCCGCGCCACGAGTTGGTGGTCCAAGTGGGGTGTATGTGAGGCCTGCCAAGTGTCGGGTGGCAGCCACTCCCGACGTCCAGGTGCGCGTACGCACGCGTATGGACCCGCATCACCGGAGCATGTGCCCTTGGGTCGGCCGCTGGTTGAGTCGGCGGTGCGACAACCTCATCCGACCGGCCGCGCCGACTTCGTCCGTGAGGGCAGGGACACCGATGAAGCGGGGGATGCCGATGAAGGACGTCACGATCACGGAGCTGTTCGCCGATCAGGTGCGGCGCGCGCCCAATGCGACGGCGCTGCGCTTCCGCGGTGAGGAGATGACCTATCGGCAGTTGGATCTGCGGGCCGAACACCTGGCCCACCGGCTGCGGGACATCGGCGTCGGGCCGGAGGACGTCGTCGGCGTATGCGTCGAGCGTTCCTTCGAGATGATCGTCGCTCTGCTCGGTGTGCTGAAGGCGGGAGCCGCGTATCTGCCGTTGCATCCGGACGAGCCCGCCCTGCGGCTCCGGTTCATGCTCGACCATGCGGACGCCCGTGTCCTGCTCACCCACCGGCCCGTCCGCGGTCAATTGCCCCATCTCGACGTGACCGTGCTCGATGTGGACGTGACCGTGCGAGATGTGGAGGGACCCGAGGTTCCTGGTGCCACGCCACTTCCGCCCGGCAGGTCGGCCGAGGGGCTGGCGTACGTGCGCTACACCTCGGGCTCGACCGGTCATCCGAAGGCGGTGGCCGTGCCGCACCGTGGCGTGGTCCGGCTCGTGCACGACACCGAGTGGATCGAGTTCGGCCCTGATCAGATCTTTCTCCAACTCTGTGCGCTGACGTTCGACCCCTCCGAGTTCGAGATCTGGGGAGCCCTGCTGAACGGTGGCTGCCTGGTCATCCACCCGCCCGGCCCCTTGTCGCTGCCCGAACTGGCGGAGTGCCTCCGGCGGGAGAGGGTCACGACCCTGTGGCTGACCGCCGGGCTGTTCCACCGCATGGTGGACCGCCACGTGGACAGCTTCGGCGGGCTTCGCCAACTCGTCGCCGGCGGGGACGTGTTGTCACCGGCCCACGTCAACCGCGTACGCCGTGCCCACCCGAAGGTCCGGATGGTCAACGGCTACGGCCCGACGGAGAACACCTGCTTCACGACATCCCACACGGTCACCCGCCAGGTCAGCGGGACGGTTCCGATCGGGACGCCGATCGCCGGTACGCGCGTGTACATCCTGGACGAGGGCCTGCGGCCGGTTCCCGAGGAGGAGTGGGGCGAGCTGTACACCGGCGGATCCGGACTCGCGCGCGGCTATCTGCACCGCCCGGAGCTGACGGAACAGCGGTTCCTGCCGGATCCGTTCGTGCCCGGCGAGCGGATGTACCGGGTCGGGGATGTGGTCCGCCGAGACTGGAGCGGCGTGATGGAGTTCCGGGGCCGCGTCGACGACCAGGTGAAGATCGCCGGCCATCGGATCGAGCCCGGCGAGATCGTGGCCGCGCTGACCGACCAGCCGGGTGTGTCGGAGGCCGTCGTGATCGCCCGGGAGGACGTCACGCCGGGCGAGAAGGTCCTCGTCGCCTATGTCGTCACGGAACACCCGGAACTCCCGGACCTTCCGGTCGAGAACCAGGCCGACCTGGCCACCGAACTGCGGCGGGCGCTCCGCCACCGGTTGCCGCGGCACATGGTCCCCGTCGCGATCACGGTGGTCCCCGAGTTCCCGCTGACCCGGGCGGGCAAGATCGACCGTACGGCGTTGCCGGCGCCGAAGCTCGTGCCGCGCGCCACTGACACGGCGTACGAGCCCCCGAGGACGCCGGTCGAGACGAAGCTGGCCGATGTCTTCGCCGATGTTCTGGCGGTCGAACAGGTCGGTATCCACGACGACTTCTTCGCCATCGGCGGCAACTCACTCATCGCCGCGGACGTCCTCGCCCGACTCCGCGGCGAACTGGCGGTCGACGTACCGGCGGCCCGCTTGTTCTTCGAGAACCCCACGGTGGCGGGGCTGGCCGAAACGGTCGCCGTGCACACCGGATCCTCCACCGGACTATCCACCGAACCGTCCATCGAGTCATCCGACGAAGACCATGAGGGAGACAGGGCATGCGACTGACACACCCGACCGGAGACGAAGCGATCGACCTGGACAAGGTGGACCTGGTCGACCCCCTTCTGCACGCGGAGGGTGACCCACATGCCATCTGGCTCGCCATGCGCACCCACGACCCTGTGCACTGGCAGCAGTTACGCCCGGACCTGGGCTTCTGGTCGGCGACGGCCTTCGACGACGTCGCGCGAGTGTTACGGGACCACACGGCGTTCACCTCCGAACACGGCACGCTGCTGAACCTGTTGGGGAAGAAGGACCCGGCCGGCGGGAAGCAACTTCCCGCGACCGATCCGCCACGGCACACACGCATGCGCTCACCGGTCCAGCGCGCGCTCAACGGCCGTGCGGTGGAGGGGCATCGTGGAGTGATCCGCGACGAGGTCCGGCGTCTGTTCACCGGGGTCGTCGACGGTGAACCGTTCGACTTCGCCGCGCTGACCGGCCAGTTGCCGATGGCGGTGATCGGGACACTCATGGGCCTCGACCGCGACGACTGGTCCCACCTGACGTTCCTCACCACTCAGGCCGTCGCGCCGGACGACCCCGAGTTCGTACGGCCGGAGGGTCCGCAAGCCACCCTGCACCGGGCACACCGGGAGTTGTTCGCCTGCTTGCAGGACGCCGTGGCCAAGCGCCGGGGCGGCGGCACCGGCGACCTGATCGACGTACTGTCCACGATGGACTTTGAAGACGGCGGAGGACCGCTGACCGCGGGCGAGATCGTCTCGAACTGCTACAGCCTGCTGCTCGGCGCGAACGTCACGACACCGCACGTACCGAACGCGGCCCTGGCCGAGTTGACCGCCACCGGCACGTACGCCGACTGGGCCGAGTACCCGGAGCTGCTGGACAGCGGGATCGAGGAAGCGCTGCGCTGGTCCTCACCGACCAGCCACTTCATCCGCTACGCCACGCACGACGTCCAACTCGGCAAGGTCACGGTCCGCGCGGGTGAGGCGGTCGCCGCGTGGATCGGCTCGGCGAACCGGGACGCGAGCGTGTTCCCGGACCCGTACACCTTCGACGTACGCCGCAACGCCCGGCGGCACCTGGCCTTCGGCGTCGGCCCGCACTTCTGCCTCGGCCATGCCCTGGTGAGGATCACGTTGGAGGAGTTCTTCCAGGAACTCTTCGCCCAGTTCGAGCACTTCGAGCCGGCGGGTGAACCGGAGCACCTGCACTCGAACTTCATCGCGGGGATCAAGCACCTGCCGCTGGTCGCGACCCGCCGCAAGGGGTAGCTCGCCGCAACGGGGAGGAGGCGAGGGGCCGGTGAGGCGGGGCATCTCGGGCGTCAGTCGGTGGGGAAGCCGTCCGCGCCGAGGACGTTCAGCAGGGCCAGCTTGTCGTGGCTCTCGGTGCCGGGCGTCGCGGTGAGGATGAGCAGGGACTGCGACTGGCCGGGGTCCCGCAGGTTCTGGCAGAACAGGTCGATGCGCCCGACCTCCGGGTGGACGAACCGTCTGGCCTTGCTCCAGCGCAGACCGACCTCCTGCCGGTCCCACAGCGACGCGAACTCCCCGCTGAGCCGCAGCAGACTCGCCACCAGACGGGAGGCCTGTGACCCGGGTCCCTCCTTCGTCGACGCCGCCCGCAGGAGCACGACGTTGACCCGGCTGCTGAGTTCGTGGTCGTCGGGGAGATACCGCTCACGGGCGGCCGGATCGGTGAACCAGCGGTAGGCGGCGCTGCGCGCGTCACCGGAGTGGGTCTGTTCACCGAGCAGGGCCACGGCGGGAGGCGTCTGCAGCAATGTCTCGCCGAGGGGGCCCATGATCTGTGCCGGGGTGTCCTGAAGCCGGTCGAGGATGCGCATCAGTCCGGGGTCGACGTGCTCGCTGCGCGGCAGCCGCTGGGGCGTGCGGTGCCCGCACAAAAACAGGTGATCGCGTTCGTCCGGGGTGAGGCCCGGCCCGCGGGCGATGGCCGCCGCCATCCGCTGCGACGGCTGCGGCCCACTGCCACGTTCCAGGCGGGCGAAGTAGTCGGACGACATGTCGCACAGCTCGGCCGCTTCCTCCCTGCGCAGCCCGCGGGCGCGCCGACGCGTTCCGCGGCGCAGCCCCACGTCCTCCGGCTGCAGCGCCTCCCGCCGGGCACGCAGGAAGTCGCCCAACGAGGCGCGGTCCAACGCCTGTTCCATGAACGGGCCTTCCCTTCCGTCGTCGCACGCATCGTTGCAGGCACCGGCGGGCACATCCACTGACTCCCATCCACTGACTCTCATCCACTGACTTTCGATCAGCGGACGAGCATGTCCTTCATCCGCGCCGCGGAGTGCCGTCAACTGGTCGGGGCCCGCGGTGACCGACACCGCGACGACGAGTAGGCGCCACGCCGGGAACCGTCGGGGTTTTGCTCCTCCTGCCGAAGTCCAGGAAGGTCAACACGCCACGCTCTCGAACCACAGCGGCATTCGGACGGAACATCCGTGCCACAGGCGGGCGTTGGAGCAACTCATGCGAGGGGGGATCGACGGGCGATGAGCACGGGAACGAGGGCCGATGTGTCGAACGGGGCGTTACACGGAACGACGGCCGACGTGTCGCACGGGGCGTTCCACCTGGACTCCACGGTCCCGGGCGCCGCATCGCGAGGACTCGACGCCTTCCGGCGCGGGTGGGAGACACAACTCGGCGGCGGCTTCAGGCTGCCCGCCTTCAGCCCCGCCACGATCGGTGACTTCCGGGTCAAGGGCCGCGCCGCCAGGCTGAGCGACGTGACGATCGCCGACCTCCACGGCGCGTCGGGCACCCGGACCGTGGGCGCCCCACGCGGCGACGAGGATCTGGTGCGCATGTACGTGGTGCGGCAGGGCGCATGGGCGTTGGACGGCCCGCGCGATCGTGACGCGCACACCGTGTCGGCCGGGCAGTTCCTCCTTCGGCACTTCGGACACCCGTCGGCCTTCGAAACAGCGCCGCACACCACGGCGAAGATCCTCTTCCTGCCCACCGCGATGCTCGGACCACTGCTCGGGAACCGGACCATCACCGGACTGGTCGACTCTGCCGAGGTACGGCTGTTGGGGGCGCACGCGAACATGGTCCACGAGACCATCGCCGACCTGAGCCCGGCCGGTGTGCACGCCGCCCACAGCACCCTCATCGAGCTCGCCAAGGCGGTGGCGCAGAGCCGGTTCGACGACACAGAGCCCTTACTGGCCCCTTCGCTCGCGCGGGCCGCGAAGGACCTCGCGGACAGTCACCTCGCCGATCCTGAGCTGTCCCCGGCGATGCTGGCGCGTGAACTGCGTGTCTCCGTACGCACTTTGCAGCGGGCGTTCGCCGCGGTGGGGGAGTCGGTGACCACCTACATCCGCGACCGGCGCCTGGAGGAGGCCCGCCTCGCTCTCACCGCCGGGCCGGGCCGGCCGAGCGTCTCGGAACTCGCCGCCCACTGGCAGTTCGCCGACAGCAGCCACTTCATCCGGGCCTTCAAGAAGCGCTACGGCCAGACCCCCACGGAGTACGCCCGCTCCACCAGGCCGAGCCGGTCGACCGGGTCGACCGGGAATTGAACCGAACGCCTCGGTGCCGCCGCCAAGCTCGTCCCGGCACCTAGCCCACCCCCTACCGGGGTATCACTCCCGACTTGGCTCCCCAGGGTGACGCGTCACCCTCAACCGTCTTCCTACCTTCCTCCCCGTCACCACGGACGAGACAGAGGGAGACGCACGCATGCGCCGCTTCAGGAAGGCCCTGACCAAGGCCGTACTGACCACACTGCTGGTCGGCAGCACGGCAGGCTGGGCCTCGGAGAGCAGCGAGAGCGCGCTGAGCGGTCCGCTCCCCGGCACCGCCGCCTGGCTGGCGGACGACTCTCTGGGCAAGGATTTACCGGACCCCAACACGGCCACCCCGTCCGAAGTGGCCGTCTTCTTCGCCGACCTGACCGACTCTCAGCAGCGGCGACTCGTCGAGGACCACCCCACCGTGGTGGGCAACCTCGACGGCGTCCCCGTCAGCCTCCGTTACGAGGCCAACTCCCCGGCAGGCGAACAGATTCTGGCGTACGACCCGCGCGACCGCGGCCTGATCGCGCAGGTCGTCGGCGACCTGGAGCAGGCCACTCACGTCTCGGTGCTCGTCCCCGGCTCGGACATCGACATCTCGACGTTCGACCGTACGGCACAGTCGGCCGCCGACCTCCAGGAGGAGGCGGGCGATGATACGGCCGTCATCGCCTGGGCCGGCTACACCACCCCCTCCGGCATCGGCCCCGACCTGGCGACGGGCCGGCTCGCCGAGACCGGCGCCGAGCGCCTCACCCGTTTCACCGAGGGCCTGGACGCGGCCGGCCTCCCCGATCCCTCCCTCTTCTGCCACAGCTACGGCTCGGTGGTCTGCGGCCTCGCCGCCCCCGACATCGACGCGAGTGACATCGTCGTCATGGGCTCGCCCGGCATGCGCGCCGACGACGTCACCGCACTCGGCACCGACGCCCACGTCTGGGCGGCGAAGTCCCCGGACGACTGGATCGACCGCGTCCCCAATGTCGAGGTTCTGGGCCTGGGCCACGGCGCTGACCCCACCTCGCCCGACTTCGGCGCGACCGTCCTGCCCGCCGACGACGTCCCGGCGCACGACGAGTACTTCACCCCCGGCACCTCCACCCTGACCGCGTTCGCGGCGATCGCCGGCGGAGACCTGTGATGAAGGCCCCCACGAAGCTCGCGAGGCTCACCGCCACGATCGACGGCCGGACCCCCGCCCACCGCGACCGGGCCATCGACGGCCTGCGCGCGCTGGCGCTCCTGGCCGTCCCGACCGGCCACTGGCTGCTCGGCGGCTTCACCCTGGACACCGGCGGCGGCCTGCACAACGCCGGCCCGCTGGCCACGTTCGGCGTGCTGGCCCCGGTCGGCTGGTTCCTCCAACTGCTGGGCATCTTCTTCCTGGTCGGCGGCTACTCCTCGTACCACTCCTACCGGCGCCGCAAGGGCTCGGCCCGCGAGTGGACCACCGGCCGGCTCACCCGCCTGGGCCGCCCGGTCCTCGGCGTCACCGCCGTGTGGGCGCTGCTGCTTCCCGCCCTCCACTACGGCCTCGGCGTGCCGACCGCCACCCTGCACACCGCGTCGACACTGGTCGTCCAGCCCCTGTGGTTCGTCGGCGTCTACGCCGTGATCACGGCCCTCACGCCGTACTGCGTCCGCGCCTCGCAGCGCTTCGGTTTCCGGTCCGCGGCGCCGCTGCTCGGCTCGGTCGCGGTGGTCGACTTCCTGCGATACGGCCCGTACGCGGATGCGATGCCGTCCTGGGTGAGTCTGCTCAATCTGCTCCCGGGCTGGATGTTCGCCTACCAACTGGGCGTGTCCTGGGCGGACAAACGGCTGGGCCGCCGCGAGGCGTGGCTGCTGTTCGCGGGCGGCGCGGCCCTGTTCGCCACGCTGCTGCTCGCCTTCCACTACCCGGCGTCGATGGTGGGCGTGCCCGGCGCGTCCCGTACCAACTCGCACCCGCCGTCCCTGCTCGTCCTGGCGCTTGCCGCCATCCAGTCCGGTGCGGCGATCCTGCTGCGCGACCGGCTGGCCCGGCTGCTCCGGCGCCCTGTCCTCTGGGCCCCGGTGGTGGTCATCAACCTGTCGGCGATGACGATCCTGTGCTGGCACCAGACGGCGATGCTCGCCGCCGCGGTCCCCGCCTCCTACTTCGGAGAGATCCCCGGCCTGACCACCGCGCCGGACACGGCCGGCTGGATCCTGGCGCGGATGGCCTGGATGCCGCTCTTCGCCGGGCTGCTCGTGGCGATCGCGAAGTTCGCCCGGCCCTTCGAGACCCCTTGGGACCGCACCGGCAGGACCCGCCGCGCGGTGGCGGGCGTGCTGGCGGCGGGCTTCGCCTACTTCGCGCTGCCGGTGTGAGCGATGCATACCCCTTCAGCCTGCAGCCCCCGATCGGCCGGGTGATGGCTCCATGGCCCGCCAACACCGGTGACCCGTACGTCATTTCAGGCCGGGCCAGCGAGCCACGCGCCGCATCGACACCAATCCACCAATCCACCGAACACAGGAGCACAACCATGTCCTTGGCCGGCGAAACCGCCCTGCCGCACCCCGAGAAGGCCGCAGCGAGGCAGTCCCCACCGGACACGGGCAGCGAGTTCACGCCCCTGCTGCGCGACGTCAAGGAACAAGAGCTGCTCGACCGGCGCGCCGGCTGGTACGCACGCACGATAGCGACCAACGCGCTCGGCCTGGCCGCCGTCGTCACCGGCATGGCACTCATCGGCGATTCGTGGTGGGTGGTGGCTCTCGCCCCCGTCCTCGCCGTCCTGTGCGCCCGCACGGCGTTCATCGGCCATGACGCGGGCCATGCCCAGATCAGCGGCAGCCGCGTCACGAACCGCCGCATCGGACTCGTCCACGGCAACCTGCTGCTCGGCATGAGCTACGCGTGGTGGAACGACAAGCACAACCGCCATCACGCCAACCCCAATCACATCGACAAGGACCCTGACGTCGCCGCCGACGTCCTTGTCTTCACCAGCGAGCAGGCCACCACCCGCACGGGCTTCCGCGGTTGGCTCACCCGCCACCAGGCATGGCTCTTCTTCCCCCTCACCCTCCTCGAAGGCCTCGCCCTGAAGCTCCACGGCTTCCAGGACCTGCGCCGCCAGAGGGGCCGTGAGCGCCTGGTGGAGGGCACGCTCCTTGTCGCCCACATCGCCGGGTACGTCACCCTGCTCCTGACGACCATGCCGCTCGCGCACGCACTCGCCTTCGCCGCGCTCCACCAAGCCCTGTTCGGGCTGCACCTGGGCATGGCCTTCGCGCCCAACCACAAGGGGATGGACATGCCCGACCCCGGCGGTGAGAAGTGGGGACACCTGCGTCGGCAGGTCCTCACCTCCCGCAATGTCAGGGGCGGCGTGCTCACCGACTGGTTCCTCGGCGGCCTCAACTACCAGATCGAGCACCACCTGTTCCCCAGCATGCCCCGCCCCCACCTGAGGCTCGCCCAGTCCATGGTGAAGGCCCACTGCCGGGACCTCGGTATCCCCTACGCGGAGACCGGCCTCATCGACTCCTACCGCCAGGCGCTGCGGCACATGCACGACGTGGGAGAACCGCTGCGCGCCGACGGGGGACGTTCACTGGTTCGGCGGTCTCGGTGACTGCGGTTCCGTCGAGCGGGCCTGGCAGTCGCGCGCCCGCTGACGCCATCCCACCTCACATAGGCTGGGGCCCATGACCGCAGTGGAGGAGGAACCCCCGCGCGCGCTGCTCGCGGGGGCTTCGCGTCGGTGGGTACGGCTGCTGCCGTGGGCCGTGGCGTTCGTACTGAGCGTCGCCCTGCTGCCCACCACCATCCAGGTGCTCACCGCCGACTACGGCCTGAACGGCGGCCTCGCAAGCGCGCTTGCCGTCGCACAGGCGGCACCGCTGCTGCTCGCCGTCGTCCGCCCGCTGCAGGCCTGGTACGTGATCTTCGCCGCTGACGTGGCCGGGGCGCTCGCCCTGCTCACCGTCGACTTCAAGGAGCAGCTCCTGTGGCCGTTCCCGCCCATGGAGATCGTCGGGTACGTCGGCCTCTGCCTCGCCCTCGGCCTGCGCGAACCGCGCCGGACGCTGCTGCTGGTGTGGCTGGCCACGGCGGGCGTGAACGTCGCCCTGGGGTTTTTCGCGCCCAACGGCACGAGCGCCATGAACGTACTGCTCACCATTCTCAGCGGCGTCGTACTCGTGCTCGGAGGTGCGCTCCGCGAACGGTACGACGCGCAGCGCAGGCTGGCCGAGCAGGAGACGATCAGCGAGGCCGAGCGCGACCGGCGGACGCTGCTGGAGGAACGCGCCCGCATCGCGCGCGAGCTGCACGACGTGGTGGCACACCACATGTCCGTCATCACGGTGCAGGCGGACACCGCTGCGTACCGCCTCGAACGGCTGCCGCCGGACGTGCAGGAGGAGTTCACGTCCATCGCGGCGACCTCGCGCGAGTCGCTCGGCGAGATGCGACGGCTCCTCGGCGTGCTGCGGAACGAGGAGGCGAACGGCGAACTCGTGCCCCAGCCGGGCCTGACGCGGATCGGGCAGCTGGTGGAGGCGACGGCGAGGGCGGGCGTGCCGGTGGAGTTCACCCCCTGCGACGCCGACGTGCCCGAGGCGGTGGGCCTCTCCGCGTACCGCATCGTCCAGGAGGCCCTCGCGAACGTCGTGCGGCACGCCCCCAGTGCTCCGACACAGGTGTCTGTGTCGGTGTCGCAGCCGGAGCCGGAGCCGGAGCCGGAGCCGATGTCGGAGCCGGCGGCGGAGTGCCGTTCGGAGGACAGTGCGCGGCTCACCGTCCTAGTGGTCAACGGCCCGTCGCCCCAGCCGCCCGCCGCGCCGCTCGAAGAGGGCGGCACCGGGCACGGCCTCGTCGGCATGCGCGAGCGGGTACGGCTTGTCGGCGGCACCCTCGACGCGGGTCCGCTGCCGGACGGCGGCTTCCGGGTGGCCGCCCAACTTCCCCTGACCGAAAAGGACTTCACGTGAGCACGCCCACGCGCGTCATCATCGTCGACGACCAGGCCATGGTGCGGGCCGGCTTCGCCGCGCTGCTGGCCGCCCAGAGCGACATCGACGTGGTGGGCGAGGCCCCCGACGGTGCGCAGGGCGTCGAGCTGAGCCGGAGCACCCATCCCGACGTCGTGCTGATGGACGTCCGTATGCCGGAGATGGACGGCCTGGAGGCCGCGCGCCGCCTCCTCGCGCCCCCGCCGGGCGTGACACACCGGCCGCGTGTCCTGATGCTCACCACGTTCGACGTCGACGACTACGTCTACGAGGCGCTGCGGGCGGGCGCGAGCGGCTTCCTGCTCAAGGACGCGCCGCCGGCCGACCTCATCGCGGCGGTACGCGTCGTGGCCTCCGGCGACGCGCTGCTGGCCCCCTCCGTGACGCGCCGCCTCATCGCGGACTTCGCCCGGCAACGTCCCGCCACCCGGGGCAAGCCCGCGCTGCGGCTCAAGGCCCTGACGGAACGCGAGACCGAGGTCCTCACCCTGGTGGCCCGCGGCCAGTCCAACACGGAGATCGCGGAGACGCTGGTGCTGGCCGAGCAGACGGTGAAGACGCACGTGAGCCGCGTCCTCACCAAGCTCGACCTGCGCGACCGTGCCCAGGCGGTGGTCTTCGCGTACGAATCGGGGCTGGTGGCCCCGGGGGAGTAGGACGGCCCTCGCCGGGGCCGCTGCCCGCGCCCCGGGCACATCGCCATCGGAGGCGGAGGCGGAGGGGCCTGCGGCCTTGGCGCCCGTACGGTGCGTGGCGACGTTCCCGACCAGCCGGTTCCGGTGTCCCTGAAGCGCGTCGGTGGGTCGCGGTCTGAGTCACGGACGGGCTCGCTCCCTGACCCCGGACGGCGCAGGCGGCCCTTCCCATCCCACTCAGCGAGGCGGCGTCCTCGCTGGTGCTCCGTCCTGGACCCTGGCGCACGGCTGCAGCGGGGCGAAACCCCATGCACGCCGTATCGGCGACGGCCAGGGCGACCCGCCTCCGACAGACAGGCCCGGGACTTCACCCCTGAGCCTCGGGAAGTGGCACCCGGCGGGCCCTGCCCCTCCTCCACCCCCTACCCCGGTAGCACCTCCACATTGGCTCCTGGGTATGACGCCCGGTGCGCAGCCGTCCCCGCACTCTCCACCTCGTAGGCACGAGAAGATCGCGAGAGGGCGGAACATGAAGCTACGCAACGGCAAGCGGCAGAAGACGGACGACCGACCGGAGGTCCCGCCCACCACACCCGGTCTCGCCGTCGAACTGCGCGGTGTCCGGCGGCAGTACGGCCGCGGCGCCGGCTCCGTGCACGCCCTCGCGGGTGTCGACCTCGCCCTTCCGCGCGGTACGTTCACCGCGGTCATGGGCCCGTCCGGGTCCGGCAAGTCCACCTTCCTGCAGTGCGCGGCCGGGCTCGACCGGCCGTCGGCGGGATCCGTGCGCCTCGGCGGTACGGAGATCACCGGAATGAGCGAGAACAAGCTCACCGAACTCCGCCGCAGCCGCCTCGGCTTCGTCTTCCAGGCGTTCAACCTGCTGCCGTCGCTGACCGTGGAGCAGAACGTCCTGCTGCCACTGCGCCTCGCCGGGCAGCGCCAGGACCGCCGCCGGGCAGCCGCGGTGCTCGCGCAGGTCGGGCTCACCGACAAGGCGCGGCGCAGGCCCGGCGAGCTCTCCGGCGGCCAGCAGCAGCGCGTGGCCGTCGCCCGCGCCCTGGTCACAAGCCCCGACGTGATCTTCGCCGACGAGCCCACCGGCGCCCTCGACACCGGCACCGCCGCAGAGGTCCTCGGCCTGCTCCGGCACGCGGTGGACACCCTCGGCGCCACCGTCGTCATGGTCACCCACGACCCGACCGCGGCCGCCTGGGCCGACCGCGTGCTGTTCCTCGCCGACGGCATCTTCGTCGACGGCCTGGAGGGCGGTTCGGCGGAGCAGATCGCGGCGCGGATGGCGATGCTCGCCGACCGTACGGACGCGATGGCAGGGGTCGCGGCATGAGGAGCCTCGCCCCGAACGGCCTCGCTCGCGCGGCCGTACGCTTCAAACCTGCGTCGTTCGCGGGCACGTTCGTCGCGCTGATGATGTCGGCGCTGATCGTCGCGGCCTGCGGCATCCTGCTGGAGACGGGCGCCCGCGCCTCGGTGCCGGCGGAGCGGTACGCGAAGGCACCGGTCGTCGTGGCGGCCGACCAGTCCGTGCGACTCGTCGCCGACAGCATCGACGGCCCAGAGGAAACCGTGTACCCGCTGCCGGACACCGCCCGCGTGGACGTGGGTCTCGCGGCGAAGGCCGCCCGGGCGCCCGGCGCCGAGGC
>NZ_LIQZ01000313.1 GCF_001418655.1 Streptomyces phaeochromogenes | reverse complement strand
GGGACGGGAATGGGTAGGGGCGGCGGGGGCGGAAACTCGCTTTACCCCCATGGGATACTGGACGGATCCACCCGTACCCACGAGGAGAACGGCTCCCACCCCATGGCCTCGGTCACGTCCCTCACCGCCCACGTCCACCAGCGCCTGGCGGACGCGCTCACGGCAGCCCTGCCGGAGACCGCGCCCGCGGACCCGCTGCTGCGACGCAGCGACAGGGCGGACTTCCAGGCCAACGGAATCCTCGCCCTGGCGAAGAAGGCGAAGGCCAACCCCAGGGACCTGGCGACCCAGGTGGTCGACCGCCTCGTCAAGGGTGACGTGATCAAGGACATCGAGGTCTCGGGCCCCGGCTTCCTGAACATCACGATCACGGACCGGGCCATCACGGAGAACCTCGCGGCCCGCGCCACGGACCCGGCGGACCGCCTCGGCATCCCGTTCCTGGAGAACCCGGGCACGACGGTCATCGACTACGCCCAGCCGAACGTGGCGAAGGAGATGCACGTAGGCCACCTCCGCTCCGCGGTGATCGGCAACGCGGTCGTCCAGATCCTGGAGTTCGTCGGCGAGACGGTCGTCAGGCGGCACCACATCGGCGACTGGGGCACCCAGTTCGGCATGCTCATCCAGTATCTGGACGAGCACCCGCACGAGCTGGACCACGAGGCCGCCGAGGACGGCGCCGTGACGGGCGAGGAGGCGATGTCGAACCTCAACCGCCTCTACAAGGCCGCGCGCACGCACTTCGACTCCGACGAGGAGTTCAAGACGCGGGCCCGGCGCAGGGTGGTCGACCTCCAGGCGGGCGACCCGCACACCCTGGCCACCTGGCAGAAGTTCGTGGACGAGTCGAAGATCTACTTCTTCTCGGTCTTCGAGAAGCTGGACATGGAGATCCAGGACGCGGACATCGTCGGCGAGTCGGGCTACAACGACATGCTGGACGAGACGTGCCGCCTCCTCGAAGAGGCCGGCGTGGCGGTGTGGTCCGAGGGCGCGCTGTGCGTGTTCTTCGACGACGTCAAGGGCCCGGACGGCGACCCGGTCCCGCTGATCGTCAAGAAGTCGGACGGCGGCTACGGCTACGCGGCCACCGACCTCTCCGCGATCAGGGACCGCGTCTTCAACCTGAAGGCGAACAACCTGATCTACGTGGTCGACGCCCGCCAGTCCCTGCACTTCAAGATGGTCTTCGAGGCGGCACGCAGGGCGGGCTGGCTGAACGACGAAGCGAAGGCGGAGCATCTGGCCTTCGGCACGGTGCTGGGCAAGGACGGCAAGCCGTTCAAGACCCGTGAGGGCGAGACGATCCGGCTGGTCGACCTGCTCGACGAGGCGATCGACCGTGCCACGGCGGTGGTCCGCGAGAAGGCCGAGAAGGTGGGCCTGACCGAGGACGAGATCGTCGAGAACGGCCAGTACGTCGGGATCGGCGCCGTGAAGTACGCGGACCTGTCCACGTCGGCCGTCCGGGACTACAAGTTCGACCTGGACCAGATGGTGTCGCTGAACGGCGACACGAGCGTGTACCTCCAGTACGCGTACGCCCGTAGCCGGTCGATCCTCCGCAAGGCCGGGGACGCGCGTCCGCTGGCCCACCCGGAGCTCGAACTGGCCCCGGCGGAGCGCGCGCTGGGTCTGCACCTGGACCAGTTCGGCGAGCTGCTCCTGGACGTGGCGTCGGGGTACGAGCCGCACAAGCTGGCCGCGTACCTGTTCCAGCTGGCGTCGCACCTGACGACGTTCTACGAGCAGTGCCACGTGCTGAGCGACGCGAACCCGAAGGAGGTCGTCGAGAACAGGCTGTTCCTCGTCGACCTGACGGCCCGCACGCTCCACCAGGGCATGGCCCTGCTCGGCATCAGGACGCCCGACCGCCTCTGACAAGGCCGAGGACGGCCTCCGAGCGCCACCGGCACCCGCCGCCCGAGACCCGGGCGCGGCCCCTCACCACGGGGCCGCGCCCGGGTCTCGGCACATACGACAACCGGCCCGGCCGCTTCCCCCGTTCGGGTGAAGGAAGTTGAAGGCGCACACAACAGCCGGACGCCCGCGATAGAGGTGACCCGTGCGGCGTCGGAGGCCCGCATATGCCAGTGGCCCCTCCCCGCCCTGACCTGGCAATCCGTACGAGTGAAGGCCAAAGGTTGAGGTGCTCGGGCGCACCCCGGAGTATGCGATGCTGCGGGGCGCAAACCCCAACTCCGGGGAATCCAGAGCCCTGTTGGACCGCACTGGGAGCCCAATGAGCACTGCACTGCCCTTCTCCGTCACCCCGGCCGTCTGGATGGTGTTGACCCGTGCTGCCACTCGTTGAGACCGGCGAGGAGCTGGACGACATGGTCCGCGACGAGGCCCTGTTGCGGCCCGCCGTCATGGACCTGTGCGAACGCCTCGGGGTGGCCGTGAAGCCACTGATCCGCTTCATCGAGGGCTCGCTGCCCGTCTACTCCGTCGGCGCCGCGCACGTCGTCAAGCTGTTCCCCGCCTTCGAGGAGATCGACGCCAGGCGGGAGGAGCGGGTACTGAGCCATGTGTACGGCAGACTGCCGGTTCCGACCCCGCAGGTGTACTCGGCGGGGGCGTACAAGAACGGCTGGTCGTTCGTCCTGATGTCCCGGCTGCCCGGCGAGAGCCTCGCCGACGCGTGGCCACGGATTCCGGCCGCGGAGCAGGACCGTATCGTCACGGAGGCCGGCGAGACCCTCGCGGCGCTGCACGCGCTGAACCCGGCGCCGCTCGCGAGCTCCGTCGGCCCCTCCGACTGGGGCCTGTTCGTCGACTCACAGCGGGCGAACGCGGTGGCACAGCAGCGCGAGGTCGGCCTGTCGAACGCCTGGCTGGAGCAGATCCCGTGGTTCCTGAGCTCGGTGCCGCTGGCCCCTCCGGCACGGCGCGTACTGCTGCACACGGAGTTCATGCGCCAGCATCTGACCGTGGACCCGGACGGCTGGCGCCTGACGGGCCTGTTCGACTTCGAGCCGGCGATGATCGGCGACCCGGCGTACGACTTCGTGAGCGTCGGGCTGTTCATCTCGTGCGGGAACCCCCGGCTGCTGAAGCGGTTCTACGGGGCCTACGGGTGCCCGCCGATCGACCCGCACACGCTCATGGCGTACACGCTGCTGCACGTCTACAGCAATCTGCCCGACTACCTGAGCACGCTGCCCAAGCCACCGGAACCGACGCTCGACGCGCTCGCCGAGACGTGGTTCGGCACGGGCTGACGGCACCCGCCACAGGGCTGCCGCAGCGGCCGGTCCGCTGCCGACCAGGGCCGACGGCTTCCCCGGCGGGCGTTGTCAGTGCCGGGCTCTAAAGTCACGTGCATGGCGACTCTTCCGAACCAGCTGCCGACGCTGGCGGCCGACCCGAC
Source organism: Streptomyces phaeochromogenes (assembly GCF_001418655.1). Taxonomy (GTDB): domain Bacteria; phylum Actinomycetota; class Actinomycetes; order Streptomycetales; family Streptomycetaceae; genus Streptomyces; species Streptomyces phaeochromogenes. The sequence continues at coordinate 16,701 of NZ_LIQZ01000313.1, read as the reverse complement.
CGGCCGCTCGCTCGGTCTCGACCTCCCGCCCGGGACGCTGCTCGACACGACGGTCGAGGGCCCCTGGGACGAACCGCTGCTGTGGCGGGCCGACGCCCCGGCGTCGCCGGGCGACTGGCTGCGGCTGGCGTCCGCGCGCCGCACGGCGGGCCTGCATCCGGTGCTGCTCGGCGCCGACGCGGACAGCGAACCCCACCCGGACAAGTGGGAGTTGGACCCCGACCTCGCGTCGTATCCGGGCGACCACGACGCGGAGGAGGTCCTGGCGGACCTCTGGGAGGAGTGCGCGGCCGAGTCGGAGGACGCCGACTGGCCAGGCCTGGCCGCGGCGGGCCCGCCGGACGCCGACCCGGACGAGCGGGCGGCCGAGGTCGCCGACTCCCTGACCGGTGGCGGGAGTTGGCTGCAGCGGGCGCACATCGCCCTCGTGCCGGCCCGCCGCAGCGCGGACATCCCGGCGGCCGTCGGCTGGTGCGGCCCGATCAACCACACGGACGACGTGGCACCGCTGTGCGCGGTCCTGCGCTCCTGGGAGGACCGCTTCGGGATACGGATCGTGGCGATGACCTACGACCAGCTGGTCGTCTCCGTCGCGGCCCCGCCCCGGACCCGGGCCGAGGCGGAGGCCGTCGCCGCCGAGCACTACGCGTTCTGCCCGGACAACATCGAGCAGAGCGACCACGGCTCCCTGCGGTCGTACGCCGAGCACGAGGTGCTCAACGCCCGCTCCTGGACGTTCTGGTGGGACTGAGCCGGTCGGCGGGACGGACGCGGTGTCGGCGCCGGCCGGATCCGTGGCTCAGGGCTTGCGGCCGGTGACCGCGTACACGTTGATGTCCGCGTCCGTCACGTCGTTGATGTCGCGGTACCTGACCTTCTCGATGTCGTCGAGGCCCTCGAAGTAGCCGGGCTCGGGCTGCTCGGGGACGGGCGCCGCGTTGTCGGGCCGCCAGTGGTGGGCGGGGACCACGCCGGGCTCGTCGACCTCCAGTCCGTTCTCGGTGAGGAACCGCTCGACCTCCGCCTTCGAGCGCAGCACGAACGTGAACCCGCGCTCGGTGTACGTCCGCTGGACCGCGCGGATGTTCTCGGGGTTGAGGTCCTCGGTGAGATGGCTGAGGACGAACCGGCTGCCCGAGGGCAGGGCCTCGATCAGCTCGCGCACGATCGGGTAGGCCTTGTCGTCCTCGACGAAGTGCAGGATCGCCACGAGCGCGAGGGCGACCGGCCGGTCGAAGTCCAGGGTCTTCGCAGCCGCTTCGAGGATCTGGGCGGGGTTCTCCAGGTCGGCGTCGATGTAGTCGGTCCGGCCCTCGGGCCCGCTGGTGAGCAGGGCGCGCGCATGGGCGAGGACGACCGGGTCGTTGTCGACGTACACGACCCGGGAGTCGGGGGCGAGGCGCTGGGCGATCTGGTGGACGTTCTCCTGAGTCGGCAGACCCGTGCCGATGTCCAGGTACTGCCGGATGCCCTCTTCGCCCGTCAGCGTGTTCACGGCCCGGCGCAGGAAGTCGCGGTTGTGCCGGACGTCCAGGTAGCCGCGCGGGTTGGCCGTGAGCGCGGCGGCGGCAGCGGCCCGGTCGACCTCGTAGTTGTCCTTGCCCCCGAGGAAGACGTCGTAGACACGTGCCGGGTGCGCCCTGGTGGTGTCGATCCTCCTTCTCAGCTCGGCGGGGTCCTGGCTGAGAGCGTCACCGGGCATAGGGCCTCTCCCTGGAGAGTCACGTCACTGAACGAGCAACAACCTAACTCTCGGGGTGACTTGATGGTGCCCCGACCGGCGGATCGGCAGTGCGAATCGCGTCCGCCGCATTCCGCCGACCGCCCGGCCGACAACGCAGGGACCCTCAGCCCGGAATATCGGGCTCGTACTCGTTCCGCCCCCATTCGGAGTCACCGAGCGGGTAGTTGTACGCGGGCCGCCCCACATTCCCGCTGGTCCGGAAGGGCTGCCCCTTGTTGTCGACGCGCACGGTGCCCTGCTTGGTCCCGCTGGACCAGTCGAGCTCCAGATACCAGCTCACGTTGTGCGCCCGGGCGTCCGCGAAGATGTAGAAGACCTCGGGGTCGGACTCGCTCACCTTGTACGGGAAGTCACGCTGCCCGGCCTTGGGCGAGGTAGCGGGCCGCCCCGCATCCAGATTCACGGCGAACGACGTGGTCTCCACCCCGCCCCCGCACCCGACACCCATCTCGAAGTCGTTCCAGGCGAGCGGCGCGCTCTTCTCCACCACCCGCACGTGCAGCTCCTCCAGGACGACGGTGGCCTTCCCGGTGCCCTGCACGGTCAGCGCGAGCATCTGCTGCCCGGCGGCGACCCCGCCGAGCGCGCTGACCCACCCGCGCGCGTCCGGCTCACTCGGCGGCGGAGGCACCTGCTCGGGCTTCCGGTCGACGAGGTAGTGCTGACTGCACGGACTGTCCCACTTGTACGGATTGACGGCGACCGTAGGCGCGGAGGCACTCTCCTCGGCCCCGGAGTCCTGCACGGCCCCGGCCCCGGCGCTCCGGGAGGCCGAGGAGGACGCGGTCGGAGTACCACTGCGCGAGGCGGACGGCGAGGGCGACCGGCCCTTCGCGTCGCCGGACGCACTGGCCCCGGGACTGTCGTCGACGCTCTCGGCGGCGGCCCCCACGGACTGCTTCCGGCCCTCACCGTCGTCGCTCTTGCCCGGCACGAGGTTCACCACGAGGGCGGCCGACACGACCGCGGCGGCCACGGCGGCACCGGCGAGCACGACGGTACGCCGCCGCCGAGCGACAGGCGCGTCCGGCGCCCCTGCACGCTCCCCCTCGGGCCCTGAGCCGAGGACATCACCCCCGACAGCCCCGACAGCCGCATCCGCGGCCAACTCCGAACCGGCAGCCGAACCCGAAGCAGCGGACGCCTCCGAACCGACAGCCGAACCCGAAGCAGCGGGCGAGTCCGAAGGGGAGTCCAAAGCGGCGGCCGAAGCCGAAGGCGAGTCACCGTCGGTCTTCTGCCCCCGCCGCGCATCCGCGAGAACCCACCGCCGATGCAGCTCCACCAGTTCCTCGGGGGAGGCCTTGCAGGCGCGGGCGAACCGCTCCACGGGCGCGTAGTCCGTCGGCACGGCATCCCCGTTGACGTACCGGTGAAGCGTGGACGTACTCGTGTGAAGCCGCTTCCCGAGCACCCCGTAACTGAGCCCGGACCGCTCCTTCAACTGTCCCAAGAGCTCCGAGAACTCGTCCCCCGCCACCGTTCCTCCCTCTCCCACGTCCCGGATCCACGTTCCAGGGGAAGGATGTTCCCCCAGCTCAGAGCCACTACGGGCGTTCGGGCGTCCCGGAAACCCCGGCAGGTGTGGCGGCCGGGACAGGACGCCGCACAAGCTTGGGCCATCCAAGCACGCCGCTCCCGTCACTCGGTCGAGCGGCCTGCACCAACAGCCGTACCGCATCAGGGGGATCACCCATGTCCGCTCGCACCACCCGCACCCGTGTCCTCGCCGCCGCAGCGCTCGCCGTCGCCACGCTGACACTGACGGCCTGCAACAACGGAGAGGGTGTACGCGACGAGGGCGCTTCGGCGGGCACCACGTCCCAGCCGTCGTCCACGCCGACGTCCGAGTCGCAGAAGAACAAGGAGACGACCACGGACGCGGGACAGGCGGCGTCCTCGCCGGACTCGAACTCCAAGCCCAAGGACGGGAAGGGCGCGCAGAACTCGTCGGGCTCGAAGGGCTCATCGGACTCGTCGAAGTCGTCGGGCTCGCAGGACTCCGGCCCCACCCGCACGTCCTGCACCAACGCCAACAGCCGCATGACGGCCACGGTGGTCTCGCGCCCCCTGAACCACCTGCTCCTCACCGTCACCAACACCGGCTCGAAGAACTGCAACGTGATCGGCTACCCGGCCGTCCGCTTCGGCGAGGCGCAGTCGGTCCCGCCGGTCTTCGAGGACTCCAAGCCGCAGGCGGTGGTCACGCTGGCCCCGGGCGAGTCGGGCTACGCGGGCGTGCTCCTCTCGGCGGCGGACGGCAGCGGCTCCAACGGCTACACGGCCAAGTCGCTCCAGGTCTACCTGAACAAGGACGCGGGAGCCGCGTTCAAGCCGTCACTGCCCGCCAAGGGCGTGTACGTGGACGACTCGATCTCCGTCACGTACTGGCAGCAGACGATGGCGGACGCCCTCACCTGGTAGCAACCGGTGAGCGGAGGGGGCTCAACGCAGCTTCTGCGCCACCTCGGTCGCCCAGTACGTAAGGATGTTCTGGGCGCCCGCCCGCTTGATCCCGGTGAGCGTCTCAAGGATCGCCTGATCCCGGTCGATCCACCCCTTCTCGGCGGCGGCCTCGACCATCGAGTACTCACCGGAGATCTGGTAGGCCACCACAGGCACGTCCACCGCATCCGCGACCCGCGCGAGGATGTCGAGATACGGGCCGGCCGGCTTCACCATCACCATGTCGGCCCCTTCCTCCAGATCGAGGGCCAGCTCCCGCAGGGACTCACGCGCATTGGCGGGATCCTGCTGATAGGTCTTCCGGTCGCCCTTCAACGACGAGCCGACGGCTTCCCGGAAGGGCCCGAAGAAGGCGGAGGAGTACTTGACGGTGTAGGCCAGGATCGACACGTCCTCCCGCCCGATCTGGTCAAGAGCATCACGCACGACCCCGACCTGGCCGTCCATCATCCCGCTGGGGCCCACCACATGGGCCCCGGCATCGGCCTGTACCTGAGCCATCTCGGCATACCGCTCCAGGGTCGCGTCGTTGTCGACGCGCCCCTGACTGTCCAGCACCCCGCAATGTCCATGATCAGTGGTCTCATCAAGACACAGATCGGACATCACCAACAGCTCGTCGCCGACCTCGGCCCGCACATCCCGCAGAGCGACCTGCAGAATCCCGTCCGGATCGGTCCCCGGCGTCCCCACCGCGTCCTTCTTCGACTCCTCCGGAACACCGAACAGCATGATCCCGGAGATCCCCGCCGCCACGGCCTCCGCGGCAGCCTTCTTCAGACTGTCCCGGGTGTGCTGCACAACACCGGGCATAGCCGCGATGGGCACAGGTTCGCTGACGCCCTCACGCACAAACGCGGGAAGGATGAAATCGGCGGGATGCAGCCGGGTCTCGGCAACCATGCGCCGCATCACGGGGGTGGTCCGCAGCCGCCGCGGCCGGCTGCCGGGGAAGGATCCGTACGTAGTCATGGACCAACGCTACGCCCGCCCCGGACCCCCCTTTGCCAACAAGCCGTCGGCGTCGCACGGCCCTCCCACACGCCCGTACTGCTCCCCACATGCGCCTGTGACGCCCCGGGCGCAAGCTGGTGGAAGGACCCAGACGGCCGGCCTCTCTGGGCAGGAGGACGCGATGACGACGACGCACCACACCCCCACCCCCGACCTCTTCGCCCTCTCGGAGATCCGGGGCCCGGTCCTGAGACCCGACGACGCCGCCTACACGGCAGAGGTCACAGGCTTCAACCTGTCGCCACGCCACACGCCGGACATCGTGATCGGGGCAACGGGAACGGACGACATAGTCGCGGCACTCCGCTGGGCGACGGCGACAGGCACCCCCGTCGCGGTCCAGGCGACGGGCCACGGAGCGAACTTCCCCATGGACGACGGCCTGCTGATCAACACCAGCCGCATGACGGACGTACGAATAGACCCGGCCGAACGCACCGCCACAGTCTCCGCCGGAGCGAAGTGGCGAGACGTCCTGGAGGCGGCAGCACCCCACGGCCTGGCCGCGCTCAACGGCTCCTCGACCGACGTGGGCGTGATCGGCTACACGCTGGGCGGCGGCCTGCCGGTCCTGGGCCGGACCTACGGCTACGCGTCCGACCTGGTCCGCTCCTTCCAGGTGGTGACCCCCGACGGAGTCCTGCACGAGACGGACGCGACCCACGAGCCCGACCTGTTCCGGGCCCTGCGCGGCGGCAAGGGCAACGTCGGCGTCGTAACATCCCTGGTCACCGAGCTGATCCCGGTCACCCGCATCCTCGGCGGCGCGATCTACTACGCAGGCACGGACGCGGAAGCCGTACTGACCGCCTACGCGAACTGGACGCCCACACTCCCCCAGGAGATGTGCACGGCATTCAGCCTGCTCCGCCTCCCCCCACTCCCCCAGATCCCGGAACCCCTGCGAGGCGGCTTCTGGTCCCGGATAGCAGTCGCCTGGACAGGCGACCCAACAGAGGGCGAACGCCTCCTGCCCCCCATGCGCGAGGCAGCCCCCGCAGTGATCGACACAATCGCGCCGATGGACTACACGGCGGTGGACCAGATCTACGCGGAACCCGAGGACCCACTCCCCGCCCGCGAATCGTGCGCCCTGCTCCACGACCTCACCCCAGAGGCCATCCGGACATTCCTCGACCAGGTGGGCCCGACGGCCACGGACTGCCCCCTCCTCCTGGTCGAACTCCGCCACATGGGCGGCGCACTGTCCCGCCCGGCCCTCACACCGGACGCGGTCTGCGCCCGCGACGCCACGTACTTCCTGGAATCGGTGGCAATCCTGCCCGACCCAAAAACCGCAGAAGCAGTAGAAGAAGCCACAACAGCCCTACAACAAGCCATGACCCCCTACGGCACGGGCCTCACCATGGTCAACATCCACGGCACCCCCGGCACAGCAGCAGACCGAGCCCGAGCCTGGACCCCAGAGGTCTACAAGCACCTCCAACAAACCAAGGCCACCCACGACCCGGCCAACCTGCTCCGCTACGGCCACACAGTGCCCCCGGCGCCGTAAAAGAATCGACACCAGCCCCGCCCGCAACCGCACCCGTCGACGCAAGGGAGCGGGCCGTGCCGGTACGTCGAAGCCCGCCGCATAGAGCTCCTCCAAGAAACGGCACCTCAAAACCCACAGCCGTACACCCGGAGAGCGGCGGGCTCGACGTACCGGCACGGCCCGCGGCCCCAAGAACAACCGGCCACGGACCGCAAAGCACCGAACGCGCCGAACGCGCGAACGCACCGCTACGTGGTACGCCGCCTCCGAGACCCCGGCCGCCGCTCACTGGGCCGAGTAACAGGATCCCCGGCCTCAAGAGCCGCAGCCCTCCGACGAAGCCCGAAGTCGGCCAACGCCTCGGCCAGCCGATGCACGGACGGCTCCGGAGCCATGACATCGACCCGCAGCCCATGCTCCTCGGCGGTCTTGGCCGTGGCGGGCCCGATACAGGCAATGACGGTCACGTTGTGAGGCTTCCCGGCAATACCCACCAGGTTCCGCACAGTGCTGGACGACGTGAAAAGAACGGCGTCGAACCCACCACCCTTGATCGCCTCCCGAGTCTCCGCAGGCGGAGGCGAAGCACGCACAGTCCGATAGGCAGTGACGTCATCAACCTCCCAGCCCAACTCGATGAGCCCAGCCACCAACGTCTCCGTGGCGATATCGGCCCGAGGCAGAAACACCCGATCGATCGGATCAAATACGGGATCGTAAGGAGGCCAGTCCTCCAACAACCCAGCCGCAGACTGCTCCCCACTGGGCACCAGATCCGGCTTCACACCAAAGGCGATCAACGCCTTGGCGGTCTGCTCCCCCACCGCGGCAACCTTGATCCCGGCAAAGGCCCGAGCATCAAGCCCGTACTCCTCGAACTTCTCCCGCACGGCCTTGACCGCATTCACACTCGTGAAAGCAATCCACTCGTACCGCCCGGTCACGAGCCCCTTCACGGCCCGCTCCATCTGCTGAGGCGTCCGCGGCGGCTCGACGGCGATCGTCGGCACCTCGTGCGGCACGGCCCCGTACGACCGCAGCTGGTCGGAGAGCGAAGCCGCCTGCTCCTTCGTACGCGGCACGAGCACCTTCCAGCCGAACAGCGGCTTGGACTCGAACCACGACAACTGGTCACGCTGAGCGGCGGCGGAACGCTCACCGACCACGGCTATCACCGGCCGCCCGCCATCGGGCGAGGGCAGCACCTTGGCCTGCTTGAGCGTCTGCGCGATGGTCCCGAGCGTCGCGGCCCAGGTCCGCTGCCGCGTAGTGGTACCGGCAACGGTGACGGTCATAGGCGTGTCGGGCTTACGCCCAGCAGCGACAAGCTCCCCGGCCGCGGCACCCACAGAATCAAGGGTCGCCGAGACAACAACGGTCCCGTCGGACGCCCCGACCTCGGTCCAGCAACGCCCGGACGCGGTACGGGCGTCCACGAACCGCACGTCCGCCCCCTGCGCGTCCCGCAGCGGAACACCCGCGTAAGCAGGCACACCGACAGCGGCGGCGACACCGGGAACGACCTCGAAGGGCACACCCGCGGCAGCGCAGGCGAGCATCTCCTCGGCGGCATAAGCATCAAGTCCGGGGTCACCGGAGACGGCACGGACGACCCGCCTGCCACCCCTCGCGGCCTCCATGACAATATTGGCCGCGTCCTTCGACGCGGGGACGCCAGAGGTGGTTGACGCGCCGTCAACCACCGTTAGCTGAGGCGTGTCCGGGCTCGGGCCCGAATCGGTGTCGAGCACGGTGACGTTTCGTCTGGCGTGCGTGCGGACGACGTCGATCACTTCGGGTTCGGCGACCAGGACATCCGCGTTCGCCAGCGCCTCGACGGCGCGCAGAGTCAGCAGTCCCGGATCCCCGGGTCCGGCACCGAGGAAGGTGACGTGCCCGTGTTCGAGGCCGGCGGGAAGGGTGGTGGGGCTCAATGTGCTCGCTCCCCCATCAGACCGGCCGCGCCCTTGGCAAGCATCTCGGCGGCGAGTTCACGGCCGAGCGCCATTGCTTGGTCATGTGTCTCGGGCACGGGACCGGTGGTGGACAACTGCACCAGCGTCGAGCCGTCGGTCGTGCCGACGACGCCGCGCAGGCGCATTTCCTTGACAATCTGCCCGTCGGCCAGAAGGTCGGCGAGCGCACCCACAGGTGCACTGCAGCCGGCCTCCAGGGCGGCGAGCAGGGACCGCTCGGCGGTCACGGCGGCCCGGGTGAACGGGTCGTCGAGCTCTCCGAGCGCAGCGACGAGGTCCGCGTTGTCCGCGGCACACTCGATCGCGAGGGCCCCCTGGCCGGGGGCGGGCAAAATTGTGTCGACGGGCAGGAACTCGCTGACGTCCCCAACCCGTCCGATCCGCTTCATTCCAGCCGCGGCGAGCACCACACCATCCAACTCACCACTGCGCACGTACCCGATCCGCGTATCGACGTTCCCACGGATCGGAACGGTCTCTATCGTCATCCCGTGGTCCCGCGCGTACGCGTTCAGCTGGGCCATGCGACGCGGCGAGCCGGTTCCGAGCCGTGCCCCGTCGGGCAGTTGCGCGAAGGTGCGCCCGTCGCGGGCGATCAGGACGTCGCGCGGGTCCTCGCGCACCGGGATCGCGGCCAGCACCAGATCGTCGGGCTGCGCGGTCGGCAGGTCCTTGAGGGAGTGGACGGCGAAGTCGACCTCACCGCTCAGGAGCGCGTCGCGCAGGGCGGTCACGAAGACCCCCGTACCGCCGATCTGCGCGAGCTGCTCGCGGGACGTGTCCCCGTAGGTCGTGATCTCCACAAGCTCGACGGATCGCCCTGTCACCTGGCTCACGGCATCCGCCACCTGCCGGGACTGGGCCATGGCGAGTTTGCTCCGCCTTGTCCCCAGTCTCAGTGCTTGCCCATTCATGCTCGCCCTCGGTTCTCGGCGCTCTCGAAATTGTTGCTGTCAAAGTTCTCGCGGCCGAAGTTCTCGCGGCCGAAGTCCAGACCGCCGAAAACAACACCGTCGTCGTCCCGGCGACTGTCGTCCCGGCGGATGTCATCCCGGCTGTCATCAATCCGGCTGTCGTCATCGGCCCGGGAGACGGCGGCGACCGTCTCGGCGTCCAGGTCGAACAGGGTCCGCAACGCGTCCGCGTACCCGGCACCGCCGGGCTCGGCGGCCAGTTGCTTGACCCGTACGGTCGGCGCGTGCAGGAGCTTGTCCACGACGCGCCGCACGGTCTGGGTGATCTCGCCGCGCTGCTTGTCGTCGAGGCCGGGCAGCCGGCCGTCGAGCCGGGCGATCTCGCTCGCCACGACGTCGGCGGCCATGGCGCGCAGCGCCACGACGGTGGGCGTGATGTGCGCGGCCCGCTGAGCGGCGTCGAAGGCGGCGACCTCGTCGGAGACGATCCGCCGCACCTGGTCGACGTCGGCGGCCATCGGGGCGTCCGCGGACGCCTCGGCGAGGGACTCGATGTCCACCAGCCGCACCCCGAGCAGCCGGTGCACGGCCGCATCGACGTCACGGGGCATGGCGAGGTCGAGCAGGGAGAGTACGGGCAGCGGCCGGGGCACCTCGGCGACGGGCTCGGGCCGACGCCGCTCGGGCACCCGCCCGAGGGTGGCCGCCGCGGCGGCGAGGGCGGCGACGGCGTCGGTGTCGATCTCGGGCGTACGGCGCCCCTCGCGACGGTCGACGGTCCCGTTGTCCACCCACGCGGCGTGCTGTTCCAGGGTGGCCGCGTCCATACCGGCCACCGCCGCCTCTCCCATGACGGAGAAGCCGGTGGAACCCTGCACGGCGGAACCCTGCTGCACAGCGGACAGGTCCAGCGGACAGCCGTCCTCGCTGCCGACGCTGGTGGGCGGAAGGCCGGACCGTACGGAGTCGGTGTCGGAGTCGGCGGCGCGCTCCGCGGCGGGCGCGCCCGTGCGCCCCTCGACGGCCTCGGCCACGAGGTCCGCCGTCAGTACGAGTCCGGTCGCGCCGGTGCAGGACACGACGACATCGGCACGTGTCAGCTCGTCCGGCACCGATTCCATCGGTACCGCGCGGGCCAGCACGTCCACGTCGTCCCGGTCCGCCGGGCGCTGTCCGTACTGCTCGGCGAGCAGGGCCGCGAGGCGCTCCGCCCGGTCGAACGTCCGGTTGGCGACGACCAGCTCGGCCACCCCGGCGCGCGCGAGCGTCGCCGCGGCGAGCGAGGACATGGAGCCCGCGCCGATCACCAGGGCCCGCTTGCCCTCGAGCCAGGCGTCGACGGGGGCGCCGGACGACAGCTGCTCCAGGCCGAAGGTCACCAGGGACTGCCCGGCCCGGTCGATGCCGGTCTCGGAGTGGGCGCGCTTGCCGACCCGCAGCGCCTGCTGGAAGAGGTCGTTCAGCAGCCGCCCGGCCGTGTGCAGTTCCTGCGCGGCGGCGAGGGCGTCCTTGATCTGGCCGAGGATCTGCCCCTCGCCGACGACCATCGAGTCGAGCCCGCAGGCCACCGAGAAGAAGTGGTGGACGGCCCGGTCCTCGTAGTGCACGTACAGATAAGGGGTGAGCTCTTCGAGACCGACGCCGCTGTGCTGCGCGAGCAGCGTGGAGAGCTCGGCGACGCCCGCGTGGAACTTGTCCACGTCGGCGTAGAGCTCGATCCGGTTGCAGGTGGCGAGCACCGCGGCCTCGGCGGCCGGCTCGGCGGCGACCGTGTCCTGGAGCAGCTTGATCTGGGCGTCCGCGGACAGCGCGGCCCGTTCCAGGACGCTGACCGGAGCGCTGCGGTGGCTCAGTCCGACGACAAGAAGACTCATGCCGGCATCACGGCGGGGACATCCCCGTCGGGCCCTTTCCCGGCCGCCTTGGCCGCGGCAGCCGCCTCGGCCTCCGCCTCCATGGCGGCCCCGGCCTGCGCCTCGGCCTCCTCGCCGGCCTTGCGCTGCTCGTGGAAGGCGAGGATCTGCAGCTCGATGGAGAGATCGACCTTGCGTACGTCGACACCGTCCGGGACGGTCAGCACGGTGGGCGCGAAGTTCAGGATGGAGGTCACACCGGCGGCGACGAGCCGGTCGCAGACCTGCTGGGCGGCGCCGGCGGGGGTGGCGATGACACCGATCGACACACCGTTGTCGTCGATGATCTTTTCCAGCTCGTCGGTGTGCTGCACGGGGATCCCGGCGACGGGCTTGCCCGCCATCTCGGGATCGGCGTCGATCAGCGCCGCGACACGGAACCCGCGCGAGGCGAACCCGCCGTAGTTGGCCAGGGCCGCGCCGAGGTTACCGATACCGACGATCACGACCGGCCAGTCCTGCGTGAGACCGAGCTCGCGGGAGATCTGGTAGACGAGGTACTCGACGTCGTAGCCCACACCGCGCGTCCCGTACGACCCGAGGTACGAGAAGTCCTTGCGCAGCTTGGCGGAGTTGACCCCCGCCGCGGCCGCGAGCTCCTCGGAGGAGACCGTGGGTACCGAGCGCTCCGACAGAGCGGTGAGGGCTCGGAGGTACAGCGGAAGCCTGGCGACGGTGGCCTCGGGAATCCCTCGGCTGCGGGTCGCCGGTCGGTGAGTTCGGCCAGTTGCCACGGTGCTCCTGCGGGTAGCGCGGGGCTTCAGGCGGTCGCACGTACCTAGACCGCCCCGTCGAATGCAGGCTATGTCTTTGTGAACGCGTGCACAAAGATGGTGTCCGATTTGCCCGGCCAACGTGACCGGGGTCACGCACCCCCGGCGCACCCGTACGGAACCGGCGCACAGGCACCTTCGTTCCTCACATGTTGGGGGCAAAACCGCACACTCTCCTCTACGATCCCCGCCCCCGAGTCCGAACCGCCCTCGATCCTAAGTGACTTTCCGGCCCACTTGGACGCCTCGGTCAGGCCACGGTTCCATTACTCCGCCCCATTGGCTACGCCTTGAGCGCCCTGCGCAGCCGCTCCTCGTCCACCCGCCAGAACGTGTGCTGGGCCCCGTCCACCAGCACCACGGGGATCTGTTCCCAGTACTCGCGGTGCAGTTCCTCGTCCTGGGTGATGTCCTTCTTCTCCCAGCGGACACCGAGATCACCACAGACCTTCTCCACGACTTCCTGTGCGTCTTCGCACAAATGACAGTCGGGCTTCCCGATCAGAGTGACCAGCCGCTCCCGCGACACCTTGCTCTCCGCCCGACGCTCACCACGCCGAAAAATGGGACTCATACGAGCCATTCTCCCGCAGTGGACAGGGGCGCAGCCCCGTCCAACGATCCCGACGGGATGAGTTCTTTAACGACACGGTCGCGGAGAGTTCACAGCCTCCAAACCTCCCGACTCCGGAACCACCGAACAAACTGGCTATGCTCACGCCATGGCCGCTCTCGGATGGCTCACCCCCCGTAGGCGCTCCGCCACCGCGCGGAGCGTGCTGGCAGGCGAGGCCTCGGCTGAGGCAGCGCGCAAGTCCTCCCAGGAGTTGGAGGAGCTGGCGCACGAAGGCGCGCCCGAAGGCACCGAACCGGAGTTCCCGGTCATCGGTGACGACAAGGCCGCCGCGTTCTTCGACCTCGACAACACCGTGATGCAGGGCGCCGCGATCTTCCACTTCGGCCGCGGCCTCTACAAGCGGAAGTTCTTCGAGACCCGCGACCTCTACCGGTTCGCCTGGCAGCAGGCCTGGTTCCGGCTGGCCGGCGTCGAGGACCCCGAGCACATGCAGGACGCCCGCGACTCCGCGCTGTCCATCGTGAAGGGCCACCGCGTCTCCGAGCTGATGTCGATCGGCGAGGAGATCTACGACGAGTACATGGCCGAGCGCATCTGGCCCGGCACCCGCGCACTCGCCGAGGCCCACCTGGACGCGGGCCAGAAGGTGTGGCTGGTCACGGCGGCGCCCGTCGAGATCGCCACGGTGATCGCCCGCCGCCTGGGCCTGACCGGCGCGCTCGGCACGGTCGCCGAGTCGGTCGACGGCGTCTACACCGGCAAGCTCGTCGGCGAGCCGCTGCACGGCCCCGCGAAGGCGGAGGCGGTACGCGCCCTGGCCGCGGCGGAGGGCCTGGACCTCGGCCGCTGCGCCGCGTACAGCGACTCCCACAACGACATCCCGATGCTCTCGCTGGTCGGGCATCCGTACGCGATCAACCCGGACGCCAAGCTCCGCAAGCACGCCCGCAAGCTCGACTGGCGGCTGCGCGACTACCGCACGGGCCGCAAGGCGGCGAAGGTCGGCATTCCCGCGGCGGCCGGCGTCGGCGCGGTCGCGGGCGGCACGGCTGCCGCGATCGCCCTGCACCGCCGCCGCCGCTGACGATGACGCCGACCGCGAGGCTGCCGCTGACACAGCGTCGCCGGCACCCCTCGAACACCCGCTGACCAGCGGCCCCCCGCACGGACATGCGGGCAATCGTGCTGTCCTACCCGCACAGGGCCCCCGCCAGTCCCGTTGGCGGCACCCGGCCACAACACGCCCCGGACTCAGACGGAACACGGAATCATTCGATCAACAACCGGTCACTCTCCGGCACTTGATGAGGCGTCGTTCGGTAACAGAAGCGACGTAATCGATGATTTGAGCAACTGGGTGTAGCACTGCCTGTACGAAGCGTTATTCTCCTCAGACGCATGACGGGCCCCGCTCTTCGCTACGACGGGTGAACGGTCCGGTACTGCACGTGATGGAAGCTCTGCCTCTGGGAGTCCCGTGTACCCACACGTCGGGGTTGACGCCTCGGGCCTGGCTACGCTGCGCGCAACGGTCATCGACCGCCTGCGCGGCTTCGTCCCCACCGCGTACGCCGTCCCCGCCCTCGCTGTCTCCGCCGCGCCCGTCGGCCCGTGCTACGCACTGGCCGACGGCAGCGCGGCGGTCGGCAGACGAGGTCGTTCGAGCGCGTCGGCCACCACCGCACGCCGCCCGGCCGCAGACAGTGACAGCGCCCGGATGATGGACCTCGTGGAGCGCGCACAGGCCGGTGAGGCCGAGGCCTTCGGCCGGCTCTACGACCAGTACAGCGACACTGTGTACCGCTATATCTATTACCGCGTCGGCGGGAAGGCGACCGCGGAAGACCTCACAAGCGAGACGTTCCTGCGCGCTCTGCGCCGCATCGGCACGTTCACCTGGCAGGGCCGTGACTTCGGCGCCTGGCTCGTCACCATCGCCCGTAACCTCGTCGCGGACCACTTCAAGTCGAGCCGCTTCCGGCTCGAAGTGACCACCGGCGAGATGCTCGACGCCAACGAGGTCGAGCGCTCCCCCGAGGACTCCGTCCTGGAGTCCCTCTCGAACGCGGCGCTGCTGGATGCCGTCCGCCGCCTCAACCCGCAGCAGCAGGAGTGCGTGACCCTGCGCTTCCTCCAGGGCCTCTCGGTCGCCGAGACCGCCCGTGTGATGGGCAAGAACGAGGGCGCGATCAAGACCCTCCAGTACCGGGCGGTGCGCACACTGGCCCGACTCCTCCCGGAAGACGCCCGCTGAGACCCCGTACACGGCGGGCCCTGCCCCGCCCCTTCTTCGTACGACTCCGTATGGCTCCATACGCTCAGCGATGCCCAACTCACCGTCCGTGAAAGTCCGTTGACTTCGCGGTCCGATCATCCGTCGTCCGTAACCCAAGTGCCGAGCCGCTCGTTGTGCGGGATACAGGCTCCCTGTGGTCACACCCTGGCCGACTTCGATCACTCGATCGAGTGGTCGTGGTCGGGGTGTGCAACCCTCAGGACCCCCTGGGGAGTCGACCGTGATGACGAGAGGAGGTGCCGCCAGTGATCGCGAACGTATCGGCGCACCGGCGGGCGAACGCCTTCGCCCAGGCCCTGGAAGAGCAGCCCGACCGGGGCACGGCGGCCGAGCAGTCCGAAGGACCCGCTCCGGCCGTCGTGGACCGGCCCGAGCAGGGCCGGATGCTGTCCCTGGCGACCGGCCTCGGCGAACTGCCCAAACCGGAGCTGGACCCCGAGGTCAAGGTCGTCCAGCGGGCCCAGCTGGTGGCCGCGATGGAGGCCATGCTCCAGGAGGGCACGGCCGCGGGAGGCCGGGCGGCGGACCCTTCGGTGCCCGAGCAGCGGTCCCACCGGGGCCGGGGCGCGCACCGGGCGACCGGTCTTGGGAAGTTGCGACCGCGTTCCCGGCTGTCGAAGGGGCTCGCCGCGGGCGGGCTCACCGTCGGTGTGGCCGCCGGAGCCTTCAGCGGCGTCGCCGCTGCCAGTTCCGACGCCCTGCCCGGTGACTCGCTCTACGGGCTCAAGCGCGGCATGGAGGACCTCAAGCTGGGCATGGCCGACGGCGAGGGCGACCGCGGCCGGCTCTACCTCGACCAGGCCTCCACCCGGCTGAGCGAGGCGCGCCGCCTGATGGAGCGCGGCCGTTCGGGGCCCCTCGACCACGAGTCCCTGGGCGAGATCCGGCGTGCGCTGTCCGGCATGCAGCACGACGCCTCCGAGGGCCACCGCCTGCTGCACGAGGCCTATGAGCGGGACCCGGACTCCCTGGGCCCCATCCAGGCCCTCTCCGCCTTCTCCCAGTCGCACCGCGAGGCCTGGGGCGCCCTGCGCGACCGGCTGCCGGTGCAGCTCGGTGACGTCAGTCGCCAGGTCAGCTCGGTCTTCGACGCCATAGACGAAGAGGTCGAGCCGCTGCGCTCGCTGCTCCCGCAGCCGCCCTCCCCGGAGGGCACCGGCCGCCACCGCGGCGCGAGCTCGGACGCCACCGACTCGTCCCGTACGGACCGTCCGGCCCCCAGCTCCACCGGCGGCGGCTCGTCCGACGGCACCGGCTCCAGCGGCGGCAACCCCAAGCCGTCCACGTCCAAGACCCAGGACGACGGACTGCTCGGCGGCAACACCGGCGGCCTCCTGGACCCGCCCGAGGACGAGACCAGCGCCTCCCCGTCCGGCAAGGACACCCCACCGGCAGAGCCGGACGTGACCCTGCCACCCCTCCTCCCGGGCCTGCTCCCGGGCCTGGGAATCGACAGCGAGGACGCGAACTAGCTTCTACGGATACGTCGGTGGGGGCGCCCCTTGTGGAAAGGGGCGCCCCCACCGACGT
>NZ_LIQZ01000312.1 GCF_001418655.1 Streptomyces phaeochromogenes | reverse complement strand
CCTCCCAAGAACCCCCACCCATCTGGTTCCTGGCCCCCGAGGGCTTCTTCGCTCTCCCCCTCGCGGCCACTCCCGAGGAACGAGCCGAGCTCTCCCATTCCTTCGTACGAGAGCTCTATTCACGCGGCGACGAGAACATCTGGGAGCCGGCCGCCCCGTACTACGCGGCGATGGCCGAGATGATGGCCGGCACCGGAGTCTCGTACTCGGCAATGGGACTGTTCTCGACGGCCGACGAGGACGGCGACGGCCGCGCGGTGACGCAGGACGACGGGACGCAGGACGGGCAGGTCGTCCGGCACGAAGGAGCCGACGGCGTCGCCCAGTGTGCCCTCACCGTGGCCGCCGTGCCGACCGACCAGGCCGACGCCGACACCGACGTCGTGGCCCAGGGCATCCTCGCGATCCTCTCCGGCGACGAGTACAACGACGCCCGGTGGCTGGACCTGCCCTGCGGACCCGCCGTGTCCTGCGTGACGCTGCGCGAGTACGGGATCAAACCGGAACTGACGGAGACCGGCGAGCAGGTTGATCTGCTCACAGGACAGATCCAGGTCCATGTCCCTTTCCCCACAGGCCCGTTCACCGCGGTCTTCACGCTCCACACCGCATCCATGGACTACTGGACCGAGTTCTGCGACCTGATGGTGGCAGTCCTCCAGACGGTGTCCTTCACGGATCCGACGGAGGGCGCGGAGGGCACGGAGAAGGGCCAAGCGCGTTGATCGTCGAGACCGATTCCGACCCGGCCGTGTGGTTTCACATGCCCCTGCGCGACACCGGGGCGGAATTCGCGCAGTGGATGGATCTGCAACTCAAGGCGAGTGCACTGGTCCACCGGCGCAAGCTCACCTGGCGTGAGAAGCGGCGGACGAAGAAGTTCCTGGAAAGTTCGGCCGCCATGCTGCGCGACCGCGTCGAGGCCGAGCAGGCATTCCTCTTCGGCCCGATGCCCCCGCAGGCGTCACCGCTGGTCCTCTTCACCAAGCAGTTCGCCTGCGACGAGGAACACAGCCCCCTGCACCTGAGCATGCTGGTCGAACCCGACCCCGCGGCGGGCGGCCACGCGGACACGGCCCCCTTCGTCTCGCCCCACTTCAGCGAAGGACTGCGCTGCGTGCGCCATTGGACCCGTCCCGACGGCGGCCCGATCACATCCATCGCGTACGCCTGGAACGACACGGCCCGCGATATCGACCTGGTACTCAAGGGCCACTACAACGACCCCGCCCTCCTCAAAGCCTCTCTCGACGCCATCGACGACTTCGCAAAAAGCATCTGGATCACCTGACGAACTCCGCGGAGACGCGGACCGGAACACCCTGGGGGACAAGGACATGGCAGGGTCAGCCAAGCCAAGAAGGCCGAGAGCAGCCGCGCCTTCGTTGCGGTATGAACACCGGCCCGGCAAACGGTCTGGAGGCGGGGGCAAGGACAAGGGTTCCGGGAAGGGCGACAAGGCATTCGGCTGTCTCGTCCTCCTGTCCATGCTGGCCTTGTTCGCCCTCCTCGTCCTTTCGGACATGTTCTGGGGCGACGAAACCTGGGAATGGTCGGCCGACAACTGGCCAGGCGGCGCATACGGCTTCGCGGTGTTCCTGGGAGCACTGGTGCCGTGTGTGGCGACGCTCTTCATGCTGACCGCATCCCGTACGGATCTGAAATCCTGGAAGGCCCACAAGATCCGATCGTTCTGCTGCACGCTCCTGGCCTTCGTGTGCGGCGCGGCGATGCTGCAGCTCGTGTCGCTGATCTTCAACGCCCAGGACAGCGGCAAGTGGGGCCGTGGTCGGGACACTCCCCCCAGTTGGGTCTTCAGCAACTACCCGTGGCTGTGGGCTGTCGGCCTGGTGTCCACCGTCGCCACGGCCGCGCTGCTGATCGCCTTGGCCGTGGCACGCGACAAGCGGACTTCGCGGGCCGAAGACGCGGGTGCGCCCGCACCGAATTGACTCCGTTTGCTGCCTCTTGTTGTCTCTCGCGGAGAACTTCGCAGTGGCGAAAACCCGCCCCCCACAGCTAGCGTCGGGCGACATGCGACAGACCGCGCCCGCCGACCGGACCGCCGATGGCAGGACCGATGGTGAGACCAGTGGTGAGACCGATGGCGAGACCGGTGGCGAGAACGTCTTTGGCCTGATCACGCCCGAGGACTGGTTTCGTATTCCGCTCCTTCCCGAGGAGCGGCGTGCAGCGTCCGTGAGTGCCCTGGTCAAGAGGCAGTTCGCCGGTGTGGACGACCAGCCGGTGCTTCGCCGGCAGGCGGAGGAACAGTTGCTCGGGGCCGCCGAGGCGGGTGTCGAGCAGGGCGGAGTCGTGCTCTACCTGTCGTTCCTGGAAGCCGGCGGCATCCCGCTCTCCGCGTCCCTGCTGATCTCCCGCATCCACCAGCGGTTCGACGGCCTCGACGCGGTCTCGGCGCTCAGGGACAAGGGCGAGACAGCCCTCGTACGGCTGCCGGCCGCCGGGCGTGCGGCCCGTCGGCGACGGTCGGAGCGGACCCGGGAGTCCCGGCGGCTCGGAACCGAGTTCGCGGACACCATCGTGGAGTACTTCGTGCCCGTACCGGATCGGGACGAGGTGCTGATGCTGACGTTCAGCACCCCGCTGGAGCCAATCGCAGACTCGATGGTGGAGCTCTTCGACGCGGTCGCCGGTACCCTCCGCTGGCAAAAAACGGCTCAAACGACACTGAAACAGGCAACTCAGACAGCTCAAGCGGCTCAGACAGCCCAGACAACTCAAGAACCACGGGGGCAACAGGCATGACGGAGGGGCGACTCAGGGTTTCCACCGAGGATCTGCACACGGCCGGGGTGGGCCTGCGGACGGTGGCGACGGAGTTCGAGGGGCTCGACAAGCTGCTGGACGCCTACGACCGGCGGACGGTCGGGCACAAGCTGCTGCAGGAGAGGCTGCAGGAGTTCTCCGACGGCTGGAACGACAACCGCGAGAAGATGATCGAGGAGATCAAGGGCCTGGGCGAGGTCGCCAAGACGGCCGGTGAGGCGTACACGCAGATCGACGACGAGCTCTACAAGGCGCTCGTCGGCCAGGACAAGAACGGCAAGAGCCAGACCGGCAACAGCAAGACCGGCAAGGACCAGAAGTGACGCGCCCCGCCGACCACCGCTGGGAGGTGCTGGGCGAGAACGAGGATCCCGTACCGGGTGATGTGTACGACCTCACGGCGCTCGCCAAGCGTTTCACCGCCACCGCGAAGACGATCTCGGACGCCGCCGCCGCGCTGCGCAGGCTCGGCGACCAGAAGAGCTGGGACTCCAAGGCGGGCCGGGAGTTCGCCGAGAAGGCCGACGACACCGCGAAGACCGTGAGCAAGGCGCACAGCCGCTACGAGGAGGCCGGCGCCGCGCTGAAGGAGTACCACACCACGCTGGAGACCATCCAGGAGGACGCGGACCGGCTGCTCGGGCAGGCCGAGACGAAGAGCGGTGACATCACGACCGCGAAGTCCAAGGCCGACAACCCGCCCAAGGACACGGACAAGGCCGGGCAGAAGACGCTCGACACCGCGGTGACGGACCTGCAGGGCGACCTGGACGGCCTGCGCGGGCAGCTCGCCACGCTCAAGAGCCGCCACAACACGGCGGGGAACACGGCCGCGAAGCGCATCCACGAGATCACCGAGGGCGACGACCTCAACGACTCCTGGCTGGACGACCTCCGGGACACCCTGAACATCGTCGCCGACATCGCGGGGGCCGTCGCGGCCGTGTGCGGGCTGGTGGCACTCCTGGTCGGCTGGATCCCGATCATCGGGCAGGCTCTCGCCGGTGTCCTGGGCACCATCGCGCTGATCGCGACCGCCATCTCGCTCGTCTGCCACGTCCTCCTGGCCATCAACGGCGACGGGTCGTGGGGCGATGTCGCCATGGACGTACTGGGGCTTGCGACCTTCGGTATCGGTCGCGTCTTCTCCGCCGGTGCCAAGCTCGCCGCCACGGCCGGCCGCAGCCGCGTCTGGACCGCGGCGACTCAGTACGTACGTGGCTGGCACCCGGGTCTCGACTCGGCGGCGCGGCGCGCGATGGTCGTGGAGATGGTCGGTGCGCGAGCGGGAGCGACCGGGTCCGCCGCGGCGCCGAACGTCTCCCTGGGTGCCGCGTTCAGGGGCCTGCCCCGTTCCTTCGCGGACGACCTCGGCGCGGTCCGGAGCAACTGGAGGGACCTGTTCAAGGGCAGCGACAACATGGCGGCATTCCGCGACGCCTGGAACACCGGTGGCGTACGCGGCTTCGGCAGCATGTACGCGGGGCCGGGGATGGTCGACGAGCTGGCCCGTATCAAGAACATCGATCCCGCGGACCTGAACTTCGTCGGCACGCCCGACGCCTTCAAACAGGCCCTGCAGTACAACTCATGGGCAATCGGGTCGACGAGTACCGCGGCGGTCGCGGACGCCAAGAGCTTCATCGGGCTCTTCGGGAGCGAGGACATCGATGTGACCGGACCCGATGCGTCACTGGCCGGAAGGTAGTCCCCGGATGCCCCAGACGCCCCTGACGCACACCGCGCACACCACAGACACGGCGTCCGCGGACTGGCACCAGTGTCGGGTCACGCTGCCCGCCCCGCACAACTGGCTCGTTCTCGATCTCACCGCCGAGCGGCCCGAGGAGTGGGCGCGGGCCGCGGCCGACGAGCACTTCTCGGCCGACGACGCCCCCGCCGACCGGCGCGAGGCGTTCGCCGAGGACGTGCTCTGGTACTGGGCCGTCGCGGCCCGGCAGAAGGCGCTCTGCGCGGCGGTCCTCGCGCCGCAGGACGGTGGCGTGGCCGCGTTCTACTGCGTACGGGAACTGGGGGGCATCCCTGCCGAGTCGCTGCGCCTGGACGCGCTGCGCGCGGAGGCCGAGGCCGCCGAGGGGCCGTTCTTCCGTCCGCCGGAGATCACGGAGGTGGAGCTGCCGCTGGGCGCCGCGCTGCGCGTGCACCGACTGGAACCCACGGATCCCGAGGCCGACAGCGGCAATGTGCTGGAAGGGGTCGCGCACTACGTCCTGCCACGGGCGCATTCCACAGCCCTGGAGTGCCGGCTCCTCTGGCAGGCCATGGGGCTCGGCGAGGAACTCTCCAAGGTCGCCGACGAGTTGGCGACCTCAGTCCGACTTGTCTGAGCCATCCCGATTGGCCTGATTACCCGAACCGCCCTGACCGCTCCGACCGCGCGAGTTCAGGCGCAGCCCCGTCATGCCCCCCAGCCCGAACCGTTCCCAGGGAAACAGCGCCACAGGCGCCCAGCTGAAGCCGACGACGAAGAAGCTGAGCAGCGTGGTGATCCCCTCGGGAAGGATCCAGCCGAGCTGGGCGGCGAGCAGCGAGACAACAACCAGGTAGACGCTGAACAGAACAAGGGCGAGCGCCTTGAGCAGGGCCTCGCCGGGTCCGAGCCTGGGCTTCTCCTCGGTCCCCCGGACCGCCGCGAGGAGGAGCAGGGGCAGCATCAGGCCCAGCAGGCCGCCCATGCCGATGCCGCCGATGCCCACGGCGTTCCGTCCGTCGTCGGGGACCGCCGGTGACAGGAACGAGTCGTCGGCCAGGCCGATGGTCAGGGCAACGCCCGCGAAGGCGCCGAGCGTCATGGTCGCCAGAACGAGCAGCAGCCCCGCACCGAATGCGACGTTCCCTGCGACCGACCGCCCAGGACTCTGCCCCCGGGGCTCCCCGGCCCCTGATCCAACAGACATGGACTCTCCCATTCCTCACGGGGTCCGGACGAGGATAGCTGGCCGGGTCGGTTGCAAGGAGTGGGGCACCTAGCGGTTCACGGACTGGATCTCCTTGACCGTGACGTTCTCCTCGTACGTGGACAGACCGTCCGGCAGCGCGGGCTGCTGCGGCGGGCCGTCCGGGTCGGCGGAGTCGGTCCAGGTCACCTTCCAGGTGATCGACGCCTTGAAGGGGTAGGTGCCTGTACCGGACGAACGACGGTAGGTGACGTTGCAGCCCGCGTCCTCGCTGTCGACCGTGTAGCCGTTCTTGCCCTTCACGAGGTCGTACGTGCAGGTCGCCGGGTCCGCGTCGTCGGTGCCGGCCTCGACCTTGAGCGCGACCGGGGTCGCGACGGTGGTCGCGGCCATCTGGACGCCCTTGTAGTTGATGCTCGCGGTCGTCCACACGCGATCGAAGTCGCCCTTGAACTTCACCCGCGTACCGAGGTTCACGATGAGCCGGTCCGCGCGCGGGCTCAGTTCGACCGGCGGCACGGGCAACTTGGTGGAGTTGAAGGCGAGTTCGGAGAGGGTCTCGGGGGTGAGCTTGTTGGGATCGGGCTGCGGGTCGGCCGGCGGGACCCAGATCTCCCAGTTGTCCGTGGTGACGGGGCAGGCGTCGGTGTACTCGTCGTTGCGGAACTGCACCTGCCACCACAGGCCCTTGTCGTCCTTGCGGTAGCCCTCTTCCTCGCGCTTCCTGGCGTAACTCGCCGCGGGCTCCTGCGCCCCGTCGTACGCGGTCTTGATGAACTCCTCGTACTCCTCGGAGGTGTACATGGGCTCGTACCAGCAGACCGGGGGCTTCCAGTTCGCGTTCGAGGACGTGGTGGTCGAGGTGGGGCCGCCGCCGGAACCGGCCTTGCTCTGGTCGATACGGATGTGGGCGCCGATGGTGCCGTTGCCGGAACCGGCGCCGGAGTCCTGGTTCGGCCGGTCGGGCGCGGTGGTCCCCTGGTCTCCGCCGGTGGTCTCACCCGCGTACGCCGGGAAGCCCGTCCCCAGCACCATGACCAGCCCCGCGGCCACGGCCGTCCGCAGAACGGGACGACTCACGGCCGCCCCCGTACTCGTACCCGTCCCTATCCCTGCACGCATGACGCGTCCCCCTTCTTCCAGTTCTGCTGCGTCACCTGCCAGTCGCCGCGGGAGTCCTTCTCGACCTGGAGCGTGTAGAGGACGAAGTCCTTGTCGCTCGGCTGGGTGCGCTGCACCTTCTCGGTCTTGATCACCTTGTTGTATGCCTTGCTCTGGTCCTCGCAGTAACGGGCCGCCGCCTTCTTGCCGTTCGCGACGTCGGTGACCTCGAAGTCGAAGTACCGGTAGTCGCCCGTGACGGTCAGCCCGTCCTTCTTGACCGTCGCCACGCGATCGCCCCAGTAGGCGAGGGCGTTCGCCGCGAAGTAGCGGTTCATGTTGGCGGTCCGGCCGTCCCCCTCGGCGAAGGCCTCGATCCGGGCCTGCGCCGCGTACGCCACATCCCGCACGATCGCGTCCTTCGCCGCGTCCCCGGTCGACTCCTTCTGGACGTCCACCGTGATGTCCGAGGGCAGGTCGAAGGCCGGGGCACCCTTCTCGGCGGACGCGGAGGCCGACGGTGTCGGAGAGCTCGCCCCGTCCCCGCCCGCTCCCGCGATCTTGTCGTTCCCGGAGTCGCCCGAATCGCTGCTGCAACCGGTGAGAGAAAGAGCGGCAGCAGCGAAGAGGCAGGCCACGGCCGTCCGCCGTCGCGTGGTCAGCATGTACGTATCCCAGGGGTGAGTTGTCGATTTTTCCGGTGAATGTGCTTCTTGGGCAGCGTCGGCAGTGCTGGGCGGTGCTGAAGTGCCATGTGCCGGAACGGACTTGAGGTACCTGAGGGACACAGACAGACACGCGAGGAAGTCGGTATCCGGTTCCCGAACGCCAATTCCTCACGGTCACCGGGGTGCCCGACGCCTCGCGGTCAGCGGGCAGCCCGGCTCTTCCCCTTGCCCTTCTTGCGCAGCTTCTTCATCCGGGCACGTTCCCGGGCGGCTTGCGCCTCGGCACGGGCGCTGGCCACGCGGAAGGCGAGCCATCCCACGACGGCCGCCGTGAGCACGCTGGAGACGAGGGCGCTGCCCGAGCCGGGGATGTACTCACAGCCGAGCCTGCTGGACGAGCAGTTCTTGCCGGGCAGCGCACCGAGCACGTACATGAACGCCCCGAACGCCAGCCCGCCGCAGATCGATACGCCGGCCACACGACCCGCACGCCGCGGCTTCGAGCCGCCCCGTTCGACCGCCGAGAACCGCAGGGCGCCGATCGAGCCCGCCACCATGATCAGCCCGAAGACGGCACCTACCGCCCATGGCCCGCCGGGCCAGTCCAGCACCCATGGGGCGGACTTCCGGACGAACCATTTCCACGTCCCGAGAGCCACGAGGAGCAAGGCCCCGGCGCCGATGACCACTCCGGCGATGCCCAGACCGTCCCGCGCCCGGAATCCACGCCCGCCGTCGCCACTCATGGCACCCCCTGTACCGAACCTGCCGTACCGAACCTGCCTCAGTCACGCGAGCCCCGGAGACAGCCCGGTGCGGTGGGACGCCGAGGCCTCCCACCGCACCGGACCACAC
Source organism: Streptomyces phaeochromogenes (assembly GCF_001418655.1). Taxonomy (GTDB): domain Bacteria; phylum Actinomycetota; class Actinomycetes; order Streptomycetales; family Streptomycetaceae; genus Streptomyces; species Streptomyces phaeochromogenes. The sequence goes on along the minus strand of NZ_LIQZ01000312.1, from coordinate 9,317 downwards.
CTGCACCAGGCGACCTCAGCCACCCAAAAGCGATAAGTCGCCCAAAGGGGCCACTTCAGCCCTTGACACCCTTGGCCAGCTCATCATCCAGGTCCTGGTACGCCTTCGCGGCGCTGGTCAGGAACTTGGACATGCCGGTCAGGCCCTCGATCGTGTCCTTCGCGCCCTTCTTGAACTCGGTGAAGGAGTCCTCGAAGGCCTGCGAGCCCTTGCGGGTGGTGTAGCCGTCCTTGACGAGGCCCTGGATGTAGCGCTCAAGGGCGTCGAGCTTCTCGTCGATCTTGTCCTTGGCGTCGGTCAGCTTGGTAGCCGCCTTGTGCATCTCGTCATAAGTGATATCTGCGTCTTTGCCGCCGGCCATGTGGCGTCCTCCATAACAACTCGACTTGCCGCAGGGCCAACCCCCGTGGCTCCCGTTGCGGATGATGCGATCGTCCGCCGAGTCTGCAGCTTACGCAGGACGCTTGCAGCCGCACACCCCGGATCCTTCAAGAGCCTTCAGGGAACCAGCACATACGCCGTTGCCTGTGGGAAGGGTGGAGCGGATATCGTCACTGGGCAGCAACTGGGCAGCAGGAGAGCAGTCAACGGGGAGGACGATCGTGCGCCTGACTCTGACCGTCGTCGATCCACTGGGCGGCGCGAACGCCGACGTGGTGCTCGACGCGGATCCCGAGTCCTCGGTCGGGGACATCGCGAAAGAGCTGGCCGCACACGTCGGCTACAGCGGCGGGGCACAGATCATCCCCATCGGACACCATGGACAGCCCGGACAGCAGGCGGGCAGCGGCGGAGCGCCCCTCGCCTATGTCGACGGCCATCCCGTCGACCCGGCCTCCACCATCGGCACCTCCCCGCTGCGCGAGGGCGCCGTCGTCAGCCTGCACGACCCCGCCGGCTGCCTCCCCGGCGAGCCGACCGGCCTGGTCGAGCTGCGCGTCGCGAGCGGGCCCGCGGCCGGCGCCGTGCACCGGCTCGGCATCGGGCGGTACGACATCGGCAGCGGCCCCGCCTCCTACGTACGGATCGACGATCCCGAGCTTCCCTCACGCGCGCTGACGTTGTCAGTTGCAACGGACGGAACCTGTCAGGTCGTCGCACACGGGGACGACCGGAACAACAGGGATGACAAGGACGACAAGGACAAGGGCGGCGTCACCCTCGACGGTGAGCCCCTCGACGGCAAGGACTGGCCCCTCGGCGCCCAGGTCGCCGTCGGCAACACCCTTCTCGAACTCGACCGCTACTCCCCGCCCAACGCCGCGCTGAAGTGGTCCGACGACGGGGCCGGGCTCGACTACAACCGGCCGCCCCGCCTTCAGCCGCCGGAGCGCCAGACGCGGTTCAAGCTGCCCGCCCCGCCCCGCGACTTCGAGGCCCGGCCGCTGCCCTGGCTGATGGCCCTGACCCCGCTGGTCGGCGCGGTCGTCGCCGTGATGATCTTCGGGCGCTGGTACTACCTGATCATGGCTCTGCTGAGCCCGCTGATCCTCTTCGGCAACTACTTCATGGACAAGAAGCACGGGCGCAAGTCCCATGCGAAGCAGGTCAAGGAGTACAAGGAGCACAAGGAGCGGATCGAGAAGGACGCTCAAGATGCGCTGATAGCCGAGCGGCTGGACCGGCGGCTCGCCGTGCCCGATCCCGCGTCCGTGCTGTCCATGAGCACCGGGCCCCGTACGCGGCTCTGGGAGCGGCGGCGCACCGACGCCGACCATCTCGTCCTCCGCGTCGGCACGGGGCAGCTGCCCTCCGAGGTCGTGCTCGACGACCCCGAGCAGGACGACCACAAGCGCGAGGTCACCTGGAAGATCCAGGACGCCCCGGTGACCCTGCCGCTGCGCGAGCGCGGGGTCGTCGGGATCGCCGGGCCCGGCGACTCGGCCCAGTCCATCGGCCGTTGGATCGTCGCCCAGAGCGCCGTGCTGCACAGCCCGCTCGACGTGCAGTTCTACGTCCTCACCGAGAACAGCGCCCAGACCACCTGGGACTGGGTCCGCTGGCTGCCGCACTCGCGCCCCTCCGGCGCCCAGGACGCCAACGTCCTCATCGGTACGGACGCCGAGACCGTCGGCGCCCGCATCGGCGAACTCACCCAGCTCCTCGACGCCCGCCAGAAGGCCGCCAAGGAGAACGGGCGCCAGACCAACTTCACCGACCCGGACATTGTTGTCATCTGGGACGGTTCTCGGCGGCTTCGGTCCATGCCGGGTGTGGTGCGGCTGCTGCGCGAAGGTCCCGGCGTCAGCATGTACGCGATCTGCCTCGACGCCGAGGAACGGTTCCTGCCCGGCGAGTGCCAGGCCATCGTCATCGCCGAGCCGAAGCCCGAGGAGCGCACCACCTCGGTCACGGCGTCCCGGGAACCCGCGGCCCAGGGCAGCGGCTTCCCCTCCTTCCAGGCCTGGCACACCGCCGAGTCCGACGACCAGCAGTCCGGCGAGCAGAAGCCGCTCGAACTGCGGCTGCGCGTCGCGCAGACGGGCACGGCCCGCGTCAAGAACGTACGGCCCGACTTCGTGTCGGCGGCCTGGTGCGCGCGTCTGTCCCGGTCCCTCTCCCCCATCCGCGACATCAGCGGCGAGACCGAGGACTCGGCGCTGCCCGGCTCCAGCCGGCTGCTCGACGTGCTGCAGCTGGAGCCGCCGACGAGCGACGCGATCTCCGCCCGCTGGCGCATGGGCGGGCAGTCGACGATGGCGGTCGTCGGCGAGTCGTACGACGGGGCGTTCGGCATTGACATCCGGCGGGACGGGCCGCACGGTCTGATCGCCGGTACGACCGGTTCGGGTAAGTCGGAGCTGCTGCAGACCATCGTGGCCGCGCTGGCAGTCGCCAACACCCCCGAGAACATGACGTTCGTGCTGGTCGACTACAAGGGTGGCGCGGCCTTCAAGGACTGTGTGAACCTGCCGCACACCGTCGGCATGGTCACCGACCTCGACGCGCACCTCGTCGAGCGGGCCCTGGAGTCGCTCGGCGCCGAGCTTCACCGGCGCGAGCACATCCTGGCCGCCGCCGACGCCAAGGACATCGAGGACTACCAGGATCTCGTACGGCGCGATCCCTCGAACCGGCCGCTGCCCCGACTCCTCATCGTCATCGACGAGTTCGCCTCGATGGTGCGTGACCTGCCCGACTTCGTGACGGGCCTGGTCAACATCGCCCAGCGAGGCCGTTCGCTCGGTATCCACCTGCTGCTCGCGACCCAGCGGCCGAGTGGTGTCGTGTCGCCGGAGATCCGGGCCAACACCAACCTCCGTATCGCGCTGCGCGTGACGGACGGCGGCGAGTCGAGCGACGTCATCGACTCGCCCGAGGCGGGGCACATCTCCAAGAGCACGCCCGGTCGCGCGTACGTCCGGCTCGGGCACGCCTCGCTCGTACCGTTCCAGTCCGGCCGCGTGGGCGGACGGCGGCCCGGAGCCGCCGACCCGACCGTGCTCGCGCCCTGGGCCGGGCCGCTGGCCTGGGAGGACCTGGGCCGTGCCGCGCTCGTCAAGCCGAAGGCCGAGGCGCGTGAGGAGGAGGAGATCACCGACCTGAAGGTGCTCGTGGACGCGATCCGCGACGCCAACGGGGCGCTCGGCATCCCCTCCCAGCACAGCCCGTGGCTGCCCGCGCTCTCCGAGACGCTGCTGCTGGACGAGGTCGAGATGCCCGCGGTCGCCGCACTGTCGGCGGGCAAGCTGCCGCCGGCCCCGTTCGGTGTCGAGGACCTGCCCGCCGACCAGGCCCGCCGGCCGGTCGTCGTCGACTTCTCCACCTTCGGGCACCTCATCGTGGGCGGTGCGCCGCGCAGTGGCCGTTCGCAGATCCTGCGGACCCTCGCCGGGTCGATCGCCCGCACCCACTCCTCGTCGGACGTGCACCTGTACGGCATCGACTGCGGCAACGGCGCCCTCAACGCGCTGACGCGGCTGCCGCACTGCGGTGCCGTCGTCGCACGTAACCAGACGGAGCGGGCCGTACGACTGGTCACGCGCCTCAAGGGCGAGCTGACGCGACGTCAGGACCTGTTGTCCGACAAGGGGTTCGCCGACATCGGGGAGCAGCGGGCGTCCGTCACCGAGGAGGAGCGGCTGCCGCACATCGTCGTCCTGCTCGACCGGTGGGAGGGCTGGCTGCCGACGCTCGGCGAGTACAACCACGGTGAGCTGACGGACGAGTTGCAGACGATGATGCGCGAGGGCGCGAGCGTCGGCATCCACCTCGTCGTCACGGGCGACCGGCAGGTGCTGCTCGGCCGGATGGCCTCGCTCACCGAGGAGAAGTACGGTCTGCGGCTCGCCGACAAGTCCGACTTCTCGATGCTCGGCATCAACGCCCGCAAGGTGCCGGAGGAGATCCCGCCCGGGCGCGGCTTCAAGAACGAGACGGCGATCGAGACGCAGTTCGCGCTGCTCTCCGACGACCTGACCGGTCAGGGGCAGGCGGCGGCGCTCGCCACGATCGGCGAGGCGGCCACGGCCCGGGACGCCGAAGTCCCGCGCGCCAAGCGCCCGTTCCGGGTGGACTCCCTGCCCTCCCGCATCGGTTTCGCGGAGGCCTGGGAGATGCGGGACCCGGCGGTCGCGCAGTCCAAGCTGTGGGGTCTGGCAGGCATCGGCGGCGACGACATCATGGCCTTCGGCCCGGACCTCTCGCAGGGCGTGCCGACGTTCGTCGTCGCGGGCCCGGCGAAGTCGGGCCGCAGCACGGCCCTGCTGAACCTCGCCCGCTCGTACCTCCACCAGGGCGTACGCCTCGTCATCGCGGCCCCGCGCCCGTCCCCGCTGCGCGAACTCGACGGCCAGGACGGCGTGTTGAAGGTCTTCACCGACGACGACATCGAGAGCGACGACTTCAACGAGGCGATCGAGTCGGCGTCCCCGGAGGAACCGATCGTGGTCGTCGTCGACGACGGCGAGGTCCTGGAGGACGCGGACTGCGAGCGCGAGTTGAAGCGCCTCGTCCAGCGCGGCGCCGACCGCGGCCTCGCGCTCGTCATCGGCGGCGACGAGGAAGAGGTCTGCAGCGGCTTCTCCGGCTGGCAGGTCGAGGCCAAGAAGGGCCGCCGCGGCCTCCTCCTCTCCCCCCAGGACTCCGGCGCCGGCGAACTGATCGGCATCCGCACCACCCGCAGCATGGTCGGCGGCCCCATCACCCCGGGCAAGGGAATGCTCCACCTGGGCAACGGGGATCCGGTCACGGTGACCGTGCCGCTGTAGTACCGGGCACCACAGAGGGTTCTGCGTCGGCGGTCAGTGGCCGCCGACGCTCGCCCTCACGCCGACGCCGGGCTGCTCAGCCGCTCACTCGACCTTCGACATCCGGGCCACCGGATCCCCCGCATCCGCGTTGTCCGTCTCATAGCGGAGGTCGTCGCCCACCGGGATCAGCCGGACCTCGTGGCGGCCCGTCGTGCACTCGGACGTGGTGGACGGCTTGGAGATGCTGGTGGCGATGAGTTGCTTGGGGGTGACCCTTTTGAGGATGAGGTCGGTGTCGCAGGTGCCGCCGATGAGGTCGGTCTGGCGGAAGGTGCCGAGCTGGTCGCCCACCTCGGCCTGGCGGACGGTGACGCGGAACGTGCCCATGGGGAGCTTGCCGTCGAGGGCGAACGCGTCGCCCTCCCAGGTGCCGAGGTAGGAGCTGGGGACGGCGGAGAGGTCGCTGCCGTCCGTGCCGGAGGCGCTCGGGGCGGACGCACTCGGGGTGGCCGCGGGCCGGCTGGGCGCCGGACCCGCGTCGCTGCCGCTGTCGCTGTCGTTGTCCCCGCCCGGCAGCAGGTCGCCCACGAACACCCCGCCGAGCACCACCGCCGCCAGCGCTCCCGCCACCGCGAGCGCCACCGTGCAACTCAGCTTGCGGCCACGGCCGTTCGCCGTCGGTACGGAGGTCGCGGCCACGCTGACGGACACCTTCCCCGGGGAGGTGTCCGGGCCTGCCGCCGCGTCGCGTGGTTCCGGGACGTGGGTCGGAGGGCCGCCGGACAGATGCGCCTGCGATGCATGCGGTACGTGCGGCGTATGGGGCATGTAGGGCGCGTACGACGGGTCCGGGGGGCCGAACACTCCGGCGGGGGGTGCGGAGTCGGCCGGGGGTGGCGTCCCTCGTAGTTCCTCCGCCTGCGCCGAACCGTTGGAGTCGCCCACCGAAGGGCTGCTGAAGCCCACCACCCCCGACGGCGGCACGTCCGCCGCCTCCAGGTTCAGGAGCTGGACCGCGCTGCGGCTGACCTGTTCCACGAGCGGTCCCGGCAGCCAGCCAGCCGTCACCAGCCGGGCCGCGCCTTCCGCGGCGAGGCGGGAGGCGAGAGCGGAGGGGGATGGGCGGGCGGCCGGGTCCTTCGAGAGGCAGTCGGCCACCACGTCCCTCAAGTCGCCCGACAGCGCGCCCAGTTCGGGCTCCTCGTGGACCACCTTGTAGAGGAGCGAGGCCGAGGAGTCGCCGGGGAAGGGGGACGAGCCCGTCGCCGCGTACGCCAGTACCGCACCCAGCGAGAAGACGTCCGCCGCGCCCGTGACCCCCTTGCCGAGGATCTGCTCGGGCGACATGTAGCCGGGCGAGCCGACGGAGACGCCGGTCGAGGTCAGGGAGGCCGTGCCGTCCGTCGCGCGGGCGATGCCGAAGTCGATGAGGAGAGGACCGTCGAGGGTCAGCAGGACGTTCGACGGCTTGACGTCACGGTGGACGAGGTCCAGGCCGTGCACCGCCGACAGCGCCTCGGCGAGTCCGGCGCCGAGGACTCGTACGGAATGCTCCGGGAGCGGGCCCGCGTCCGCGACCGCCGCGGAGAGGGAGGGACCGGCCGCGTAGGCCGTCGCCACCCATGGGACGGGCGCGTCCGGGCCGGCGTCCAGCACCGGTGCCGTGTACGCGCCGCCCACCCGCCGCGCCGCCTCCACCTCCCGGCGGAACCGGGCCCGGAACTCCTCGTCGAGCGCGAAGTGCGGGTGCACGATCTTGACCGCGACGGTACGGCCGCCCGCACTGCGGCCCAGATAGACACGGCCCATCCCGCCCGAGCCGAGCCGGCCCAGCAGCCGGTAGGGCCCCACGACGGTGGGTTCATCGACTCCGAGCGGTTGCATGGTGCCCGCACCTCCCCCGTGTTCCATTACCCCGTCCACCCCGTCCCCGTAGGTGCCGCACCGTCCCGCCGTGCGGCCCTGTCCAGCAGGGTAATGCGGTGCCGTACGCCGGTGTCCTTCCCTACGGCTGCAGCAGATCCACCTTCACGTCCGCCGCGAACCCGGTCGTCGGTCCCACCCTCCGCGCGAACTCGGTGACCGCTTCCAGCTGCGGGCCCCCGAAGCGGAAGTCGAGGGTCGTGAAGTAGCGCTCCAGGACGCTCTCGTCGAAGGCCTCCCAGCGGGCCGCCTGCTCGGCGACCTTGCCGACCTCGTCCAGCGAGAGGTCCCGGGAGGCGAGGAAGGCCTCGTGGACCTGGCGCGTGAGGACGGGCTCGCGCTCCAGGTAGTCGCGGCGGGCCGCCCAGACCGCGAAGACGAACGGCAGCCCCGTCCACTCCTTCCACAGCGTGCCCAGGTCGTGCACCTGGAGGCCGTAGCGCGGGCCGTCGAGGAGGTTCGCGCGCAGGGCGGCGTCACCGATCAGCACCGCCGCGTCGGCCTCCTGCATCATCAGGCTGAGGTCGGGCGGGCACGTGTAATAGGACGGCGTGACTCCGTACCGCTCCGCCAGCAGGAGCTGCGCGAGACGTACGGACGTACGGGAGGTCGAGCCGAGGGCGACCCTGGCTCCGTCCAGCTGGTCCAGCGGGACCTGGGAGACGAGTACGCAGGACATCACCGGGCCGTCGCAGCCGACCGCGATGTCTGGGAAGGCGACCAGTTCGTCGGCGTGCTTGAGGAACTCGACGAGGGTGATCGGGCCGATGTCGAGCTCGCCCCGCACGAGCCGCTCGCTGAGCTTCTCCGGGGTGTCCTTGGTGAGCTCGAAGTCGAGCAGCGTGCCCGTTCTCGCGAGCCCCCAGTAGAGGGGCAGGCAGTTCAGGAACTGGATGTGGCCGACGCGCGGCCTGGACGGGCGGGCGTCGGGACGCCCCTCGGGAGACTCGGGAGAATTGTCCACATCGCGAGGCTAGCGCCCATGGGGTACGGTGCAGGCTTCAGGGTCCCGAGTGGTTTCCGAAAGGATCTAGCCCGCTCCTGTCAACCCCTGTGACGCCAAGTGATACCGCTACGTCAACCCATCGGGCGACCCCGCCAAACTTCCGGGTGACGTGATCTTGCCCTCTATTGCTTTCGGCTGCCCTCGTGGGTACGCTCGTCGCAAGTTGCAGTTTGGTTTCCCTTGCAGTACAGAGCCTGCGGAGCATGTGACCGCGGGCTCTCGTCGTTTTCAGACGAATGCAGTTGTTTACAAGCTTTTGTTTACACCTTGCAGGTTCTGGAGCAGGGCAACCCTTTGGGCCCAAGGAGGGCTTATGGCTACCGGAACCGTGAAGTGGTTCAACGCTGAAAAGGGCTTTGGTTTCATCGCCCAGGAAGGCGGCGGCCCGGACGTCTTCGTCCACTACTCCGCGATCAACGCGAGCGGATTCCGCTCTCTCGAAGAGAACCAGGCGGTTACCTTCGACGTGACCCAGGGTCCGAAGGGCCCGCAGGCGGAGAACGTCACCCCCGTCTGATCCTTCGGCCGAGTCTTGGCTCCATGAGCCCAATACTCTGATCCGGAACCGAGTAGAAGTACCCAAGGAGCCCCTACACCGTCAGGTGTCGGGGCTCCTGCCTTTTCTCACGGCTCCTGCCGTTCAGATCTCACGGCTCCTACCGTTCAGACACTGAGAGACGCGCGCGCCGTGACCGCGTCCGCCGGATCCCAGCCCTCGCCCGGTACGGAGGCGAGCAGCAGGCGGGTGTACGGGTCCGACGGCTCCGTGAGTACGCGGCCGGTGGGGCCCTGCTCCACGGTCCGGCCGCGGCGCATCACCAGGACCTCGTCCGTGACGTGCTGCACGACGGCCAGGTCGTGGCTGACGAAGACCAGGGCGACCCCGGTGTCCCGGCGGATGTCGTCCAGGAGCCGCAGGATCTGGGCCTGGATCGACACGTCCAGCGCGGCGACCGCCTCGTCCAGGACGAGGATGCGGGGGTCCACGGCGAGGGCCCGGGCGATCGCCAGCCGTTGGCGTTGGCCGCCGGAGAGGTGGCGGGGGCGGGCTTCCGCCTCTCGCTCGCCCAAGCCCACCTGGTCCAGGAGCGTTGCCGCGAGGGACTCCGCTCGGCCGTGCAGGCGGAGGGCTGTGCGGAGGCACTGGGTCGCGGTGAGTCTGGGGTCCAGGGAGATGTACGGGTCCTGGAAGACCA
>NZ_LIQZ01000311.1 GCF_001418655.1 Streptomyces phaeochromogenes | reverse complement strand
GCCCCCGCCTCCGCCCCCGCCCGAGGCCGGAGGCGATGGGCGCGAGAACGGAAGGCGCCCCGGCATCGATCCCCGTCAGTCGGGGGGATAGGGCTTCGGCTCGTCACCGACGTGGTCGCGATGCTGTGCCACTGCGGTTTCCGCGTACGCGGCCTGCAGTGGCTGCAGATCGAGACGCTGTCGGACACCGCCGCGACGCCGCGACGCCGCGCTCCGCCGAGCACGACGGCTTGGTCCGCGAGGGCGTGCTGCGCTCATCCGCCAAGGCCCACGGCCTGCGCACCCGGGAGCATCGTCGCGTCCGGCGCGCATAGCGCCCACGGCTTCCGGCGCGACGGTTGTTCAGGAGGGCGTGAGGATGCCCGTGAGGACGATGTCGAGTGCCGCGTTGAGGCTGTCGGGCAGGTCGAAGGGCGGCGGCTCTTCCCTGATCCAGCGCAGGACGGTCGTGAAGTAGCAGGCCGCGAGCAGGGCGCCCGCCTGGTCGGAATCGACTTCGGGCCGGATCTCGCCGCGCTGCTTACCTTCCTCGACGATCTTCGTGAGTTCGATTTCCAGTGACGGATCCTGGAACAGCCGGCCGAACCGCGCGGAGGCGCTCATGAGGACCGTGGTCTCCCCGCGGGAGGCGACGTTCAGTTCGGCCATCTCCCGCAGGTAGCGCCTGAGGCGCTCACCGACCGGCAGGACCTCGGCATGCTCCTGGCCGAGGATCGCCGCGACCGACGCCCGGCGACGGACGCCCCACTCCTCCAGGAAGCCCACCTTCTGCGAGTAGTGGTTGAAGACGGTGGCCCGGGCGACGTCGGCGGTGTCGGCGATCTCGTCCATGGTCGTCGCCTCGAACCCCTGGGTGACGAACAGCCCGACCGCCGCTTCGTACAGCTGATCACGTACCTGGCGGCGCTTTCGCTCCCGGCGCCCGGGGGCCGGTGCCTCGTTCGCGGGGACGGCTCCTGCGTCCGGGATCTTCATGGCCTCCAGTACAGCACAGCGCCGCACGCCTCTTGACCGTATCCGCGGGTGGACTCTAGATTTCCGGTCATAGATGGACTCAAGTCCATCATTGGATTCCCATCTCGCAATGTTGCGGGACGCGGAAAGGAGGCAGCGTGGCTTCCGTAGTTCCCATGGCGGGCCGTGCAGACGTCGGCGGCGGGTGTCATGTGTGGCTTCCGGACCGGGGCGGCTGGGGCATGAGCAATGCCGGGCTGGTCGTCGGCCGGGGCGAGTCCCTGCTCGTCGACACCCTCTACGACCTGCGGCTGACCCGCGCGATGCTCGACGCGCTGGCTCCGGTGACCGCCGCCGCCCCCATCTCGACCGTGGTCAACACCCACGGCAACGGCGATCACTGGTTCGGCAATCAGCTCGTGGCCCGGGCCGAGATCATCGCGGCCCGCGGGTCACTGGCCGACATGCGGCAGGTGGGCCCGTCCGAGATGCGGCAGCTGGTAGCAGACCGGGGACTCACCGGGCGGTTCGCCCGCAGGATCTTCGGCGCCTTCGACCACACGGACATCGAGCCCGTCCTGCCCGGCCGGGTCTTCGACGGTGAACTGGTCCTGGACGTCGGCGGCACGGAGGTCCGGCTGGTCGACGTGGGCCCTGCGCACAGCTCCGGCGACACCATCGTCCATGTGCCGCGGGCGGGGGTCGTCTACACCGGCGACATCGTGTTCGCCGGCGCCGCTCCCGTCGTGTGGCACGGGCCGTTCGCCAACTGGCTCGCCGCCTGCGACCTGCTCCTCGGTCTCGACGCCAACACCATCGTGCCCGGGCACGGACCGGTCACCACCAAGAAGGCCGTCCGGGACATCCGCGACTACCTCGAATTCGTCCACGAGCAGGCCACGACCCGGTTCACCGCCGGACTGCCCGCCATGGACGCCGCACGCGACATCCGCCTCGGACGATTCGCCGGGCTGGACGAGAGCGAACGCCTCGCCGTCAACGTGCACACCGTCTACCGGGAACTGGACCCCTCCCTGCCCCCGCTCGACGGCCCCGGCCTGTTCGGCCGCATGGCCGAACTCGCCTGCCCTCACCCCGGTTTCTGATCCCTGAGCCTTTCGATCCACCGGCCAATTCCCGGACCGCCCACCGGCCACCCATCGTCCGCCCATCGGCCATTCACCGGGCCACCCACCGGTCTTTCACCCAACCGCCCACCGGACAACCCACCGGTCACTCACCCGACCACCCACCGGTCATTCCCCGGACCGACCTGAGGAGGAGACATGGTCTCCAGACCCGCCCACGAACCACCCACCGCGCCGGCCGACGGCCCGCCCGCCCGGCACACGGGCACGATCATCGCCGGCTGCCTCGCGGTGTGCCTGGCCCAGATCGGACTGGTGCTGCCCGCCGCGATCAACGGCGTCATCCAGCGCTCCCTGCAGACATCCGGCGCGGAACTGACGTGGATCAGCGACGCGTTCCTGGTTCCGGCCGCCGTGCTCGCGCTGACCTTCGGCGTACTCGGCGACCTGTACGGACGCAAGAAGCTGCTGGTGGGTGGTGCGCTGCTGGCCGCCGTCGGCTACGCGGTCTCCGCGACCTCCGACTCAGCGGCCCAGCTGATCACCGGCCAGGCACTCTCCGGCATCGGCGCCGCCGCGCTCTTCCCCGCCTCACTCGCCGTGATCACCGCGAGCACACCGACGCCCGCCGCCCGGGCCCGCGCGCTCGCCTCGTGGACCACGGCCCTGTCTCTCGGCGCGCTCATCGCCCCGCTGCTCTCCGGCGCTGTCGTCGAACACACCTCCTTCCGCTGGGCGTTCGCCGCCACCGGGGTGCTCGCTCTCGCGGCGGCGGCAGCGGCCTGGCTGCTGACCGGCGAGTCCAGCGCCCCCGAAGGCCGCTCCCTGGACTGGCCGGGGCAGATAACCATCGGCCTGGCACTGCTGGCCCTGCTGTACGGCATCATTCAGGGCCCCTCCGACGGCTGGGGATCGGCGCCCGTCGTCCTCTCCCTCGTTGCCGCCGCGGTTCTGCTGGCGGCCTTCATCCGCGTGGAGAACAGCAGTGCCTCGCCGATGCTGCGACTGGAGCTGTTCCGTATCCCGGCCTTCGCCGCCTCGGCCGCGATGGCGGTCATCGGGATGTTCGGCTTCCTGGGAGGCGCGTACGACCTGAGCATCCGGCTGGGCGTGATCCAGCACCAGAGCCCGCTGCAGTCGGCGGTTCCCTTCCTGGTGATCCAGGGCATCACACCCTTCATCTGGCCGCTGCTGGTACGGCTGCTGCACAGCGTCGGCCCCGGTCCGATGCTCGTCACCGGCTTCATGTCGTTGGCCGTCGCCCAGCTGTGGCTGCGGGAGGTGCCGATCCACGAGACCGGCCTGGTGCCCCTGCTCGGCCCGCTGGTTCTCAACGGCGTCGGCTTCGGACTGGTCGTCGCCGCCATCACCGCGGCTGCCGTCAACGTCGTACCGCCCAGTCTCACCGGCATGGCCAGCGCCACCACCAGCCTGGTCCGCGACCTCGGCCAGACCCTCGGCCCGGCCGTCGTCGGCGCGGTCGCCCTGGGCCTGGCGACCAGCCGGCTGACGGACGGCCTCGCCGGGGCGGGACTCACACCCGCCGAACACGGAACAGCCACCGCCGTCCTTGAAGCGGGCGGACCCATCGCCCTGCACACCGCCGAACTCGGCCCGCTCAGCGCGAAACTCTCCCCCTTCACCGAACGGGCGCTGGCCGACGGCTACAACGCGGGACTCGTCCTGACCGCCGTCGCCTGCGTGGTCGCCGCCGCGATCGCCGCTGTTTTCCTGGGAGTCAGGACCCGTGGCGGCGACGCGGGCCGGAAGCCCGAGGCACGGACAGCCGAGCCCGAAGGGGTCCGGCCGTGAAGTACGCGACCTTCCTCCACGACGGACAGCAGCGGTCGGGCGTCGTGGCCGACGACCGAATCCATCCCTTCGACCCCGGCGTCGGCCTGCTGGAGCTCATCCAGGCAGGCGAGACCGAGCTGCGGGCCGCCGGCGCCCGGGCCCTGACCGGATCACGGCCCCTCGCGCTCGGCGGGATCCGGCTCCTGCCGCCGCTCCAGCCGCCGACCGTACGGGACTTCATGACCTTCGAAGGGCATGTGGCCGCGGTCGCCCAGGGATACGGCGACACCGTGCCCGAAGAGTGGTACGCCCAGCCGGCGTTCTACTTCACCAACCCGTACGCGATGATCGGCGCCCACGACGACGTCCCCGTTCCGCCGGGCTGCCGGCGCTTCGACTTCGAACTGGAGGTCGCCGCTGTCATCGGACGAGCCGGGCGGGATCTGAGTCCCGAGCAGGCCCGGGAGCACATCATCGGCTACACGATCCTCAACGACTGGTCCGCCCGCGATCTTCAGGGCCCGGAGATGAAGGTCAAACTCGGCCCGGCCAAGGGAAAGGACACCGCCACCACCCTCGGCCCCTGGCTGGTCACCGCCGACGAACTCGATCCACACCGCGACCCCGAAGGCTTCCTGGATCTCGAACTCACCGTCGACGTCAACGGCGTGACCATCGGTCAGGACACCCTCGCCAACATGGCCTGGACCTTCGAGGAAATGGTCGCCTACGCCTCCCGGGGCACCTGGGTCCGGCCCGGCGACGTCCTCGGCTCCGGCACGTGCGGCAACGGAGGGTGTCTGGCCGAGCACTGGGGCCGAGCCGGCACATTCGAACCGCCGCCCCTGGAGCCCGGCGACACCGTCACCATCACGGCCCAGGGCCTGGGCACCGTCAGCAACACGGTGGTCGGGGGAGTGGCGCCCTTGCCCATAGCCACGGCGCGCCGAAGGCTGTGAAACCCCGCGGGCAGGTGGCGCCGGCACGGGCGGGGGTCAGCGCTTCCCCCCTCGGCCTCGGCGCACCCGACCTTGGCACGCCCGACCTTGGTACACCCGATCCCGGCACACCCGATCTCTGCACACCCGATTCCACCGGCTCACATGCGGACCCACCGACGGTAGGCGTCCAGGTCGACATTGCTGCCGCAGAGGACGGTGGCCACATGGCGGCCCGCGAAGCGGTCGCGATCTTCCAGGACGGCCGCGACGCCGAGGGCCGCTGAGGGTTCGACGACCAGGCCCGCGCGCTCCAGGAGCATCCGCATGCCCGCGACGATGGACGCCTCGCGGACCAGGACGGCGTCGTCGGCGACCGTGAGCAGGTCGTCCAGGACTGCGGGGATGGGGTGCCGCCCGGCGACGCCGTCGGCGATGGTGTCGGTCGAGTCGGTGGAGACGACCCGACGCTGTTGCCAGGACCGGGTCATCGCGGGTGCGCCGAGGGGCTGCACGCAGATCACCTCCACGTCCGGCGAAAGGGTCTTCAGGACGTGCCCCACTCCGGTGGCCATCGCGCCGCCGCCCAGGGCGATCAGGACCGCGTCGAAGGAGGAGGCCCCGTCGGCCAGTTCCAGGCCGATGGTCGCCGCGCCCTCGCAGGTCTCGATGTCGAGGCTGTCCTCGACGAGCCGGACGCCACGCTGTTGCGCGATGCTCACGGCCCGTTCGCGGGCCATCTCGAAGTCGCCGTCGACCAGTTCCAACTCCGCACCCAGCGCGCGGATCCGATCGAGCTTGGCGGCGGGCGCCCTGCGCGAAGCCACGACCGTCACATCGAGGCCGCGGCGGCGACCGGACCAGGCGAGCGCCAGGCCGAGGTTCCCGGCACTGGCGCACACCGCGGCCGTACGGCCCTGGCCGGTCAGCAGGCCGGCGACAAGCTCAGTACCGCGGGCCTTGAAGCTCCGCACCGGATTCGCCGTCTCCAGCTTGATGCTCACCGTGCAGCCGAGCTCGCGCCCCAACGCGTCGCACCGGTACAGCGGAGTGTCCAGGAAGACCGGGTCGATCTCCCGGCGGGCCGCGCGGATCCGGGCGAGATCGAGACGCGTCGTGACCATGACCAGCAACCTACCCTTCCGCGCTGCCGCGGTCGTGGTCGCGATCAACAGCCCTACGCCGCCCATGACTTCGCATGTCGCGGTCGCCCGGGCAAACAGGGGTTCCAACTTTGTCCCGTACGTGGAAGAAGTATCGAGATCATGCGTGAAAGGGGTTACGGAGCTCAACAAAGCTCGCTAACTTCCTTGAAATGAACCGGTCATAGAGCCGCAACCGGTCGTGACGGCGCGACGGCGCGCGCCTGTGCACTGCTTGGCAGCCCGGCGAGGGCTGCCGTCATCCCACCCCACTTTGGGAGACCTCTGTGCGCAACAAACCGCTCAGACGCAGACGTATCCGTTACCTGCTGACCGCCGTGGCCTGCGCCGTCGGCTGCCTGCTGCCCTTGCCCCAGGCCGCCGCCCGCCAGGCGGATCCGGCCGCCGGACCCAAGGCGGCGGCCGTCGAGTACCAGCAGGTCACACTCGCCAAGGGTGTGGCCGAGACGGGCGAGCCCATGACCCTGGCGGTGCTGCCGGACCGCTCGGTCCTGCACACCTCCCGTGACGGCACGGTCCGGCTCACGAACGCCGCGGGGACCACCGCCGTCGCGGGCAAGCTGGATGTGTACAGCCACGACGAGGAAGGCCTGCAAGGCGTCGCCGTGGACCCCGGCTTCGCGTCCAACCGGTCCATCTACCTCTACTACGCCCCCAAGCTCAGCACTCCGGCCGGTGACGCCCCGGCCGACGGCACGGCCTCCGACTTCGCCCCCTTCGACGGGGTCAACCGGCTGTCCCGGTTCGTGCTGAAGACCGACGGCACCCTGGATCTCGGCAGCGAGAAGAAGATCCTCGACGTGCCGGCCTCCCGCGGCATCTGCTGCCACGTGGGCGGCGACATCGACTTCGACGCGGCCGGAAACCTGTACCTGTCCACCGGCGACGACACCAACCCGTTCGCCTCCGACAGCTACACCCCGATCGACGAGCGCTCCACCCGCAACCCCGCCTTCGACGCCCAGCGTTCCTCGGCCAACACCAACGACCTGCGCGGCAAGGTCTTGCGGATCAAGGTCAACGCCGACGGGTCGTATGCGATCCCGAGCGGCAACCTCTTCGCGCCCGGCACCGCGAAGACCCGTCCCGAGATCTACGCGATGGGCTTCCGCAACCCCTTCCGTATGAGCGTCGACAAGCCCACGGGCATCGTCTACCTCGGCGACTACGGCCCCGACGCAGGCACCGCCAGCCCGACGCGCGGACCGGGTGGGCAGGTGGAGTTCAACCGGATCACCAAGGCCGGAAACTTCGGCTGGCCGTACTGCACCGGCGACAACGACGCCTACATCGACTACAACTTCGCCACCGGCGGCTCCGGGTCCGCCTTCAACTGCTCGGCGCCCACGAACAATTCGCCGAACAACACCGGCCTCACCGCGCTGCCTCCCGCCCAGCCCGCCTGGATCCCGTACGACGGCGGGTCCGTACCGGAGTTCGGCAACGGCTCGGAGTCCCCGATGGGCGGCCCGGTCTACCGCTACGACTCGGCCTCCACCTCCGAGGTGAAGTTCCCGCAGGAGTACGACGGCGACTACTTCGCCGGGGAGTTCGGCCGTCGCTGGATCAAGCGCATCGAGTCCGGCACCGACGGCACCGTGCAGTCCATCAACGCCTTCCCCTGGAGCGGCACCCAGGTGATGGACATGGCCTTCGGCCCCGACGGCGCCCTGTACGTCCTCGACTACGGCACCGGCTACTTCAGTGGCGACGAGAACTCCGCCCTGTACCGCATCGAGCACGTCACCGACGGGCTCGCCCCGACCGCACAGGCGAAGGCCGACGTCACCTCGGGCAAGGGGCCCCTGGCCGTCTCGTTCTCCTCGGCCGGCAGCACCGACCCGGACGGCGGTGCCCTCAGCTACGCCTGGACCTTCGGCGACGGCGCCACCTCCACCGCCGCCAACCCCTCCCACACGTACGCGACCAACGGCCAGTACACAGCCACGCTGAAGGTCACGGACACCACCGGCAAGTCCGCGACGGCCTCCGTGCAGATCACGGTGGGGAACACCGCGCCCACGGTGAAGCTCGACCTGCCCGCGGACGGAAGCATCCACGACTTCGGCGACGCCATCCCGTTCAAGGTGACGGTGACCGACCCCGAGGACGGCACGATCGACTGCTCCAAGGTCAAGGTCACCTTCATCGTCGGACACGACAGCCACGGCCATCCGCAGACCTCGACCACCGGATGCACCGGCACACTGCAGACGCTGGCGGACGGCGAGCACGACCCCAACGCCAACATCTTCGGCGTGATCGACGCCGAGTACACCGACAAGGGCGCCGGCGGCCAGCCCGCGCTGACCTCGCACGACCAGCACGTCGTCCAGCCCAGCCACCGGCAGGGCGAGCACTACGGCGCCTCCGCCGGCGTCGACGTGATCTCCCACGGTCCCGCACACGGCGGGAAGACCGTCGGCAACATCGAGAACGGCGACTGGATCTCCTTCCAGCCGTACGCCCTCGGCAACGCGACACAGTTCACCGCCCGGGTCTCCTCGGCGGGCGCCGGCGGCACCATCGAGGTCCGCGCCGGATCCACGACCGGCACCCTGCTCGGCACGGTAACCGTGCCGGTGACCGGCGGGTGGGAGACCTTCCAGGACGTGACGGCCGGCCTGAACAACCAGCCCACCGGCTCCACCTCCCTCCACCTCGTCTTCAAGGGCGGCAGTGGCGCGCTCTTCGACGTGGACGAGTTCTCCTTCACCACCTCCGGCGGCAGCACCCGCTCGGGTGAGGTGAAGGGCGTGAACGCCAAGTGCCTGGACATCGACAACGCCCAGACCAGCGACGGCACCAAGGTGCAGATCTGGACGTGCAACGGATCCGCCGCCCAGAAGTGGACGGTCTCCGGTGACGGCACGCTGAGGGCGCTGGGCAAGTGCCTGGACGTGTCCGACGCAGGCACGGCTGACGGTACGAAGATCCAGCTCTGGACCTGCAACGGGTCGGGCGCGCAGACGTGGGCGGCCCAGTCCGACGGCACGGTCCGCAATCCGCAGTCCGGCAAGTGCCTGGACGCCTCGGGCGGCACCTGGAACGACGGAACGGCGGTCCATCTGTGGACCTGCCACGCCAACGCCAACCAGAAATGGACCCTGCCGTAGGAGGGAGGAGACCGACCATGCGTACTTACCTGAAAGCGGCCCTCGGCCTGTTCGTGGGCGCCGCGCTCTGTCTGACCCCGCAGGCCGCGGCGCTGCCCGGATCGGTGGGCCAGTCAGCCACCGGTTCCGCGACCGCTGAAGCACGGCCACTAGAGGCGGCCGACCCGGCGTACAAGATCCTCGTCTTCTCCAAGACGGCGGGCTTCCGCCACTCCTCGATCGACGAGGGCATCGCGGCCCTGCGCGGTCTGGGCGCCGCGAACAACTTCACCGTGGACGCGACCGAGGACTCGGGGACCTTCACGACCGGCAACCTCGCGCAGTACAAGTCCGTCGTCTTCCTGTCGACGACCGGCGACGTGCTGAACGCCGCCCAGCAGACGGCCTTCGAGCAGTACGTCCAGGGCGGCGGCGGATACGTCGGCATCCACGCCGCCGCCGACACCGAGTACGACTGGCCCTTCTACGAGGGCCTGGCAGGCGCGCTCTTCCACTCGCACCCGGCCATCCAGTCCGCCACGGTCGAGGTGGAGGACCGGGCGCACGACGCAACCGCCCATCTCGGCAGCACCTGGCAGCGCACCGACGAGTGGTACAACTACCGCACCAACCCGCGCACCACCGCCCGCGTCCTGGCCTCGCTCGACGAGTCCAGCTACTCCGGCGGGAACATGTCCGGCGACCACCCGATCGCCTGGTGCAAGGACTACCAGGGCGGCCGGGCCTTCTACACCGGCGGCGGGCACACCGAAGAGTCGTACGACGAGCCCGCCTTCCGGCGGCACCTCCTCGGCGGCATCCGCTGGGCCGCCGGCATGACGGACGCCGACTGCCGCCCGGAGACCGGCTACACACCACTGTTCGACGGCTCGTCCACCACCGGCTGGAAGCAGGCAGGCCCCGGGCAGTTCAGCCTCGCGGACGGCACCCTCACCTCCGTGGGCGGGATGGGGCTGTTCTGGTACAACGCCCGGGAGTTCACCGGCGATTACTCCCTCAAGCTCGACTGGCGGATGGCCGGGGACGACAACTCCGGTGTCTTCATCGGCTTCCCGGCCTCCGACGATCCCTGGACGGCGGTGAACAACGGCTACGAGATCCAGATCGACGCCACCGACGCCGTCGACCGCACCACGGGCTCCGTCTACGGCTTCAAGTCGGCGGACATCGCCGCACGGGACGCCGCGCTGAATCCGCCGGGGGAGTGGAACACCTACGAACTCCGGGTCACCGGCGAGCGGTTGGAGATCTTCCTCAACGGCCGGAAGGTCAACGACTTCACCAACACCGATCCCGTACGCAGCCTGCGACAGGGGCACATCGGCATCCAGAACCACGGCGACGGCGACGACGTGTCCTTCCGCAACATCCGCGTCAAGCAGGCCGGCGGCCAGGAGCCCGGCCCTCGCTCGGGTGAGGTGAAGGGCGTCAACGGCAAGTGCCTGGACATCGACAACGCCCAGACGGCCGACGGTACGAAGGTGCAGATCTGGACGTGCAACGGGTCGGGGGCGCAGAAGTGGTCGGTCCCCGGTGACGGCACGCTGAGGGCGCTGGGCAAGTGCCTGGACGTGTCCGAGGGAGCCTCGGCGGACGGTACGAGGATCCAGCTCTGGACGTGCAACGGGTCGGGTGCGCAGACGTGGGCGGCCCAGTCCGACGGCACGGTCCGCAATCCGCAGTCCGGCAAGTGCCTGGACGCCTCCGGTGGCACCTGGAACGACGGAACGGCGGTCCATCTGTGGACCTGCCACGCCAACGCCAACCAGAAATGGAGCCTGCCCTGACGAACCGGCCGACCGGCACGGCACGGTGAACCACCCGCATCTCTCATGACTTCGCCCCGCTCGCCGGTGTGAGCGGGGCGAAGTCATGGTGCAGTGCCAGGCCCTTCCGTTTGCGAACTCAAACGCTACGCGCGGCAGGTGGGTTACGACCGAATCGAATGTAGGTACCTCTAGGTGCGTAGCGGTCCTGACAGAAGAGACGGATGACCACCAAGGCGAAGCCGACGCGCAAGATCGAGTCCGGCACGTACGAGGCGTACATGCACGACTGCCCCGCGGTGGCCTTGCTCTCGACGATCAGCAACCGGTGGGTCAGCCTGACGATGTGCACCCTCGGGGCGAACGGCGATGCAATGCGATACAGCCACATCAGCCGCGAGATCCCGGGCGTCAGCCAGAAGATGCTCACTCAGACCCTGCGCATGCTCGAGCGCGACGGCATGGTGGAGCGGACGGTCACACCGAGCGTGCCGGTACGTGTCGACTACGAGCTGACCCCGCTCGGGCAAGGCCTGTACGACCTGCTGTCCCAGGTACGCGACTGGGCCGCGGACAAAACCGATGATGTCGACGAGGCGCGAGCACGCTACGACACCCGGCAGGCCGACCAGTAGCCGACCAGTAACGACGACAGAAGCCCCGTGGGGACTGTGTGCCTGACCGTTTCGGGGCGTAACGAACTTTAAAGGACCCGAGGCTGTCGAGGTCTTGGAGGTACCTCTCCCGGAACCGGGTCCCCTGGAGGTCCGCATCAAGGTCGCGGCTGCCGCGCTCAATCCCGCCGACGCCGCTGTGTGGGCCGGGATCTTCCGGTCGTCGGAGGAGGTCGAGTACACCGGTCTGGGTCTGGACGCGGCCGGGACGGTCGACGCGGTCGGCACGGGTGTCGCGCTCAAGGTCGGGACCCCGGTGATCGCGTTCGACGCCCCAGTGCTGCGCTCGACGAAGGCCCAGGCCGAATATCTGGTGACCGATGTCCATTCCGTCGCCCCCGCCCCGGAGGGTATGGATCTGACGCTCGCGGCGACGATCCCTCTCAACGCGATGACCGCGTCACTGGCCCTGGACCACCTCCCGCTGCGCCCTCGCGACACTGTGCTCGTCACGGGTGCCGGCGGGGCCGTCGGCGGCTACGCCGTTGAGTTGGCGCGGACGCGGGGCGTGCGGATCGTGGCGCAGGGGCGGCCCGAGGACGAGGAGTTTCTCCGAGGGCGTGGCGCCACCTGGTTCGTGTCGCGCGACGAGGAGTTGAGTGAGGCGGTGCGCCGGTTCGTGCCGGACGGTGTGGACGGCGTGCTCGACGCGGCGGCACTGGGCGCCCCCGCGCTGGCGGCTGTCCGCGACGGCGGCGTCTTCGTGAGCGTGAGGGGTGACGTGCTGCCGGCCCCGGAGCGGGGTGTGGCCGTGCGGCTCACCACCGCCGGACCGGAAGCGACCCGTCTCTCGTACCTCTCCGCACTCGCCGAGGTTGGCGTGCTGACGCCCCGCGTGGTGCGGATCTACCCGCTGTCGCAGGCCGCCGAAGCCCACGCCCGGCTCGCCCGGGGCGGCCTGCGCGGCCGGATCGTACTGGTGCCGTGAACGCCGCCACCGCCGCCACCGCCGCCACCGACGGCACCGCCGACACCGATGGCACCGGAAGGGAGCGGATCGTGCGTGAAGGCCCCATTGTCACGGCGGTGACCAGGATCTCCGCTCCGGTGGAGGACGTGTGGCGCGTGCTCGTGGCGTTCGACGAGTATGCGCAGTGGCACCCGGTTCTGTCCCTCGACGCGAAGCCCGAACAGGTCGTGGTCGGGGCGGAAGTTCAGGGCCGCCGCTCGGGCGCCGACACCGGCCGGCAGGACGTCACGATGAGGATCGTCGACGTGCAGGCCCCCCACCGGCTCGTCTGGGAGGGCGGATCGCTCGACGCGATCCACGGCAGGCACTCGTTCGTGCTCACCGCCCAGCCGGACGGCACCACCGAACTCACCGACTCCGAGGAGTTCCACGGCGCCGCCGTCGCCGAACTCACCCCGACACTCGGCCGGCTCAGGGAGGAACACCCCCGATACGGAGCCGCTCTGCAGGCACGCGTGGAGGGACTGTCCGGCTGACGAGGTCGGTGAGCGTACGAGAAACCGTTCAGGTGGCCGAACATGAACGCCGTTGACACCGAACGCCGCCACAGCGCCCACACGATGACGACCCGCCAGACGGCGCAGCTACCGGCGTAGCCGCGCACACGAGGCCAACCGGCTCAACTCCCGTGTCGGCCCCGGCTTTTGTGTGGTGCCAGGTGCACTGGACGGGCCGTCGCGCCCCTTCTGCCGGTTTTCCGCCGGCAGGTGCCCCGCCTTCGCGGGCGGCAAACGCGTGAAGTTCGTAGATGCCTCGCGGGGAAAGTGGTCGCTCCGGCGCCCGAGTCCGGCTCCTATGCCCGGATTGCGGGTGGAGGAAACTATGAATCTGAGAATTCAGTGAACATCCTGTGACCACATCCGTATCAAGGGAGAGCTTCGCCCACACCGGAAGTCCCGCCGGTTCCGAGGATGTTCAGAGAGGCCTGATGAGACGCAACACGCGGAAGAAGTCGAAGACCACCGTTCGGGTGGTGGGCGCTGCGGCGGCACTGGCCATGGGGGCCGGCGGACTCGTCGCGGCCAACATCTACGCCTCTGCCGATGAAACCGGCGCAGCGAAGGGCACGGCCCAGAACCAGGCGTTGGCGGCCGGAACCTCCACGATCGACTGCCCCGACGTCGGCCAGCAGTTGAAGGCGGTGCCCGACAAGGCCCGAACCCAGGTCGACAGGGAGCTTGCCCTGCTCGACAAGCAGGTGTCCGAGGCCTACCAGCGCCTCTCCACCTCCCAGCAGGCGATCCAGCAGGACGCCAACTTCGCGCAGAACGCGATCGTGAACCCGCTGAAGGACAAGCGGAAGGCCACGATCGACCGGATCGTCATCGCCATCGGCCGTGTGGGCACCAAGCCGCAGGGTCTTGAGGCGCTGGCGCCCTGCACGTTGCGCTCCACGGGCAACCAGCCCGCTGCCGGTCAGCCCTCCGGTCAGCCCGCCTCCGGTCAGCCGGCTTCGGGCCAGCCCGCTTCAGGAGCGCCGGCCGCCGGCCAGCCCGCCGCGGGCAACGGGCCCGTCGCCGCCGACTTCGTGGACATCACCAAGGTCAAGCCCAACGTGAGCACGGCGCGCAAGTCGTCGAAGGCGTCCAAGGGCACCTTCGTCACCAAGTGCGGGGTGAACGCCAACAAGCTGTACAACAGCGACAACGTCATCGTCGCGCCCGGTGTCACCAACGGCGCCCACCACGTGCACGACTACGTCGGCAGCCAGGACAACGACGCCTTCACCAGCGACCAGGACTTCCTCAAGGCCAACACCAGCTGCAAGAACAAGGGCGACAAGTCGTCCTACTACTGGCCGGTGCTGCGCCTTCAGGACGGCACCAAGGAGTTCGACGCCGACCGGCTGGGCGGTGGGGCCGAAGGCAACACCGGCCGCATCCTGACGGCCAAGCAGGCCACGCTGGACTTCGTGGGCAGCCCGCGCGGCAAGGTCGTGGCGATGCCGCAGCTCCTGCGCATCATCACCGGTGACGCCAAGGCCTTCACGAACGGCCCGGGCAACGCCAACGCCTCCTGGAGCTGCACGGGCTTCGAGAACAAGGTGCAGCTGAAGGACAAGTACCCGCTCTGCCCGTCGGGCCGGGACGTGGTGCGCACCTTCAAGTTCCAGAGCTGCTGGGACGGCACCAACATCGACAGCGCCAACCACCGTACGCACGTGGCCTTCGCGGACGCCAAGGGCAACTGCCCGACCGGCTTCAAGGCCATCCCGCAGCTCGTTCAGCGGCTCGTGTACGACGTGGACGCGCCCAGCCTGAAGGACAACGGGAAGACCCGGCCGTTCTTCTCCCTGGACGGGTTCCCCGAGCAGGCGCACAAGCCGATCACGGACCACGGTGACTTCATCAACGTGTTCGACACGAAGGTGCAGAACAAGATGGTCCAGTGCATCAACTCCGGACGCAGGTGCAGCTGAGTCCGAACAGCGGGTCTAGTCAGCGGTATCCGCCGCTAGTGCGGTAATAGCGGTCGGGGTGGGCGTCGTGCGAACGGCGTCCACCCCGCCGCGTTCGCGCCCGCCTCGCCGCGTGCGCCGCCACCCCACCGCTTTCAGGGCGCCGAGCGGGTCGACCGCCTAGGCTTCCGGTCGGCACCGGA
Source organism: Streptomyces phaeochromogenes (assembly GCF_001418655.1). Taxonomy (GTDB): domain Bacteria; phylum Actinomycetota; class Actinomycetes; order Streptomycetales; family Streptomycetaceae; genus Streptomyces; species Streptomyces phaeochromogenes. The sequence goes on along the minus strand of NZ_LIQZ01000311.1, from coordinate 41,261 downwards.
ACCGGCACAGACCCCAGGAGCGCACACCGTGTTCGACCCCGCACCCGAGCACCCGTACCCCGACGGCCAGCGGCCGGACGAGGCGCCGACGCCGCACGCGCTGCTCGAACCCGTCCTCGGCCTCCTGGGTTCCTGGCACGGCCGGGGCCAGGGCGAGTACCCGACGATCTCCGGGGACTTCGCGTACGCGCAGGAGGTGACCTTCAGTCATGACGGCCGCCCCTTCCTGCGTTACGAGGCCAGGGCCTGGCTGCTCGACGCCGATGACGCTCCGCTGCGTCCGTCGGCCAGGGAGAGCGGCTGGTGGCGGCTGCAGCCCGACGGCCGGGTGGAGGCACTGATCACCCAGCCCACCGGCATCGCCGAGATCATGGTCGGCCGCGCGGTCGACAAGACGGTCGACCTCTCCACCCACCAGGTGGCGCTCGCCCCCACCGCCAAGAAGGTCGGCGCCACCCGCCGCCGCTACACCCTGACCGGCGACGACACGCTCACGTTCGACCACGACCTGGAAGCGGTCGGCCAGCCCCTGCAGCACCACCTCTCGGCGTTGCTGCGCCGCAAGACCGACGACGGCTCCGGCCGGCGGTTCATCGGGCGTTGAGCAGGAGTGACGCCCCGCGCCCGACCGACCCCGGAGATCGAGGAAGACCATGACCAGCATCGCCATCATCGGAGCCGGCCCCGGACTGGGCGCGGCCGTCGCGCGGCGCTTCGGGCGCGAGGGCTTCGACGTCGCGCTCATCGCCCGCGACCACGAACGGACGAATGCCCTCGCCGCCGAACTGGGCCGCGAGGGCGTCACGGCCCGGGGCTTCGCCGCCGACGTGCGGGACCCGAAGGCCCTCGCCGCCGCCCTCGACGCGGCGAACGCGACTCTGGGGCCGGTCGAGGTCCTGCAGTACAGCCCGGTCCCGCAACGGGACTTCATGCTGCCGGTCCTGGAAACCACCCACGCCGACCTCACCGGCCCGGTGGAGTTCTCCGTCTACGGGCCCGTCGTCGCCGTACAGCAGGTGCTCCCCGGCATGCGCGCCCTGGGCCGCGGCACCGTCCTCTTCGTCAACGGCGGCACCGCGGTCGTCCCCCACCCCGACCGCGCCGGCACGTCCATCGCCTTCGCTGCGGAGAGCGCGTACGGCCATCTGCTGCACGACGCTCTCGGCGGCGAGGGCATCCATGTCGCGCAGCTGATCGTCCCCGGCGCGATCATCGCCGGACACCACAGGAAGGACCCGGCCGTACTCGCGGACACCCTGTGGGGGATCCACCAGGAGCGGCACGGGTTCCGGCACTACGCCGACGACCTCGACTCCTGACGGCCGGCCGGTGGCCTAGGCGGCGGACTCCGCCGGGCGGGGGACGAGCCGCATCGTGGTGGAGTTCGCCTCGGGGCCGGTGATGGCCTTGATGATGTTCGCGGCGTAGTGGCCGTACTTGGCGCGGTAGGCGGCGTCGACCTCGTCGTTGAGGGCGGGATCGGCGTCGACGAAGGTCACGTCCTTGTCCACGCCACCGCCCTGGATGCGGCCCTGCAGCCGGGCACGGGTGCCCCGGTACCAGGCGGCCGTCGGACCGTTGACGGACCGTACGCAGATGTCGTCGCCGACGCGGACGACCCAGATGGTCCGCCAGCTGCCCGGCGATCCGTCGCGCCGCAGGGAGACGACACGCAACTCCTCGGCGTTCTCGATCCGGGCGAGTTCGTCATTCGGCCAAGTCGTCATCGACGCGTCTCCTTGTCGCTATCCGTGTGCCGCCTTCGGAACCAGACTCACCGCCGCGATCGGCACCGGCAACAGCACGGCGATCAATGGGCTGACGGGGTGCCGGCGGGCGTCGCGGATGCGGAGGGTGATCGTGCGGGTGAGGTGCTGTCCGCCCTGGTCGTCGAGCGGGGTGGGCGCCCGCCGGCGGAGGGAGACGGCCGGGTGCGGCCAACGTCCATGACCCCAGGGGGAGTTCACGCCGCACCACTCTGGCGCGTGCGCGATCACTTGGGCTACCGTCGGTAACACCTTGCCGTCGCAGCGGCATCTTTGGCGTCTCCCGCCCCCTCCGCACCTCCTCCGGAAGGCACCCCATGGAGAATTCAGCAGCCACGGCTGCCATCACGCGCCGCCGTGCCCTGACGGTGGCGGGCGGCACGCTCGCCGGTGCCGCCCTGGCCCAGTCGGCCGGATCCGCCTTCGCCGCCTCGGCGTCGGACGCGGACGCGATCGTCGTCGGCGGCGGGCTCGCCGGGCTGGTCGCCACGGCGGAACTGGCCGCGGCGGGCCGCAAGGTACTGCTCCTGGACCAGGAACCGGAGACGAACCTCGGCGGACAGGCGTTCTGGTCCTTCGGTGGTCTGTTCCTCGTCAACTCCGACGAGCAGAGACTCATGGGCATCAAGGACACCCAGGAGCTGGCCTGGCAGGACTGGCAGGGCACGGCCGGCTTCGACCGCGGCATCACCGACCCGAAGGGCCAGGACCACTGGGCCTACAAGTGGGCCGAGGCGTACGTCGACTTCGCCTCCGGTGAGAAGCGCTCCTGGCTCGCCGGCCTCGGGGTGCAGTGGTTCCCGATCGTCGGCTGGGCCGAGCGGGGCGGCGGTCTCGCGGACGGACACGGCAACTCCGTGCCCCGCTTCCACGTCACCTGGGGCACGGGACCGGCGGTCGTCGAGCCGTTCGAGAAGAAGGTGCGCGCCGCGGTCGAGGCCAACAAGGTGACCTTCAAGTTCCGGCACCGCGTCGACGGGCTCGTGACCACGGGCGGCGCCGTCACCGGCGTACGCGGCGCGATCCTGGAGCCGAGCAGCGCCGCCCGCGGCAAGCCCAGCTCCCGTACGGTCGTCGGCGAGTTCGAGCTGCGCGCCCCGGTCGTGATCGTCACCTCCGGCGGCATCGGCGCCAACCACGATCTCGTACGCCAGAACTGGCCGGCCCGGCTCGGCACCCCGCCCAAGACCATGATCACCGGCGTGCCCGCCCACGTGGACGGCCGCATGCTCGCGATCACCGAGAAGGCGGGCGGGCGGATCGTCAACCCGGACCGCATGTGGCACTACACCGAGGGCCTCAGGAACTACGACCCGATCTGGCCGGGCCACGGCATCCGCATCCTGCCCGGTCCGTCGTCCATGTGGTTCGACGCCACCGGCAAGCGCTTCAGCGCACCCGACATGCCCGGCTACGACACCCTCCACACACTCAAGTCGATCACCGAGACCGGCTATGACTACTCCTGGTTCGTGACGACCCAGAAGATCATCGCCAAGGAGTTCGCGCTCTCCGGCTCCGAGCAGAACCCGGACCTCACCGAGAAGAACATCTGGATGCTCCTCTCGCGCATCTGGCAGACCCCGGAGCCGATCGAGAAGTTCAAGAAGAACGGCGTGGACTTCGTCGTCGCCACGACACTGTCCGAACTCGTCCGCGGCATGAACAAGTTGACCGGGGACGGCCTGATCGACCTGAACGACCTCCAGCGGCAGATCGACGCGCGCGACCGGGAGATGGACAACCCCTACTCCAAGGACGCCCAGGTCATGGGCATCCGCAACGCACTCTCCTACCCCGGGGACACCCTCAGCCGCACGGCCGCCGCCCACAAGATCATGGACAGCAGCGCCGGGCCGCTGATCGCCGTACGCCTCAACATCCTCACCCGCAAGACCCTCGGCGGCCTCCAGACCGACCTCTCCGGCCGCGTCCTGAACGCGGCCGGAGAAGCCGTACCCGGTCTGTACGCGGCCGGTGAGGTGTCGGGATTCGGCGGAGGCGGCGTCCACGGATACCGCTCCCTGGAGGGCACGTTCCTCGGCGGCTGCCTGTTCTCCGGCCGTGCGGCGGGACGGGCCGCGGCAGCGGCGACCGCGACCTGACGCCGAAGCGGAGCCGATGCGGAGTCGATGCGGTGCCGGCGCGGAGATCAGTCCCGCGCCGGCGCCTGGAGCTTCGCGAGCGTCAGTACCTCGCCGCCGATGCCCCACCCGCCGTCGGTGACCTCCTCGACCAGTACGAGGGTGGTGGCGCGGGCGCGTTCGCCGTAGATCTCGACGTAGAGCTCGGTGGTACGGGTGATGATCTGCTCCTTCTGCTTCTCGGTGAGGGTGTCGGCGGGCACCTTGAAGTTCGCGAACGGCATGTTGGATCTCTTTCCTGTGGTTGCTCGTGCTTGCCGGCTGCTACCGGTGGCGCCGGGAAGGGCGGTCGTCAGACGATGCCGCCGTTGGCCCGGACGACCTGTCCGTTGATCCAGTGGCCGGCCGGGGAGGCGAGGAACGCGACTGTCTCGGCGATGTCGGCAGGAGTGCCGAGGCGTTCCAGCGGAGGCTGCGCGGCCAGCCGGGCGATGGTCTCCTCGTCCTTGCCGTCGAGGAACAGATCGGTCGCGGTGAGGCCGGGGGCGACGGCGTTCACCGTCACGTCCCGGCCGCGCAGTTCGCGGGCGAGGATCATCGTCAGCGCCTCCACCGCTCCCTTGCTCGCGCTGTAGGCCCCGTACGTGGGAAACGCGAGACCGACGACTGACGTGGAGAAGGTGATGACGGTGCCGCCCGGCCGGATCCGCCGGGCGGCCTGCTGGGCGACGACGAACGTGCCGCGGATGTTGGTGCGGTGCAGCGCGTCCAGATCGGCCAGGTCCAGGTCGACGACGGCCGCCGTGTGGGCCCGGCCCGCCGCGTGGACGACCACGTCGACACCGCCGTACGTGGACTCGGCCAGGTCGAACAGCGCGGACATGTCGTCCTCGTCGGCGACGTCCCCGCGTACGGCGATGGCCCGGCCGCCGGCCGCGGTGACCTCCTCGACCGCGGCTTCGGCGAGGTCCGCGTTGCCCGAGTAGCCGGCCACGACCGCGAAACCGTCGGCCGCCAGGCGGGCCACGGACTGGCGGCCGATGCCGCGTGAGCCGCCCGTGACGACGGCGACGCGTGAGTGGGCGCGCGCGTCCGGCACCTCCGGGTCCCGCACGTCCTCCGCGGGACGCGTCTCCGCTGGATTCGCCTCCACGGGGTTCGGCCCCGCCGGATTCGGAATGGGCATGATGGCGATGGCTCCTTGAGGTGTCTGAGGTGTCTGAGGTATCGGTGAGCGCTGTTCCGCGACCTCTCCACGGGCGCCCCGAGACCCACCATCGGCGGCTCTTCCCCCGTTAACCAGGGCTGTCTCGACCCTGGGGTCCGCATCCCCTGGCTCCGGATACGTGCGCGAGTGAGGATGAGGGGGTGACCTTTCCCGAACTGGCGGCATTCCTGAAATCCCGGCGCGACCGTGTGAAGCCGGGTGATGTGGGGCTGCCGGTCGGCCCCCGCAGGCGCGTACCGGGGCTGCGCCGGGAGGAGGTCGCCCAACTGGCCGGCCTGTCGGCGGACTACTACACCGAACTGGAGCAGGGGCGCGGCGCCCAGCCCTCGGAGCAGACCCTGGCCGCTCTCGCCCGCGCTCTGCGGCTGGCCGGCGACGAGCGCGACCACCTCTACCACCTCGCGGACCGGCGAGTACCCCCGGCCGCGCACGGCCCCGCCGCCCATGTCCAGCCGGCGCTCCTCCGCCTCCTCGACCAGCTCACCGGTACGCCCGCGCAGGTCATCACGGACCTCCACGAGACGCTGGTCCAGAACGAGGCGGCGGCTGCCCTGATCGGCCGTCCTCCGGCCGTCCGCGGACCGGCGGCCAGCTTCGTCTTCCGCTGGTTCACCGACCCCGCGGCCCGCTCCGTCTATCCGGCCCCGGACCATCCCCGCCAGTCCCGGGCCTTCGTGGCGGACCTGCAGGTGGTCGCCGCCCGACGAGGCCGCGATCCCGAGGTGACCCGGATGATCCGCGAACTACGCCGACGCAGTGCGGAGTTCACCGAGCTGTGGGACACCCACGAGGTGGGCCTGCGCAGGAACGACCACAAACGCATCGTCCACCCCGGCCTCGGCGTCATCGAGGTCGAATGCCTCACCCTCTTCAGCGAGGACGGCCGCCAGCGCCTTCTCTGGTTCACGGCCCCGCCCGGCAGCCGCGCCGCCGAGCAACTGCGGCTCCTCTCCGTCATCGGCACCCAGGACATGACCGAACCGGCCCCTCTCCGGCCGTGAACCAAACTCACGGCGACGCGCGCCCCAACCCTTCAACCGCGTTGAGCCGAACGACGTAATGTGATCGGTCATGAAAGATTCGGTTCGGTTCATGAGGGGCTCAGGGGTATGGGGGACGGCGGCTCGTTAGGCGACCTCGTGGTCGCGGCGCGGGACCGGGCGTTCGTCGGGCGGGCGGCGGAACGGGCGATGTTCCGGTCCGCGTTGGCGGGGGACCCCCACGGTTCTCCGGTGCTGTATCTGCACGGGCCCGGCGGAATCGGCAAGTCCACGCTGCTGAGGCGGTTCGCGCTCGAAGCGCGGGAGGCGGGACGGCTGGTGGTCGAGATCGACGGCCGTACGGTTCCGGCGACGCCCGACGACTTCGAGCGGGCCGCCGGAAAGGCGATCGGCGAACCCGGATCGGTGCTCCTGGTCGATGCCTTCGAGCACTGCCAGGGCCTGGAGCACTGGTTGTGGGAGCACTTCCTGCCGCGGCTGCCGCTGGGCACGGTCGCGGTGGTCGCCGGGCGCTCGGCCCCCGATCCGCGCTGGGTCGCCGATCCGGGATGGGCCGGCCTGATGCACGTCGTACCGCTGCGGAACCTGGCCCGGGGCGACGCCGCCACCCTCCTGCGGGTACGCGGTGTCCCGGACGGGGCACACCACGCGCTGCTGTCCTTCACCGGCGGCAATCCGCTGGCCCTGTCCCTGGCAGCGGCGGTCGTCGTGCGGCAGGACGCGGACGGTACGGCCCGGGCGGCCGACTGGGCACCCGGCCGGGACGTGATCGCGACGCTGCTGCCACGACTCGTGGGCGATCCGCCGAGCCCCGCACACCGCACCGCGCTGGAGGTCTGCGCCCAGGCCGACGTCACCTCCGAGGCCCTCCTGCGGGCGATGATGGGCGAGCGCGCCCCCGAACTGTTCGCCTGGCTGCGCACCCAGCCCTTCATCGAATCCACCGCGGCCGGGCTCTTCCCGCACGACGTGGTGCGCGAGGTGCTGGCAGCCGACCTGCGCTGGCGCGACCCGGACGGATTCGCCGCCCTGCGCCGACGGATGTACGAGTATCTGCTCGGCCGTGTCCGGGAGGCGTCCGCCGCGCAGATGCTCCCGGCGTTGCAGGCGCTGGTGTACCTGCACCGGACCTTCGGCCATCTCGCGAAGGCCTTCGAGTGGGAATCGTACGGTCAAGTGCGGGAACTCCCCTGCACTCCCGCCGACGAGAAACGCGTGGTGGAACTGGTCCACGAGACGGAGGGCCCCGAGTCCGCCGCGCTCGCCCGGCTCTGGCTGGACCGGCAGCCCGAGGCGTTCGTCGTCTACCGGTCGACCGGTACCGATGACATCGTTGCCTTCTCCGCCTGGCTGCAACTCGCCGAGTGGGAGGGGGAGGACGTCGATCCGGTGGTGGCCGCCGCCTGGGCCCATGTGCGTACGGCCGAGCCGCTGCGAGCGGGGGAGCGCGTGGCCGTCGCGCGTTTTCATGTGAACCCGCAGGCGTACCAGCGCCCTTCGGCCGCCATGAACCTGGTCCAGTGGCGCGTGATCGGGGAGATAGTCCGGTCCGACGATCTCGCGTGGTCGTTCGTCGTGATGCGGGACGACGGCTTCTGGGACGACTATCTCCAGCGCAGCGACATGCTGCCGACCGACGCCGGACCCGTCGTCGGCGACCACGGATACCGTCTGTTCGCCCACGACTGGCGTACCCGGCCCGCCCTGGCCTGGATGGTGGAGAAGAACAAGGCCCTGTTGGCCGGCGCCGGCATCGATGTCGGCGCCGGCGGCCAACTCGTCCACGCCATGGGTGAGTTGGTGCCTTCGGACTCGGGCGGAACTCCGCGGGAAGGCACGGACTACGTCGTGCTGTCCCGGCGGGAGTTCGACACCGCGGTACGGGACGCCCTGCGCGCGCTGTGGTGGCCCAACGAGCTCGCGGCCAACCCCCTCAGCCGCAGCCGCCTCGTCGCGGCACACGGCCAGAGCCTCCACGACGTCCTGCTGGGCGCCATCGACACCGTCCTGGCGGAGCGCGGCGGGGAGAAACGACACCGCGTGGTCACGACCACGTACAGCAAGGCCGCGCCCACCCAGGAGGCGGTGGCCAGACGTCTCGGGATGTCCTTCAGCACCTATCGGCGGCATCTGACGGCCGCGGTGAAGCGCGTCAGTGATGTGCTGTGGAGTCATGAACTGAGCGGAGAACCGATGGTGCCCGCCGGCCGGGACCTGACGCCGGACCAGCGGGACGGGCCGCCGCTCGACGCCCCGGGCCCGGGTTGATGGACAGCAATGAGCAGTCATTGACCACGAATACGGCTGTCGCCGAGGCTCCGGCCCGCCGAGAATTCCCGGCCGTGCCCATCCGACATCTGCCCAACCGACATATGTACTCGGCCTCTTCGCCGTCGACAGGGGAACTCGCCAACCCGTCCGCCGACTCCACGTCGACCGGCCGGCCAACCGCCTATCCGGTCGACGTCGTCGTCTCCTTACGGCGCGAGGGGACGGCCAGGCTGTTGCGCACCCTGCGCAGCCACCAGGTACTGCCCGCTCTCCTCCATCCGTGGGGCTCCGGAGCGGCCTACCGGTCGCTGCTGCGGGAGCCGGATGCGCTGAGCCTGCTGGACGTCCCGGAAGGGGCGGTGACGGACGATCTCGCGCAGCGCGTGCACGTGCTCAGCGCCCTCTCCTCCGTCGTCGTGCTGACCCCGGGCCACATCGACTCCGTCGACCTGCTGCGGGCGGGAGCCGCCAATGTGCTTCCCCGCGACATGCCGCCGCCCGAACTCGCCGGCCGGCTGACCGCCGAACGCCGCTGGCTCGGCACGTCCACTCCGTCGAGAGACCGCCGCGTGCGTGCCTTGCCCCAACAGGTCCTGCGGCCCCGACAGTTGTCCCAGGGGATACTCCTCGACGTCCTGCTGGCGTCCGCCCGCCCGTGGTGCTGCCACGACCTGTGTCTGCTCCTGGGCACGGCCCGGGCCCCGATGAGCCGGCGGGCCCTGCAGGCACGCATGCTCCGGCTGGGCGAACGCCTGACGCCGTACGGGCTGTCGGTCACCAGCACCGTCCAGTGGGGCAGGACCACGTACACGGGCATCAGCGGCTAGTCGGGCGGGAACGGCAATGCGCCCGCCGGCTCATTGAGGTTCGGCTCGCCCGCGTCCGCTCACCCCGGCCGCCTCATCCAGTGGCGCGGACCGGATGCCGTGCCGGACGCCCGGCCAGCAGCCGAAGGCACGCCACCGGACGGTCCCGTACCGGACGTCGGGCGACCGAGGCACCGCGGGCCGTCACCGACGCCAGTCGCTGGTGGTGCAGGTCCAGGATGAAACGCATCAGCCGCCGGTGTTCCTCGGAGCAGTGCTCCAGGAGCACGGTGGCCTCGTGGAGCGTGGTGCGCGCCGCCTCGACGGTGGCCGTGACCAGCGCGCGGACTCCGGGCAGGTCGCGCCCCTTTTCGAGGTCGGCGCGCGTGATGCCGTGCCGGTCGAGGTCGCTGAGGGGCAGATACAGCCGCCCGCCGCGCAGGTCCTCCGACAGGTCGGTGAGGATGTCCGTGCGCTGGGCCGCGTCGGCGAACAGCCGGCAGGAAGCCGCGAACTCGGCGCTCCCGCCCCCGAGATGGGCCAGCCCCGACGTGATCATCAGGAACGGCCAGGTGAGCTGCTCCACATACCGCTGGTAGTCGGCCTCGGTCTCGAACCCGGAGAAGTCGAGGTCGATCCGCGCACCCTCCAGATACGAGTCGACCCAGCGGCGCGGCAGTTCACGCTCCGCCGCGGTGTGCAGGAACGCCCGCAGCAGGGGATGCGCGGCGTCTCCCGTACTCAGTGCCGTACGCACCCGCTCGGCCCACGCGTCGTAGTGCCGTGTGCGTTCCTGGACCGTTCCCCGGTCGCAGACGTCGTCGGTGAACGCCGCGAAGGCGTACCCGGCCAGCACATGGGGCTGATGGGAGGCGGGCACCAGCAGCCGCACCGCCAGATAGCCGGCGGGCTCGCGCCGCTGCATGAACCGCGCGACCTTCATGTAGTCGTCACGCAGAGCGCCCTGGTGCGCTCCTGCCGATTCCAGACAACTCCGCCAGGTCCGCACGTACGTCTCCCACGCGATGGTTCCTTTTTATAACTAAAGAACGCGCAGGCTATCAGTCACGGTTTTCGAGCTCCTCACCGGCGGCGGCGCAGGGTGAACGCCGCGCCCGCCGTGATCAGCAGTCCGGCCGCCCCTCCCGCGACGAGAGGCAGGGCCAGGGCCTGGCTGTCGTCGTCGGAGTCGGGCGAGGAGACCGCCTCGCCGGCCGCGTCGGTCACGGTGACCGACGGTTCCACGGGGGCACTGGTGGCCTCGGCCGGGGACTCCGACGGTGTGGGGGTGGCCGCGGCCTTGGTGGGGGCGGCCTTCGTCGGTGTCGCCGCGGGCTTCTTCGACGTAGACCCGCCGGTCCCGGCGCCCGCGTTCTCCTTCGCCGCGGGGAAGACCACGTCCGAGCACGAGTAGTACGTGTCCGGTGTGCTCGTGTTCTGCCAGATCGTGTAGAGGAGATGGCGTCCGGTGCGGTCGGACGGCAGCTTGGCCTTGATCCGGTAGGCGCCGTTCACGAGTGCCGGGTCGGTGGCCGTGGCGAAGGGCTGCGACGGCAGGTCCGACCAGGTGAGGGGCTTCGTCGGGTCGTAGCCCTCCTTGGTCAGGAACAGCTTGAACGAGCCCGTGTGCGGAATCGTCGACCGGTAGGTGAGCGTCATGTTCGCCCCGCCGGTCAGCTTGGTCGAGGGCCAGTCGGCGCGGGCCAGGTCCAGGCCCCGGTAGGCGGCGATGCCCCCGCTGCACAGCTTGCCGTCGGGGACGACCTGGCGGTCCCGGCCGTTGACGCCCGCGAGACGCAGATTGTCGAAGGCCGCGATGCCGGAGGAGGCAGCCGCCCGGCACGCCGCCGACTGCGCCTGCTGCGCTCCGGGGGAGCAGGCCACCACCCGGCTCACGGGGTCCGTCGGCGCACCGTGCGCGGCGGCGGGCCCGGCGGCCCACACCGCGAGCAGGAGCGGTGCCGTCCCGAGGAGGGCGGCGGTGCGGTGTGCGGTCATGGGTCGGGTCCTCCTAGCACGGCAGACGGGTCGGGCCCGCTGCCCCTGAAGTACGGGGATCACACGAAGCCCGTTCAACGCTCCCCGTACGGGCGATCAATACGCGCCACCCCGTGCCCGCCCGGCTGGAATGGACCCGTGACCGCGCCCCCGGACGACTGCCTCGCGCGCAACGAGTGGATCTGCGGTGAATACCTCAGCACCCGCCGCGACATCCTCCTCGACGCGGTCGGCCAGCACCTCCAGCTGACGGCGTTCTCCGTCCTCATCGGGCTGGCCCTCGCCGTGCCGCTGGCCGTGCTGGCGCGCCGGTGGGGCTGGGCGGCGGGCCCGGTGCTCGCGCTGACGACGGTCCTCTACACGATCCCTTCGCTCGCCATGTTCTCGCTGCTCCTGCCGGCGTACGGGCTGTCGGCGGCCCTCGTCGTCGCAGGTCTCGTCCTCTACTCGCTGACCCTGCTCGTACGGAACATCCTGGCCGGACTGCGCGCCGTGCCCGAGGAGACCCGGCAGGCGGCCCGCGGCATGGGATACGGGCCCATCCGTCTGCTGCTCACCGTGGAACTGCCGCTCGCCCTGCCCGCCGCCATGGCCGGGCTGCGGATCGCGACCGTCTCGGCGGTGTCGCTGGCCACGGTCGGCGCGATCGTCGGCTTCGGAGGGCTCGGCAACCTCATCTACTCGGGCATGAACACCTTCTTCAAGGCGCAGGTCCTCACCGCGTCCGTGCTCTGTGTCCTCATCGCGGTCGTCGCCGATCTGCTGCTGCTCGGTGTGCAGTGGCTGATCACCCCGTGGACCCGGGCGGCCCGGGCGTGAACACACTGGCCGACGCCTGGGACTGGCTCACCGACTCCGCGAACTGGGCGGGCGACGCCGGCGTCTGGCACCGGCTCACCCAGCACCTCGTGCTGACCGTGGTCTGTCTCGTGATCAGCTGTCTGATCGCGCTGCCGGTCGCCCTCGTCCTCGGCCACCTCGGCAAGGGCGGCGCGCTCGCCGTCAACATCTCCAACGTCGGCCGCGCGATCCCCACCTTCGCCGTCCTGGTCCTGCTGCTCCTCACCCCCATCGGCAAGTGGGGCGAGGGCCCGACGGTCGTTGCGCTCGTCCTGTTCGCCGTGCCGCCGCTCCTCACCAACGCGTACGTCGGGATGCGCGAGGTCGACCGTGACGTCGTGCGGGCCTCGCGCGGAATGGGCATGACCGGGCGGCAGATGCTGTGGCAGGTCGAGGTGCCGCTCGCGATGCCGATGATCCTCAACGGGGTGCGCATCGCGGCCGTCCAGCTCGTCGCCACCGCCACGATCGCCGCGCTCGCGGGCGGCGGCGGCCTCGGACGCATCATCACCGCCGGGTTCAACCTCGCGAGTACGCCCCAGGTCGTCGCCGGAGCCGTCCTCGTGGCCGTCTTCGCGCTGCTCGTCGAAGCGGTCTTCGAGGTGGCCGAGCGACTGGCACCCAAGAGGGGCGCCAGATGAGGCGGCGCGCGGCTCTCGCGGGCCTGCTCCTGCTGACCGGCTGCGCCTCCGGTCCGTCCCTGGAGACCCAGGGCGAGGTCACCGAGGCGCCTGGGGACAGCAAGCATCTGACCATCGGCTCGGCCGGCTTCACCGAGAGCGATCTGCTCGCCACCATGTACGCGCTGCTGCTGAAAGAGGCCGGCTACAAGACGTCGATGCTCACCGTCGCCAACCGCGAACTGTACGAACCCGCCCTGGAGTCGGGGCAGATCGACGTCGTCGCCGAGTACGCGGCGACCTTCGCCGACTGGCTCAACGCCAAGACCAACGGGGCGGACGCGCCGGCCGTCGGCTCGCCCGACCTGACGGCCACGATGACCGCGCTGCGCAAGCTCGCCACCCCGCGCGGGCTCACCGTCCTCGATCCCGGCCGGGCGGTCGACCAGAACGCCTTCGCGGTGACCCGAGCGTACGCACGGCAGCACGGCCTCAAGACCCTGAGCGACCTCGGGAGGTCCGGCCTTGAGGTGCGGCTCGCGGCGGGCGACGAGTGCGTACAACGTCCGTACTGCGAACCGGGGTTGAGGAAGACGTACGGCATCGACATCACCGGTGTGGACCCGAAGGGCGTCGGTACTACGCAGGCGAAACGGGCCGTGCAGAACGGCCAGGACCAGATGGTGCTCACCACCACGACGGACGCGACGCTCGACGAGTTCGGACTCGTCCTGCTCGCGGACGACAAGCATCTGCAGAACGCTGACTACATCGTGCCGGTCGTGAACCGCTCCCGAGCGGGCAGCGAGGGCGCGACCGGGGCACTGGACAGGCTCAACGACGTACTCACGACTGCCGATCTGGCGTCCATGAACGAGCAGGTGGACAGCTGGCGCCGCCTGCCGGAGGACGTGGCGCGTACGTACCTGGAGGACAAGGGCCTCCTCAAGTGACAGGTCTGTGACGTCGGTGACCGTACTGGAGCGGTGGCTCGGGTTCCCGCGCCGGGCGCCCGTCGGTACAGGTACTTCATGGGGGACAAAAGCGGGGGAAACCGCCAGGACTGGCGGGAGAGAGTGTGGGAGACGATCGAGGGGGCGGGCACCGACCTCGATCCGCAGGGGCTGATGGACCTGGTGGAGCCCGAACTGCGGGACGCGTACATGCAGTTCGGCAGGTCGTTTCCCGAGGAGCAGCTGCACCTGCAGTCGCTCTACGGCGAAGCGCAGCGCGCCTTCGAGGAGAAGACCAGACAGTCGCTGCGGACCACGGTTCGGCGCGTGCTGAGAAACGTTCTGCGCGACCAGCGGCTGGGAGGCCCGGAGCCCGACAAGTATCTGGCCGCATATCTGGAACGGGAGATCCTGCGCATCCGGGTCCGCCTCGACCAGGACGGCGAGCTGGCCGTCAACCGCGGTCTCAACAGCGGATTCGCGCTGGGGATGGTCCTGCTGATCGTGCCGTTGCTGGTCGGGGAGAAGCTGCTCGGCCTCTGTGACGTCTCGCTGAAGTGCACCGACCGATGGAGCCTGCTGGGCGCGCTCGTGTGCGGGGGAGCGGGCGCGTTCGGGGCGGTGCTCAGTGTGCTGACAAGGCTGCGCAACAGCGGCGACCAGCTGATGCGCCGACCGGCCAACGGGTCGAGGGAGGCGGTCCCGCCCGGCCAGCAGGCCCGCGCCATGCGGCGCGGCGGGGTCCACCGGGTCTTCCTCGGCTGGCTGCTCGCGATCGCCGTCTACCTGCTGCTCGGCAGCGGTCTCGTCACCGTGATCGAGATACCGGCCGGCATCACCGACGTCTGCGCCCCGGACGGACGCGCGGACTCGGCGGGCACCGCCTTCTGGGGGTTCTGGGGCGCGATCGGCTTCCTGGCCGGGTTCAACGAGCGGTGGGCGTACGGACTGGTCGGGCGGGGGGCCACCTCGCGCAAGGGCAGCGGCTAGGCGCGGGCTCAAGAGGAGCGGCTAGTCGTCCGCCCAAGGGCAGCGGCTAGGGGTCAGCCCAAGGGCAGGGGGCAGGCGCCCGTCCAAGGGTAGAGCTAGGCGTCCGCCACCGAGTCGAACTCCACCTGGCCCCGCGCCACGCCCAGGGCGTCCGCGTCCACCGACCGCCGTAGCGCCTCGTGCAGCTTCGCGGGGGTCAGTACGCCGAGGAACCGCGCGCCCTCCAGCACGGCCACCCACCCGGCGTCGTGCTGGAGCATCACACCGAAGGCCTGTTTCAGCGGGGCGCCCACCGGCACCCAGGAGTTCATGTGGTGGGCGAGGTCGCCGACCGTGCCGCCCGCGGCGAGTTCGTCGACGCCGACCCAGCCGTGCAGCTCGTCGCCGGAGTCCAGGACGACGGCCCAGCGGGCGCCCTCCGCGTTCAGCCGGGCGGCGGCCCGCTCGGCCGGCTCGTCGAGGCGCGCGACCGGCGGCTGCTCCAGGTCGTCGGGCTCGATCTCGGTGACCGACAGCCGCTTCAGGCCCCGGTCGGCGCCCACGAACTCGGCCACGTACGGAGTCGCCGGGGTGCCCAGCACCGCCCCGGGCGTGTCGAACTGCTCGATGCGCCCCTGCCCGTACACCGCGATGCGGTCGCCGAGCCGGACGGCCTCCTCGATGTCGTGCGTGACCAGCAGCACCGTCTTGCGCACGGCAGCCTGCATCCGCAGGAACTCGTCCTGCAACTGCTCGCGCACCACGGGGTCGACCGCGCCGAACGGCTCGTCCATCAGCAGCACCGGCGGGTCGGCGGCGAGCGCCCGCGCCACGCCGACACGCTGGCGCTGACCGCCCGACAGCTGGTCCGGATAGCGCGAGCCGAACGTCTTCGGGTCCAGACCGACCAGGTCGAGCAGCTCGGCCGCCCGCGCCCGGGCCTTCGCCTTCTTCCAGCCCACGAGCGTCGGCACGGTCGCCGTGTTGTCGAGGACGGTCCGGTGCGGGAAGAGGCCGACCTGCTGGATGACGTATCCGATCCGGCGCCTGAGCTTCACGGGGTCCACCGCCGCGATGTCCTCGCCGTCCACGAGGATCCGGCCGGACGTCGGCTCGATGAGGCGGTTCACCATCATCATGGTCGTCGTCTTGCCGCAGCCGGACGGGCCCACGAGCGTGACTAGTTCGCCCTCGGACACCTCGAACGAGAGGCCGTCCACGGCCGTCGTACCGTCCGGGTAGCGCTTGGTGACCTGTTCGAACCGGATCATGCCTTCACGCTAACCGCGTCCGTCACTCTCCGCTCACCAGCACCACCTCTAGGGTGCGCGGACCGTGCACCCCCTCGACCCGGTCGAGTTCGATGTCACTGGTCGCGGAGGGGCCCGAGATCCAGGTGAGCGGGCGGGACGGGTCGAGGCGCTCCAGTCCCTGGGGCACGGAGGACACGACCTGTACGGGGACGCGTACGACACAGATGTGGTGGTCCGGGACGAGGGTGATCCGGCGGCGGCCCTGGTCCGGGCCGCCGTCCAGGACGATCGTGCCGGTCTCGGCGATCGCGACAGCGCACGCGGTGACGACGCTGTCGACGCGGTCCAGTTCGGCCGGGGTGCTGTCGAGCCGGTCCGGAACCCGCGTCACGTCGGTGGCCGCGAGCCACTCCGGGTCCAGCCCCGTCGGTACGACGACCGACGTCGAACCGCGCTCGGCCAGCAGCCCGGCGATCGTCGCCGCCAGCCCGTCGGCGTCACAGCGGTGCACCCGCGCCCGGTAGTCCGCCAGGTTCTCCGCCAGCAGATCCACCGTCTGCTCGACACTCCGGTCCCCGTGCTCGCGCAGATACCCGCGTTCGAAGGCCTGGTCGTACGGCGTGTCGTCCCGTGGCACGTCCGCCAGCGCGCGCCGCACCCGGGCCAGGATCAGATCCCTGCTGCTCACTTCGCGCCCCCGCCGCTCTTGTTCCCGCCGTGCGTCCGCTGCCACCAGTCGCGGAACGGCTCCGCTGGAACCGTCGGCAGCGCCCGCGTCTCGCTCCACGCCTTGCCGGGTCCGGGCAGCGTCCGCGGATGGAAGCGGCGGGTCCTGGACGCGAACCGCTGGCCGGTGCGCAGCGCCCCCGGGTGACCGAAGGCCCACCGCGCCGCGCGCATCGCCGCCCGCTCGGCGGCATGCCCCTTCGCGGGCTTGAGTACGACCTTGGCGCCGTCCCGTGTCACGACACCGCCCTCGACGATCCGCTCCCGCAGATGCACCAGCACCTCCGGGATGTCGATGGCCACCGGGCAGACGTCGTAGCAGGCACCGCACAGCGAGGAGGCGTACGGCAGTGAGGCGTCGATCTCGCTCTGGGTGCCCCGGAGTTGGGGGCTGAGGATCGCGCCGATCGGGCCCGGGTAGACCGAGCCGTACGCGTGGCCGCCCGCCCGCTCGTACACCGGGCAGACGTTGAGACACGCCGAGCAGCGGATGCAGCGCAGGGCCTGGCGGCCGACCTCGTCGGCGAGCGTGTCGGTGCGGCCGTTGTCGATGAGGACCAGATGGAAGCTCTGGGGACCGTCCTCGTCCGTCGTGCCCGTCCAGGTGGAGGTGTACGGGTTCATGCGCTCGGCCGTCGAGGAGCGGGGGAGCGTCTGGAGGAAGACCTCCAGGTCCTGCCAGGTCGGCACGATCTTCTCGATGCCGACGACCGAGATCAGTGTCTCGGGGAGGGTCAGGCACATCCGGCCGTTGCCCTCGGACTCCACGACGACCAGCGTGCCGGTCTCGGCGACCATGAAGTTGGCGCCGGAGACACCGACCTTGGCGCGCAGGAACTTCTCGCGCAGATGCACGCGCGCGGCCTCGGCCAGTTCGGCGGGCGTGTCGGTCAGGCCCTCCGGTGCCGGGCGGCCCCACTCGCTCATCTCGCGGGCGAAGATGTCCCGGATCTCGCCGCGGTTGCGGTGGATGGCCGGCACGAGGATGTGGGAGGGCCGGTCCTTGCCCAACTGCACGATGAGCTCGGCGAGATCGGTCTCGTAGGCGTTGATGCCCTCGGCCTCGAGAGCCTCGTTGAGGCCGATCTCCTGCGTGGCCATCGACTTGACCTTGACGACCTCGCTCTCGCCGGTCGCCTTGACGAGGTACGTGACGATCCGGTTGGCCTCGTCCGCGTCGGCGGCCCAGTGCACGGTGCCGCCGGCCGCTGTGACCGATTCCTCCAACTGCACCAGATACCGGTCGAGATGACGGAGCGTGTGGTCCTTGATCTGCTTGCCGGCCTCACGGAGCTCGGCCCAGTCGGAGACCTCCGCCACCGCGTTCGCGCGCTTGGCGCGGATGGTGTGGGTGGCGTGGCGCAGATTGCCGCGCAGGGTCTGGTTGTGGACGGCCTCGTGCGCGGCCTTCGGGAAGGACGGCATCCCGACGAAAGTCCCACCGCTCATGCGCTCGGCTCCTCTCCGCTGTGGCTGTTCGTGCCGACCGACGTTCCGCTCATGAGAGGGGTTCCTCCTCCGTGCTCGCCAGGATCTCCGCGATGTGCACCGGACGCATGTCCGTCCTGAGCCGGGTCATGGTGCCGCCGATGTGCATGAGGCAGGAGTTGTCGGCGGCGCACAGCACCTCGGCGCCCGTCGACTCGGCGTTGCGCACCTTGTCGGCACCCATCGCCGCCGATACATCGGAGTTCTTGACGGCGAACGTGCCGCCGAAGCCGCAGCATTCGTCCGCGCCGGGCAGCTCTTTCAGCTCAAGTCCCTTGACGGACTGGAGCAGTCGGCGCGGCCGGTCGCCGAGCCCGAGGCTCCGCAGCCCGTGACAGGTGGGGTGGTACGTGACGGTGTGCGGGTAGTACGCGCCCACGTCCGTCACTCCGAGCACGTCCACCAGGAACTCGGTGAGCTCGTACGTCTTCGGCACGACCGGCGCGAGTGTGGCCGCGAGAGTGTCCCCGCGGCCCTCGGCGCGCGCCCGCTCGCCCATCCGCGGATACAGCTCCCGCACCATCGCGCCGCACGACCCGGACGGGGTCACGATCGCTTCGTACCCACCGAAGACATCGGAGAAATGCCGGGCCATCGGCTCGGCCTGGTGGCGGTAGCCGGTGTTGTAGTGCGCCTGCCCGCAGCACGTCTGCGCCATCGGGAAATCGACGTCCACGCCCAGCCTGGTCAGCAGTTTCACCACGGCGCGGCCGGTGTCCGGATAGAGCGTGTCGTTGACACAGGTCAGGAACAGAGCGACACGCATCGCGGCTCCTTGGGGTCGATCATCGGATGAGTGCACATTACGCGGCGCTGGCTTTGCTGGGAATGAGGTTGCCCTCCGCGCGGGGTGCCGTTTCCCGGCCGGCGATTCCTGGAAGTGTCGTTCGGGGCTGCGGGTTGTTCGTGGCTGGGTGCGCAGTTCCCCGCGCCCCTAGGGGGCGCCTGTGCTGGGGCGGGGATACAGGTCATCGGCCTGCCAGGCGAGCCTCGGCGGCCTCCCACACCGACGTGGTGCCCCGGGGGGCGTAGCGGGTCAACTGCTGGGTGCGGGCCAGTAGTTCGCGCATCGACGCGCGGTCGTCGACCAGGCCGTGGGTGCGCGCCTGTACGAGGACGTTGCCCAGGGCAGCCGCTTCCGCCGGGCCCGAGACAACCGGGAGGCCGCAGGCGTCGGCGGTCAGCTGGCAGAGGAGGGCGTTGCGGGTGCCGCCGCCGACGATGTGTACGACGTCGACCGGGTGGTCGGCCAGTTCCTGGGCCTGGGTGATCGCCCGGCGGTGGGCCAGGGCGAGCGAGTCGAGGATGCAGCGCGTGATCTCGGCGGGCGACTCGGGCACGGGCTGCCCCGACTCCCGGCAGGCGTCGGCGATCCGGGCCGGCATCCGCCCCGGAGCCAGGAAGGCGGCGTCGCCCGCGTCCACGACGGACCGCAGCGCCGGTACCTCGGCGGCGGCCGACAGGAGGTCCCCCAGGTCGGGGTCCCCCCATTCCCGTACGCACTCCTGGAGCAGCCAGAGCCCCATGATGTTCCGGAGATAGCGGACTGTGCCGTCCAGGCCCAGTTCGTTGGTGAAGTTGGCCGCGCGGCTCGCCTCGGTGAGGACCGGCGCCTCCAGCTCCAGGCCCGCCAGGGACCAGGTGCCGGTGCAGATGTACGCAAAGCGCTCGCCACCCACCGCCGGAACCGCGGCCACCGCGGAGGCGGTGTCGTGCGAGCCGACCGTCGTCACCGGCACCGGACCGGTCAGCCCGGTCTCGTCCAGCACGCTCTGCCGGAGCAGCCCCGCCGGATCCCCGGGCCGCCGCAGCGGCGCGAACAGCCCCAGGTCGATGCCGAGGCGCTCCGCGACGTCGTACGACCAGTCGCGGGTGCGCGGGTCGATCAGCTGGGTCGTGGAGGCGTTGGTGAGCTCGGTGCCCAGCTCGCCCGTGAGCCAGTACGTCAGCAGGTCGGGGACGAGCAACAGGCGGCTCGCATACGCCAGTTGGGACGACGAGCGGGCGGCCACCAGTTGGTACAGCGTGTTGAAGGGGGCGTACTGGAGCCCGGTCGCCGCGTACAGGCCGGCGGCGGGCACGGTGGCCCACACCTTCTCCGCGACACCCTGGGTGCGGGTGTCGCGGTAGTGCACGGGGTTGCCGAGGAGCGCCCCGTCGGCGTCGAGCAGGCCGTAGTCCACGGCCCAGCTGTCGATGCCGACCGAGTCGACCTGACCTGCCGCGCGCAGCCCGTCGAGGACGCCCGCGTACAGCGCGAGGATGTCCCAGCGCAGCCCTTCGGGCGTCCGCACCGGCCGGTTCGGGAAGCGGTGCGCCTCCGTCAGCTCCAGCGAGTCGGGGCCCACGCGGCCGACCATGACGCGCCCGCTGGACGCGCCGAGGTCGACCGCGGCGTACGACTTCACAGCCGCCTCCTGAGGTTCACTGTCGCTTCCTGAGTCACGTTCGTCACCGGAGGAACGCGGCGGCGACACCGGCGTCGACCGGGACGTGCAGACCGGTGGTGTGTGTGAGGTCGCCGCCCGTCAGGGCGAAGACGGCGTTCGCGACGTGCTCGGGCAGCACCTCGCGCTTGAGGATGGTCCGCTGGGCGTAGAACTCGCCGAGCTTCTCCTCCTCGATGCCGTACGTGGCCGCGCGCTGAGCGCCCCAGCCGCCCGCGAAGATCCCGGAGCCGCGCACGACCCCGTCGGGGTTGATGCCGTTGACCCGGATTCCGTGCTCACCCAACTCGGCGGCCAGCAGCCGTACTTGATGGGCCTGGTCGGCCTTGGTGGCCGAGTACGCGATGTTGTTCGGACCGGCGAAGACGGCGTTCTTGGACGCGATGTAGATGACGTCACCGCCGAGCCCCTGCGCGATCATCACCCGGGCCGCCTCGCGTGAGACGAGGAAGGAGCCGCGGGCCATGATGTCGTGCTGGAGGTCCCAGTCCTTCGCCGTGGTCTCCAGGAGCGGCTTGGAGATGGAGATGCCGGCGTTGTTCACGACGAGGTCGACGCCGCCGAAGGCGAGCACCGCCGCCTTGAAGGCCTCGGCGATCTGCTCCTCGGAGGTCACGTCGACGGTGACGGCGACGGCCTTGTCGGGCCCGCCGAGCGCGGTGGCGACGTCGGCCGCGTTCTCCGCGTTCAGGTCCGCGATCACGACACACGCGCCCTCGGCGACCAGCCGCTCGGCGATCGCCTTGCCGATACCGCTGCCCGCACCCGTCACCAGCGCAACGCGCGTGGCGAGCGGCTTGGGCTTCGGCATCCGCCGGAGCTTGGCCTCCTCAAGGGCCCAGTACTCGATGCGGAACTTCTCCGACTCCTCGATCGGCGCGTACGTCGAGACGGCCTCGGCCCCGCGCATCACGTTGATCGCGTTGACGTAGAACTCGCCGGCCACGCGCGCGGTCTGCTTGTCCTTGCCGAAGCTGAACATGCCGACCCCGGGGATGAGGACGATCGCCGGGTCGGCGCCGCGCATCGCGGGGGAGTCGGCGTCAGCATGCCGCTGGTAGTAGGCGGCGTACTCCTCGCGGTACTCGGCGTGGAGCTCCTTCAGCCGGGCGATCGCCTCGTCCAGTTCGACGGTCGGCGGCAGATCGAGGACGAGAGGCCTGACCTTCGTACGGAGGAAGTGGTCGGGGCAGGAGGTGCCCAGCGCGGCGAGCCGCGGGTGCTCGGCGCTCGCGAGGAAGTCCAGCACGACCTCGGAGTCGGTGAAGTGGCCGACCTGCGGACGGTCCTGCGAGGCCAGCGACCGGATCACGGGCGCGAGGGCGGCGGCCCGCTCCCGGCGCTCGACGCCGCCGAGAGCCGCGTATCCCTCGACGACCGGACCGAAGGGCTCGTCCTTCCCGCGCTCGGCGAGGAATGTCTCGGCGGTACGGATGATGTGCAGCGAGTTCCGCTCGCACTCCTCGGCCGTGTCGCCCCAGGCGGTGATTCCGTGCCCGCCGAGGACGCAGCCGACGGCCTGCGGGTTCGCTTCCTTCACGGCGGCGATGTCAAGACCGAGCTGGAACCCGGGCCGGCGCCACGGCACCCACACCACACTGTCCCCGAAGCATTCGGCGGTCAGCTTCTCCCCGTCGGCCGCGCAGGCGAGCGCGATCCCGGAGTCGGGATGCAGATGATCCACATGCGCCGCGTCCACCAGCCCGTGCATGGCCGTGTCGATCGACGGAGCCGCCCCGCCCTTCCCGTGCAGGCAGTAGTCGAACGCGGCCACCATCTCGTCCTCGCGCCCGACCCCCGGATACACGTCCTTCAGCGCCAGCAGCCGGTCGATCCGCAACACCGCGAGCCCGGATTCGGTGAGGGTCCCCAGGTCGCCTCCCGACCCCTTGACCCACATCAGCTCGACGTCCCCACCGGTCACAGGATCGGTGTCGGTGCCCTTCGCGGACGTGTTCCCGCCCGCGTAGTTCGTGTTCCGCGGATCAGCGCCAAGCCGATTGGACCGAGCGAGCAGAGCAGCGGCTTCGGGATGGGGTGCCATGTTCCTAGTCCTTAAAGAGTGTGTGTATGTGCGCTTGAGTCCCGTAGGGACGCGGGGCGCCCTTCTTTCACGCGGGGCGAGGGTCGTGCCCCTTCAGGGGCGCGGGGAACTGCGCGGTCGGCTGAGGAAGACCCGCAGTCAGCCACCGACCTGCAGCCCTGCGGGGAGTGGGCCGGTCAAGCCCAGTGCAGCGGCTACGCTCCCCACCCCGCCTGCTGCCCACCAACCCGCTCCGCAGCGATCTTCTCGGCCCACCCGGAGCGGCGGTACGCCGCCATCGGGTCCGCGTCCAACCCCAGCTCCTCACGAACCTCGGCCACCAACGGCCGCACATCCGTGTTGTACGCGTCCATGACGACGGCGTTCGCAGCCAGCACGTCCCCTGACCGCTGGGCGACGACAAGAGCCTCGCGGTCCACCAGGAGCGCCTTGGCCGTGGCCTCCTGCACGTTCATCACCGACCGGATGATCGCCGGGATCTTCGCCTCGATGTTGTGGCACTGGTCGAGCATGAACGCCACATCCGGACTGAACCCACCCCCGCGAATCACCTCGTACATGATCCGGAACAGCTGGAAGGGATCCGCGGCCCCGACCATCAGGTCGTCATCGGCGTAGAACCGCGAGTTGAAGTCGAACGCCCCGAGCTTCCCCTCGCGCAGCAACGTCGCGACGATGAACTCGATGTTGGTTCCGGGAGCGTGGTGCCCGGTGTCGACGACGACCTGCGCCTTGGGCCCGAGCTTCAGACAGTGGGCGTACGCCGTGCCCCAGTCCGGCACGTCCGTCGTATAGAAGGCGGGCTCGAAGAACTTGTACTCCAGGAGCATCCGCTGGTCGTCGCCGAGCCGCTCGTACACCCGGGCGAGTCCCTCGGCGAGCCGGTCCTGGCGCTCGCGGATGTCGTCCTGGCCGGGATAGTTCGTACCGTCCGCGAACCACAGCTTCAGGTCCTTCGAACCCGTGGCGTCCATGATGTCGATGCATTCGAGCAGGTGGTCGAGCGCCTTGCGGCGGACCGCCGCGTCCGGGTGGCAGATGCTGCCCAGCTTGTAGTCGTCGTCCTGGAAGGTGTTGGAGTTGATCGCGCCGAGCGTCAGGCCTCGCTCCTCGGCGTGCTTCGCCAGCGCCGCGTAGTCCTCGACCCGGTCCCAGGGGATGTGCAGTGCCACGGTCGGCGCGGCACCGGTGAACTCGTGCACCTTCGCGGCGTCGTCCAGCTTTTCGAAAGGATCGCGCGGGACTCCGGGCTGCGCGAACACCTTGAAGCGGGTTCCCGAGTTCCCGTACGCCCACGACGGCGTCTCTACTGCCTGGGTCTTGAGGGCGGCCTTCACCGCGGCAAGCTCGGTCACTTCAGGGCTCCTGTGACTTCGGTTGTGGCTTCGGGTCCGAAGGGCTTCAGCGAGGCTTCCGCACGACATGCAGCGCGAGGTCCAGTCTGAAACGATTCAGAAGGCTGAAGCTATGAGCAGCCCGAAAGGCTGTCAACCCCTCCGACGAATACGTCTCTCCGTGACTCGGTTGTGACCTTTGGCTATCGAAAATTTCGGCCTGTACCCATTGACGTGACCTGGGCTACCTGCCTAACGTCCCGGCAACCTAGTTGAAACCTTTCACGACGTCGTGAGGCCGCATCGCCCGCGTCGTTGAGGAGCCCTCATGACCCACCGGTCCGACGCGGGTCCGGCCCCCGTGCTGGCACTGAAGGACATCTCGAAGTCCTTCGGCGCAGTACGCGCCCTGCGGGACGTGTCCCTCGAACTCTTCCCCGGAGAAGTGCACGCACTCGCCGGAGAGAACGGCGCGGGCAAGTCGACCCTCATCAAGACGCTCGCCGGCGTGCACCGACCGGACGCCGGTCAGGTGCTCCTGGACGGCGAGCCCACCGTCTTCCACGGCCCCGCCGACGCCCGGGACGCGGGTATCGCGGTGATCTACCAGGAGCCCACGCTCTTCCCCGACCTGTCGATCGCCGAGAACATCTTCATGGGCCGCCAGCCCCGGCGCGCGCTCGGCCGGATCGACCACAAGGCCACGCACGCGTCGACCCTGGCCCTGATGAAGCGCCTCGGCGTCGAGCTCGACCCCGACCGTCCGGCCCGTGGCCTGTCGATCGCGGACCAGCAGATCGTCGAGATAGCCAAGGCGCTCTCCTTCGACGCCCGCGTCCTGATCATGGACGAGCCGACCGCCGCCCTCACCGGCAGCGAGGTGGCCCGTCTGTTCGGTGTCGTGCGCACTCTGCGCGAGCAGGGCTCGGCCGTGCTGTTCATCTCGCACCGCCTGGAGGAGATCTTCCGGATCTGCCAGCAGGTGACGACCCTTCGCGACGGAGCCCTGATCTCCAGCGAGCCGATCGACGGCATGACCGAGGACGACCTCGTACGCCGCATGGTCGGCCGCGATCTCGACGAGCTCTACCCCAAGCAGGACGTCGACGCGGGCGAAGTCGCCCTGAGCGTACGGCGGCTGACCCGCGAGGGCGTCTTCACCGATGTCTCCTTCGACGTCCGCCGCGGCGAGATCGTCGGCCTCGCCGGACTCGTCGGCGCCGGGCGTACGGAGGTCGCCCGGGCCGTCTTCGGCATCGACCGCTGGGACGCCGGAGAGGTCGAGCTCGACGGGAAGAAGCTGACGAACGGCGCGCCCTCCACGGCCATGGCCGCGGGTCTCGCCCTCGTCCCCGAGGACCGCCGCGCCCAGGGCCTGGTGATGGACATGTCCATCGAGCGCAACATCGGCCTCACCGGACTGCGTACGACCGTCAAGGCGGGTCTGATGGATCCGCGCGCCGAGCGCAGCCGCTCCCTCGACTGGGCCGTCAAGCTCCAGGTCAAGTACGCGCGGATCGCCGACACCGTCAACACCCTGTCGGGCGGCAACCAGCAGAAGGTCGTCCTCGCCAAGTGGCTCGCCACCGGCCCGAAGGTGCTGATCGTCGACGAGCCGACCCGAGGCATCGACGTCGGTACGAAGGCCGAAGTGCACCGGCTGCTCAGCCAGTTGGCCGCCGACGGGGTCGCCGTCCTGATGATCTCCTCCGACCTGCCCGAGATCCTCGGCATGGCCGACCGGGTCCTCGTGATGCACGAAGGCCGGCTCACCGCCGAGATCCCACGCTCCGACGCCACCGAGGAAACCGTGATGGCCGCAGCCACCGGGAGGGCAGCCGCGTGACGGTCACCGCTCCCAATCCCGCCCCCGCCGCCGAGGTGCCCAAGTCCAGCGGCACCCGGCTGGTGGACCGCGTCTTCAAGATGCGTGAACTCGCCATCCTGGTCGTCTTCCTGGTGATGATCGTCATCACCCAGATCGGCAACAGCGACTTCCTGTCCGAGCAGGGCATCAAGGACCTCCTGCTCAACGCGACCATCCTCGTCCTGGTCGCCACCGGCCAGTCGCTGGTCGTCATCACACGCAACGTCGACCTCTCGGTCGGCTCCACGCTCGGCATCAGCGCCTTCGCCGCGGGCACTTACCTCCAGGGAGGCGGCAACTCCGTTGTCGCCGTGGCCCTCGCGGTCCTGCTCGGCATCGGCTGCGGACTGGTCAACGGACTGCTCGTCAGTCTCGGCCAGGTGCCCGCGCTCGTCGTCACCCTCGGCACGCTCTACATCATCCGCGGCATCGACTCCATCTGGGTCGGCTCCCGGCAGATCACTGCGGCGGGCCTGCCCGACGGGTTCATCGACTTCGGCTCCGGCGGCCTCTCAGCCGTGCCGTGGCTGGCGATGATCGCGCTGGTGGTGCTGATCGCGACGGCGTACTACCTCAAACACTTCGGCAGCGGGCGCGAGTTGTACGCGCTCGGCTCCAACCCGGAGGCCGCACGCCTCGCCGGCATCCCCGTACGCAAGCGGATCCTGGCCGCCTACACCTTCTGCGGAGCCCTCGCCGGACTCGCGGGCGCGCTGTACCTCGCCCGGTTCGGCAACGTCGACTCCGGCACCGGCAACGGCTACGAACTGACCGTCGTCAGCGCGGTCGTGGTCGGCGGCGTCGTCTTCACCGGCGGCTCCGGCAGCGTCTACGGGGCGGCTCTCGGCGCGCTCCTCCTGACCTCCATCAACAGCGTGCTGCCCGCCCTCGGCGTCAGCTCGGTCTGGGTGCTCGCCATCAACGGCATCCTGCTCATCCTCGCCATCGCGGTCGACCGGATCGTCGCCCTGCGCGTGGCGACCGCCCTGAAGAAGAGGAACGCCCGCCATGGCTGACTCCGCTCTCGCGCGCGCCGTCCGCTGGGACACGGTCGTCGGCGCCCTCCTCATCGTCGTCCTGCTGCTGTCCTTCGGAACCGTGGACGGCTTCGGCAACGCCCTCAACCTGTCGTTCCTGATCGGCAACACGCTGCCCATCGCGCTGATCGCGCTGCCGATGACCCTGCTCGTGGTGTCCGGCGAGATCGACCTGTCGGTCGCCTCCACGGCCGGCCTGTCCGGCGCGGTGATGGGTGCCCTGTGGAACGAGGGCATGACGATCGAGACGATCATCCCGATCTGCCTGCTCCTCGGTGTGGTGTGCGGGCTGATCAACGGTCTGCTGGTGACGCGGCTCGGACTGCCGTCCCTCGCCGTCACCATCGGTACCCTCGCCGCCTACCGGGGCATCGCGCAGATCGTCCTCGGCTCGGACGCGGTGACCGACTTCCCCACCCAGTACCTGGACTTCGCGTCCGGACGCATCGGCGACACCTTCATCCCGTACGCCTTCCTGCCCTTCCTCGTGCTGCTCGCGATCGCCGTGGTCGCGCTGCACGCCACACCGTTCGGGCGCTCGCTGTTCGCGATCGGCGCCAATGAGGAGGCCGCGCGGTTCGCCGGCATCCGTGTCAAGCGGCAGAAGCTGATCCTGTTCACCCTGACCGGTCTCATGGCCTCGCTGACCGGCATCTTCTGGGCGCTGCACTACGCCAGCGCCCGCTACGACAACGCCACCGGGCTCGAACTGTCCGTCGTGGCGGCCGTCCTGCTCGGCGGTATCGACTTCGACGGCGGCAAGGGAACGCTCGGCGGCGCGATCGCGGGAGTCTTCCTGCTCGGCGCGTTGCAGAACGTGATGAGCCTCCAGGACGTCTCCGCCCAGTCGCAGATCGTCGTCACCGGCGTTCTGCTCGTCCTCTCCGTGCTCGGCCCCCGGGTCGCACGGCAGATCTCCGTAGCGAGGGCGGGCCGCAGAGCCGCCTCCGCACCCACCACCTCGTAACTCCTGTCGAAAGGCTCTGCCACCATGTCTTCCACCAAGCTCCGTCGGGCCTGTGCGGCCCTGGCCGCCGTCACCTCCCTCGCCCTGGCAGGGACCGCCTGCGGTGGCGGTACCTCCAAGGACGACGTCAAGGACGAGGGCGGTTCGAACGCCACCGCCGGCAAGGCCGACCCGAACGCGGCCACCAAGAAGGGGCTGACCGTCGGCTTCCTGCCCAAGGCGGTCAACAACCCGTACTTCACCTCCGCCGACAAGGGCGGCGAGAAGGCCCTCACCGAGCTGGGGTCGAAGTACAAGGAGGTCGGCACCAGCAGCGCCACGGACACCTCGGGTCAGGTGAGCTACGTCAACACGCTCACCCAGCAGCAGGTCGACGCGATGGCCGTCTCCGCGCAGGACCCGGGCGCCCTGTGCACCGCGCTCAAGCAGGCCATGAAGAACGGCATCAAGGTCGTCACGTACGACTCCGACACCAAGGCCGACTGCCGCAACGCCTTCGTCTCGCAGGCCAGCGCCGAGGCCCTCGGCCGTACCGAGGTCCAGCTCCTCGCCGAGCAGATCGGCTACAAGGGCGAGATCGCGATCCTGTCCGCCGCGCAGACCGCGACGAACCAGAACACCTGGATCGACTTCATGAAGGACGAGCTCAAGGACCCCAAGTACAAGGACATGAAGCTGGTCAAGGTCGCGTACGGCAACGACGACGCCCAGCAGTCCTTCCAGCAGACCCAGGGCCTGCTCCAGGAGAACCCGAAGCTGGCCGGGATCATCTCCCCGACCACCGTCGGCATCAAGGCCGCTGCCCAGTACCTGTCCGGCTCGAAGTACAAGGGCAAGGTCAAGCTCACCGGCCTCGGCACCCCGAACGACATGCGCAAGTACGTGAAGAACGGCACCGTCGAGGCCTTCGAGCTGTGGGACCCGGCGAAGCTCGGCGAGCTGGCCGCGCGTACCGCCGTCGCGCTGTCGTCCGGTCAGATCACCGGCAAGGAGGGCGAGACCTTCAAGGCCGGTGCCATGGGCACCTTCACCATCGGCAAGGACGGCGTGATCGACCTCGGCAAGCCGACCGTGTTCGACAAGAAGAACATCGACCAGTTCGACTTCTGATCCCCCCTCACCCCGGGAGTTGCCCTTCATGCAGCGCGTCTGTTTCCTGCTCAAGGTCCGCGAGGGCCGGCTCGACGAGTACCGCGAGCAGCATGCCGCCGTGTGGCCCGAGATGCTCGAAGCGCTCTCGGCCACCGGCTGGCACAACTACTCGCTCTTCCTTCGCGAGGACGGCCTGCTGGTCGGCTACTTGGAGACCGAGGACTTCGCAGCCGCGCAGGCAGGCATGGAGGCCGCCGAGGTCAACGCCCGTTGGCAGGCCGAGATGGCGCCGTTCTTCGAATCGCTGGACGGCGCCAGGCCCGACGAGGCCATGAAACCCCTCACCGAGGTGTTCCACCTCGCCTGATGCACCGTGCTCTTCCCCGCTCTTCCCGCTCTCCCCGTTCCCCCTGCTCTTCCCCTCGCTCGTCCTCCTCGTCCCCGCACGTTCAAGGAGCCCCGACATGAAGAGACGCACCCTGCTGGCGACCGCCCTGCTCAGCAGCGTGGTGGCCCCCGGCATAGCCGGCACCGCCCGGGCTGCCGACCCCGGTCCCTCGGTCACCCAGACCGGCAACACCACGCTCGACGGCCAGGCCATCTTCTTCGTGTCCTACGACGGCCTCGTCAACAACAACTCGTTCCAGAAGAACGGCCTGCTGACCTACAAGGGCTACCAGTACGCCGTCTGGTACACCGCCGACCGCAACGCCGTCGTCGGCCGCCGTGTCCTCGGCGGGAGCACCTGGTCCACCGTCAAGGTCGGCCACACCCTGCGGTACAACGACTCCCACAACGTCATCTCGATGGGCGTCTCCAAGGTCGACGGCCGCCTCCACCTCAACATGGACTCCCACAGCGACGGCTTCACCTACGTGAAGTCGGTGGCCGGGCTGATGGACAACCCCGCCGGGCTGAGCTGGACCGCGAGCCGCTTCGGGGCGCCGCAGTCCACCCTCGACGGGCTCGCGCTCACCTCGCAGTTCACGTACCCGCAGTTCATCTCCACGCCCGACGGAAAGCTCCAGCTGAGCTACCGGGTCGCGGTCTCCGGCAACGGCCGCAACGCCCTCGCCGAGTACGACGGAACGTCCTGGACCGGCCTCGGCGAGTGGACCAGCTCCACCGGCACCTACACCAGCGAGCACGGGACCAGCACCGTCCGGAACATGTACCTGCACGGCATCGACTACGACAGGAACGGCCGGCTGCACTCCTTCTTCACCTGGCGCGAGCAGAACGGCGCCGTGATGTGCAACGGCGGCGGCATCACCAACCACGACACCGGCTACGTCTACTCGGACGACCGGGGCCGCACGTGGCGCAACAACGCGGGCACGGTGGTCGGCACCACCGGCGGCTCCGACAAGGTCGCCGTCACCGACAGCGGGCTGGTGATCGACGCGATCAACCCGGACCACTCCCTGATGAACCAGGAGAGCCAGTTCACCGACTCGGCGGGCCGTCCGCACGCGATCATCAGCTACGTACCGGGCCGCTTCGGCCAGTGCACCACCAACTACGTCGCCGACCGGACGGCCAACGGCCGTGCCTTCCACGTCCGCAAGACGTCCACCGGCACCTGGCGCAAGACCGAGATCCCGGTCCCTCTGAACTCCAGCCAGCGCACCAAACTGGTCCTGGACAAGTACGACAACGCGTACGCGATCCTGCCCTTCGGACGGATCGCCGCCGCGTCGGCCGCCTCCGGGCACACCGACTGGACGACACTGTTCGACGGCAGCGGCCTCAACGCCTTCGGTGAGGTCGTGGTCGACGAGACCCGGATCGCCCAGGACGGCGTGCTGTCGGTCCTCTACCAGGTGAAGTCCACCGGTACGACACCCTCGGCGCTCCATGTCGTGGACTTCAAGCTGCCCGCATGACGGAGTCCGTTCCACGTGGGCACGCGGGTAATGTGACTGCGTGCCCACCACTCCCCGTTCCCCGGAGGTAACCGCCTGATGGCCCAGTCGGTGGGTATCAAGGACGTCGCACGAGTCGCCGGAGTCTCCGTCGGCACGGTCTCGAACGTCATCAACCGCCCGGACACGGTCGCCTCCGAGACCCGCGCCCGCGTGCTCTCCGCCATCGACCGGCTCGGCTACGTCCGCAGCGAGTCGGCCCGCCAGCTGCGCGCCGGACGCAGCCGGATCATGGGCCTGCTCGTCCTCGACATGGGCAACCCCTTCTTCGTGGACGTGGCACGCGGCGCCGAGCGGGCCGCCCGCGAGGCCGGGCTCGGCGTGATGGTCTGCAACAGCGCGCAGAGCGCCGGCGAGGAGGCCGACTACCTCTCCCTCTTCGCCGAGCAGCGCGTCCGGGGCGTCCTGCTGACCCCCGCCGACGCGACCGGGCGCAACATAGAGGCGTTCCGCCGCCACGGCATCCCCTTCGTGCTCGTCGACCGCGTCGCCGAGGGCACCACCGAGTGCTCGGTGTCGGTCGACGACGTCGCGGGCGGCGCCCTGGCCGTACGGCACCTGATCGACGCGGGCCACCGCTCCATCGCGTACGTGAGCGGGCCGCCCGGACTGAACCAGGTCCGGGACCGCCGCACCGGCTCCCTGAACGCGCTGGCCGAGGCGGGGCTCGGCCCGGAACACCTGCGCGAGCTGCCCACCGAGCGGCTCGACGTGGCCGCGGGCCGCGACGCGGGCGCCCGCCTCCTCGGCCTCGGCGACCGCCCGACCGCGGTGTTCTGCGCCAACGACCTGCTCGCGCTCGGCGTACTGCAGGCCATGTTCGCGGCCGGGGTGAGCGTCCCGGACGACCTCGCGATCGTCGGCTACGACGACATCGAGTTCGCGGCGGCGGCGGCCGTCCCGCTGACCTCCGTACGGCAGCCCGCCGTGACGATGGGCGCGCTCGCGGCCTCGCTCCTCCTGGAGGAGACCGAGGCCGAGACGGCACCCACTCCGCACGAGCACCAGCGCGTGGTGCTCCAGCCGGAGCTGGTGGTGCGGCGCTCCAGCCTCCCGCCGCGCTGAGCGGTCGTTCAGTACGTAGGCGGTTCCCGGCCTGATCGGCCGGTCAGTACGATTTTCTTGATCCCCGGGCTCGGCTCGCCGGAGAACTTGTGCTGAACTGGTTCGCGGTCAGGAATCCGTCCGTCTCGGGAGCCCCCTTTGAGTGCCAGTTACCGTCAGCCCGGTGTCGTCCTCAGCGACCGCCGCTTCACCGTGCCCCTCGATCACGACAACCCCTCCGGGGAGACGATCGAGCTGTACGCCCGTGAAGTGGTCGGCAGCGACAAGGCGGACCAGGACCTGCCCTGGCTGGTGTATCTCCAGGGTGGCCCCGGTTTCGGGGCGAATCGTTTCGTCGGCAAGCAGGCCTGGCTCGGCCGCGCCCTGGAGGACTACCGCGTCCTGCTGCTCGACCAGCGCGGCACCGGCAGCTCCACGCCCGCCAACCGGCAGACCCTCCCGCTGCGCGGCGGCCCCCGCGAACAGGCCGACCATCTCGCGCTGTTCCGCGCCGACTCCATCGTTCGCGACTGCGAGGCGATCCGCCCCGCAGTCACCGGCGGCGCCCCCTGGGCCGTCCTCGGCCAGAGCTTCGGCGGCTTCTGCACGGTCCACTACCTCTCCACCGCGCCCGAGGGTCTCAGCACCGCCCTGATCACCGGCGGCCTGCCCACCCTCGACGGCCACGCCGACGACGTCTACCGGGCCGCCTACCCGCGCATCGAGCGCAAGGTCGCCGCCCATTACGCGCGTTACCCCCAGGACGTCGAGCGTGCCCGGCGCATCGCCGAGCACCTCCTGCGGCACGAGCCCGTCCTGAACGGCGGCTACCGCCTCACCGTCGAGGCCTTCCAGTCCCTCGGCATCCTCCTCGGCGGCGGCGAGGGCAGCCACCGCCTGCACTACCTCCTGGAGAACGCCTTCGTCCGTACCGCCCAGGGCCCGGCCCTCTCCGACGCCTTCCAGGAGGACGTCCAGTCCCTCCTCTCGTACGCCGGGCACCCGCTGTACGCACTGGTCCACGAGGCCTGCTACGCCCAGGGCGACCGCCCCACCGCCTGGTCCGCCGAGCGGGTCCGCGCCGACTTCCCGCAGTTCGACGCCGCCAAGACCCTCGCGGGCGACGGCCCGGTCCTCTTCACCGGCGAGTCCGTCCACCCCTGGACCTTCGACTGCGACCCGGCCCTGCGCCCCCTCCGCGAAGCGGCCGACCTCCTCGCGGAACGCACCGACTGGCCCGCGCTGTACGACCCCGACCGCCTCGCCGCCAACGAGGTCCCCGTCGCCGCGGCCGTCTACCACGACGACATGTACGTCGACACCGACCACGCCCTGACCACGGCCCGCACGATCCGCGGCCTGCGCACGTACGTGACGAACGAGTTCGAGCACGACGGCGTACGGGCGGGCGGCCCACGGGTCCTGGACCGCCTGCTGGCGCTCACACGCGACGAGGCCTGACGACAGGGGCGCGCCCAGCCGCACGCGGCCCGCGGAATTCGGATGACAAGGCCGACGAAACGCCTATTCTGCGACCATGACCGTCTCGACGAACGACCAACTCAAGCCCATGCCCGAGGACTGGAAGCGGGCCCTGGCGGTGGTGGCCCACCCGGACGATCTGGAGTACGGCTGCTCCGCGGCGATCGCGGCGTGGACGGACGGCGGTCGCGAGATCACCTACGTCCTGGCAACGCGGGGCGAGGCGGGGATCGACACCCTGGAGCCGGAGAAATGCGGCCCGCTGCGCGAGCAGGAGCAGCGGGCCAGCGCCGCCGTCGTGGGCGTCACGGAGGTGGAGTTCCTCGACCACAGGGACGGCGTCGTCGAATACGGCACCGCCCTCAGGCGGGACATCGCCGCGGCGATCCGCAGGCACCGCCCCGAGCTGGTGATCACCCTCAACCACCGCGACACCTGGGGCGGGGTCGCCTGGAACACGCCCGACCATGTCGCCGTGGGCCGGGCCACCCTGGACGCGGCCGGGGACGCCGGCAACCGCTGGATCTTCCCGGAGCTGGGCCTGGAGCCCTGGAACGGAGTGCGCTGGGTCGCCGTGGCGGGCTCCAACGCCCCCACACACGCCGTGGACGCGACCCCGGGCATGGAGCGCGCGGTGCACTCCCTGCTCGAACACCGCACCTACATCGAGGTGTTGACGAACGAGGACCCCGAGACGTACGTACGTTCCTTCCTCACCGGCTACGCGGAGTCCACCGGCGAACGCTTCGGCGGGAAGCCCGCGGTCGCCTTCGAACTCTTCAGCCGCTGAGCGAGGACGACCGACTCGCGAAGACGCCCTCAGGCGGCCACCGGCTCGCGCATCGTGCGCAGCGGGCCCACGATGCGTCCGTCCGGCAGGAGTTCGCCGGTGTCGTCGAAGACGATGGTGCCGTTGCACAGCAGGTTCCAGCCCTGTTCCGGGTGGGCGGACACGATGACCGCGGCGTGGTGGTCGGGGCTGTCGGCGGTGGGGCACGTGGGCCAGTGGGTGCACATGACGTCTCTCCGGGGTCTGTGAAGGGGCTCTTTCCTCCGTGATAGCGGAGTTTGTTTTCAGCTGTATTAGAGACGCCTCCGGCGCCGAGAACTCATCGGTGAGTTCGTTGCCCGTAAGGGAGTTGGACGGCCGGGAGGGAGTTGGACGGCCGGGGGGCGAACGGCCTTCCGGACTCCGGTGATCGACACGAGCGCGCGCTGCGTAGGGTGGGGGACATGCAAGACGAAACCGGCACCGCAGCACCCGTCCCCACCGAGCTGAAGGCGGACTGCGCCCAGTGCTTCGGGCTGTGCTGTGTGGCGTTGCCCTTCACGGCCTCGGCGGACTTCGCGATCGACAAGGCCGCCGGAAGCCCTTGCCGGAACCTCCGGACGGACAACCGCTGCGGCATCCACACGGAGCTGCGGCAGCGCGGCTTCAACGGCTGCACGGTCTACGACTGCTTCGGCGCGGGCCAGAAGGTCGCGCAGGTCACTTTCGGCGGCGTGGACTGGCGCTCGGGCTCCGGGGAGCGGGCCCGCCTCATGTTCGACGTGTTCCCGGTCGTACGTCAGCTCCACGAGCTTCTCCGGTACCTCACCGAGGCGTTGGAACTGCCCGCCGCCGGTCCGATCCACTCCGAACTGCGCCGCGAGCTCGACAGGGCCGAGGCGCTCACCCGTGAGGCCCCGGAAGAGCTCGCCGGGCTGGACGTGTCGTCGGTCCGCCAGGACGTCAACGTCCTGCTGCTGCGCGCCAGTGAGCTGGCGCGTGCCGGCCTCGGCCGGGGCAGGAAGAAGGAGCGCCGGGGCGCCGACCTCATGGGCGCCCGGCTCAAGGGCGCCGATCTGAGGGGCGCCAACCTCCGCGGCGCCTACCTCATCGCCGCCGATCTGACGGGCGCCGATCTGCGGAGCGCGGACCTGATCGGCGCCGACCTGCGCGACACCGATCTCACGGACGCCGACCTGACTGGCGCGCTCTTCCTCACCCAGCCGCAGGTCAACGCGGCGAAGGGCAGCTCCGGCACCAGGCTCCCGGCGTCAGTCACCCGCCCCGGTCACTGGACACCGTGAGGCCGAGGACGGCTCGGACACCGCCGGGGTCTCCGGACGCGCGGGAGCCGCGGGGGAGCGGCGGTCGAGGCGCAGGGTCAGCCCCTCCGGCATCAGCGTGAGCCGCTCGGCGACCCGCAGCCGGTACGCCGGATCCGGCCGCAGCTCGTAGCGGCGCAGCAGCAGCCCCAGCACCAGCGTCGCCTCGTGCAGCGCGAACTGCCTTCCGATGCACGCCCGCGCACCGGTGCCGAACGGCTTGAAGGTGTGCGCGGGCCGGGCCCGTACGGCACTCGGCTCGAAGCGGTCGGGATCGAACCCCTCCGCGTCCGCGCCCCACACCTCGGGGTCGCGGTGCAGCAGGGGGATCAGGACCAGGGCCCACGCGCCCCGGCGCATCGGATGGACACCGCCGAGGACCGTGTCCTCCTTGGCCTCGCGGGCGTACGCCGGCGCCGTCGGCCACAGGCGCAGCGACTCGTCGAGCACACGGCGTACGTACCGGAGCCTGGCGACCTGCTCGTAGGCGGGCCGGGGTGTGTCGCCCCAGACGCGGTCGACCTCCGCGCGGGCGCGGGCGGCTATGTCGGGGTGCCGCGCGAGGTAGTGCAGGGCGAAGGAGAGCGCGCCGGACGTCGTCTCGTGGCCCGCGATCAGGAAGGTGATGACCTGGCGGCGGATGTTCTCGGGAGTGAGGCGCTCGCCCGTCTCCGGATGGGCCGTGTCCAGCATCCGGTCCAGCAGGTCGCCTTCTCCGGCGGGCCCGTTGATGCGGGCCTCGACCACGTCGTCGACCGTGCGGTTGAGGTACGCCACGTCGGCGTCGTTGCGGCGGGTGGCGGAGCGCATCAGCACCGGGGCCAGCGGCACGGGCACGACGTTGAGCCGCTGCGCGTACATCAGGGCGCCGACCATGGCCGTGACGAAGGGGTGCGGCCGGGGGCGCTCGAACGAACCGAAGTCGTGGCCGAAGCCGGTGCGGGCGATCGTCTCCAGCGTCAGCTTGGTCATGTCGCCGGGCACGTCGACGGCCCGGCCCGCCGCCTGATCGCCGTCCCAGCGGTCCGTCAGCCGGCCCGCCACCTCCAGCATCATCGCGTGGTAGCTCTCCATCGCGTCGCGGCTGAAGCCGGGCGCCAGCACGTCGTGCGCCAACTGCCAGTTGGGCTCGTGGTTGTACGCGGTGAACAGGCCGTCCCCGGCGACCGGCCGGAGGTTGGCGACCCCCAGCCCCACGTGCTTGGCGAACCGCGACTCGTCCGCCATCTCGCCCGAGAGCTTCGCGCCCCACACGAAGACGATCTCCTTGCCGAACCCCTTGCGCCGGAAGATCGGCCCTAGCTGCCGTCCGACGCGCAGCGAATCCTGCAACGGGGTGCGGAGGTTGACGCCGACGACGTCGCCGACCAACGGCACGCGGTGCGGCGGACGCGGGATGCGGCGCAGCTCGGGCCAGCCCAGCTCGGCACTGCGGAACCCCTTCGGCAGCGTGCTCCTCGTCGTCCCCACCATCACGCCATCTCCCTTGTGCCAACCGCCGGTTGGGCTTGTTGTACGCGGATTCAACAGCGACTGTCAGTGTGATCCCGCTGTTGAACCGACGTCAAGTAAGGTGCGGACATGGTCGCCAACGAGGGGGAGCGCACACGCCGTCGGCTCAGCACCGAGGAGCGCCGTGAGCAGTTGCTCTCGGTCGGCGCGCGGCTGTTCTCCGAGAGCCCGTACGAGGACGTGTGGATCGAGCAGGTCGCCGAACTCGCGGGCGTCTCACGCGGGTTGCTGTACCACTACTTCCCGACCAAGCGGGACTTCTTCGCGGCCGTGGTGGAGCGCGAGAGCAAGCGGATGCTGCGGGTCACCGCCGCCGTGCCCGGTGTGCCGGTGCGTGAGCAGATCGACGCGGGACTCGACACCTTCCTGGAGTACGTCCAGGCGCACGCGCACGGCTTCCGCGCCTTCCACCGCGCCGAGGCTGCGGGGGACCAGGCCGTGCGCAGGGTGTACCGCGAGACGCTCGCCGCGCAGCAGCGGCAGATCCTGGAGGCGCTCGCGGCGGACCCGGAGACCGCCTGGACGGAGGAGGACCTGCCGACGCTGCGGATCGCCGTGCGGGGCTGGCTGGCCTTCATGGCGGCGGCCTGTCTGGAGTGGCTCAAGGAGCCCGGTCTGTCCCGGGATCAGGTGCGCGACCTGTGCGCACGGGCGCTGTTGGGTGCCATCACTCCGTGAATTCCCCGTCACCAAGGTGTGACGACCGGTGCCACGTGGTTGGCGTACACCCCGATCTTCGATAGGTTAGGCAAGGCTTACCTAAGGGAGGTTTGGGATGGGTGACCGTCACAGCTGGACGGCCGCGCCGGCCACGGCACAGCGTGCCCGCTCGGTGCTCGCCGCGGCATGGTCCTGCGCGGTGACCGCGGAGGGCGGTCGGGAGGAGTTCATCGGCGTGCACACCGTCGCCGAGGACGGCCGGGTGCTGCTGCATCTGCCGGACGACAGTACGCTCGCGGCGTCCACGATCTGCGCGCCGCGCGGAGAGCCGTCCGCCGTTCTCGAGTTCGCCGACGTGGCGCCCGTCCCCGTACGGCACCGCATCCGCGCCAGGCTCTGGATGGCCGGCTGGTTCGCGCCCGAGGAAGGGCACTTGGCGTTCCACACCACGCGCGTCGTGCTCCGCGAGCCCGGCGGGGCGGTAGTCGTCGACCTCGACGAGTTCGCCATCGCCGAACCCGACCCGCTGGCCCTCGCGGAGGCGCAGCTGCTGACGCACCTCGCCGACGCCCACCCGGACGCGGTCGAGCGGCTGACCCGCCTCGTCGAACCGGACAGCCTGCACGGCGCCGTGCGCGTACAGCCGCTCGCCGTCGACCGGCACGGACTGACGCTGCGCATCGAGCGTGCGCGCGGCCACGGCGACGTACGGCTGCCCTTCCACCGGCCCGCCGACAACGTCGGACAGCTCACCGAGCGCATGCACATCCTGCTCACACAGGCGAGCAGCGCGAGCTGCCCGCGTGCGCTCCAGCGGCAGCGCACGGAGGGCGACGGATGAGGTGAACACTCCGGCCGCGGGCCGGAGTCCGGTTCACCACTCGCCGTCCACGACGGGCTTGCCCGGCGCGTCTCCCAGCGGCTTGACCTGCTGGGGCGACGGCGGTTGCCACGGCGTGTGGTCGTCGCCGAGCCAGTCGCCGACCGGCTTCACGTCGCCGAGCGCGTCCGTGGGATCGAGGTCCGCGGCGTCCTGGTCGTAGTAGTCGAACCAGGGCAGTCCGGCCCGGGTGTAGGCCGCGCGGTCGACGGGCGACGGCGGGGGCGCCTCGCCCGTGATGCGGCGCCACTCGGGCGGCGTCACGAGGTGGACGAAGACACGGCCGGCCGCTGTGGTGGCCCAGTCCGACAGCGGACGGTCGTCCTTGTAGACCTCCTGGCGCATCGAACCGCCGACGCCGAGACCCATCGCCGCCGCGGCGCGCGGCGCACTGCCCGCCGCAGCCGGAGCCGGAGCGGGAGCGCCCCACTGGGGTGCGGAACCGGGCGCCATGGGCATCGCCGCGCCGTAGCCGGCCGCCTCGGCGCTCCTGCGGCGCTGCTCCGCCGCCTCCGCCAGCCGGCGCTGCTCCTCACGCCAGGCGTGCAGCGCGGTGTCGTTCAGCGGGAACGACTGCAGCTGTACGCCGCCCCACACCTCCTCGCCGGTGACCTGGCCCTCGACCGTGGCACCGAGACCCAGCGGCACCGCCACGAACTGACGGACCGTGCCCTTCCCGGAGTTGATACCGTCGAGCCACGGCTGCCGGGGCAGGACCACGTAGTTCTGCGGCTTCCGCGCCGGCCGGGGACTCCACGGCTTGCCGGAGACCGCGCACACCTTCCCGACGCCCACCTGGAGAGCGGCCGGTTCCGACGTACCGGCGAAGCTCAGCCACATCGCCTCGCGCAGATACACCGGCAGCATCACCCCGCCGCGCGCCAGCCACTCGGCGGGCACGGTCTCCGGGTAGTCCTCCACGCGCCGCAGCGGGAACTCGCCGAGCCCCGGGGGCAGGGGATGCGTACCCGTCTCGGGCAGGCGCAGGGTGCGGATGAACCGGACCTGCACACCGCCCGCCAGCCGCAGTGAGTTCCCGTCGATCCGCACGGTGCCGTCGGCCATCCGTAACTCCCTTTGTCGTCATGTGGACATGTCGTTCTGTGGTCGCCGTACGCGTCCATTGTCGGGAGGTCGTGCGGCGATCGGCACGTCACGTAGTACGACGTGAGGGGGCGGTACGGTTCCGCCGTGCGGAGCGCAGCCGTCGGCGGAGGCGGTCCAGGCGGGGCATGCGCTCGCGCTGTTCCTGCGTGCAGCGGTCCAGTTCCTCCAGGAGCCGGCGCGATCGGTGCTCCATGTCGAGTTCGTCGAGTATCCGGGTGACCTCGGTGAGGACGGCCCCGTGCAACTGCCACTGCCGGGCGTCCCGCTGGACCTCCTCCAGGAGGAGCTGGCCCAGCTTGTCGCGGGTGGCGGTCGCGGCGACGAGCTCGGAGGCGAGCCGGGACTCCGCCGACTCGGCGCTGCGACTGACATCCGTGGTGACCAGGACGGCGAAGCTGACCACGGCGTCACCGACCTCCGCCAGCAACTGCTCCAGGGTCGCCCCGATCTCCGCCTCGAACAACGGCTCGGGTGCCCGCTCCTTGGCGAGGTCCGTGAGGGTGCGCGCGAGGACCCGCAGCACCACCGTGCAGATCTCCAGCGTGTCGAGGCCGGTGCGCAGCACGACCCGGTGCAGCAGGCCCTCCCGTACACGCGGATTGAGCCGCAGGCTGTCCTCGGCCTGCTTGAGGGCCGCGTCCACCTCGACGATGTCGTGGTCGAGCTCCCGCGCCTCGTGGAGCCGCGCCGCCGCGACCGCCACCGGAGTGCGGCCGGCGGCCTCCTCGCCGACACGCAGCAGCAACTGCCGCATCCGGCGCGCCAGATCCTCGATGGACTCGCCCGCCGCGCCGACCCACACCGGGGGAGCGAACAGCAGATTGCAGCCGAACCCCACCAGGGCGCCGATCAGCGTCTCCAGGATCCGGGCCCAGGCCGTGTCGCCGACCCGGGTGACGCCGAGGACCAGCATGGCGCTGATCGCCACCTCGGGCACGAACTCGCTCACCCGCACCAGGTGCCCGACGGCCAGCGAGGCGAGGATGAGCAGCCCCAGACTCCACCAGGTCAGCCCCACGAGCGCGCTGAAGACGATGGCGACGAGGACGCCCGCCACCACGGAGTTGACGCGGCGTATGCCCGTCGTGAGGGTGGCGTAGAGCGTGACCTGGACGACGAGGAGCGCGGTCAGGGGAGCGGTGAGAGGGGCGGCCTCGGGGCTGAACCGCAGCGCCACCACGTACGCGATCGTCGCGGCTGCCGCGGAGCGGACCGTCTGGACGATCACCGGCTCCTGGCGCCACTTCGCGATCCTGGCC
Source organism: Streptomyces phaeochromogenes (assembly GCF_001418655.1). Lineage (GTDB taxonomy): Bacteria > Actinomycetota > Actinomycetes > Streptomycetales > Streptomycetaceae > Streptomyces > Streptomyces phaeochromogenes. The sequence continues at coordinate 510 of NZ_LIQZ01000311.1, read as the reverse complement.
CTGCCCGCGGCCCACGCCTCACGTACATCTCGCATCCTTGGGCACTTCCCGTTCCACAGCCGCACCGAACTCGTCCAGACGGCGCAGCTCACCCGGGACGAAGGCGAGGAGGCACAGGCCGAGCGGCCAGTCTGACACGGCCGGGAACGCGTTGACCACGGCCGTTGCGGCCAGGCGGCGCGGTCCGTCAGGCGTACAACCTGTCCAGGAAGGCCGACAGATGGCCGGTCGCGCGGGCGATCTGCTGCTCCAGGGTGAGGCTCTCCTCGATGCGGGACCCGGAGTCGAGCTGCTTCTTGCCGCGCAGGTAGAGGGAGCAGGCGAGATCGGCGCACATGTAGATGCCGACCGAGTTGCCCTCGCGGCCGGCCGTGCCCGCCTTGCGGGCCGTCATCAGGGAGACGCCGTTGCCCGGGTGGGTCGTCAGGCAGACCGAGCACATGCTGCGGTGCAGGAAGCCGCGTTGCCCGGAGGGGAAGCGCAGGGTCACACCGGTGGGCCGGCCGGCCC
>NZ_LIQZ01000310.1 GCF_001418655.1 Streptomyces phaeochromogenes | reverse complement strand
AGTGGGGGCTGGGCGCGCAGTTCCCCGCGCCCCTGAAGGGCGCCCCTGAAGGGGCTCGGTGTGCGCCGGAGTTATTTAGCTCAATGCCACACATGGCAACCAGGCGCGGACGTACCGTGGTTGTGACGGTACAGATCTTGCGGACCGTGGGGAGAGAGGGCCTGGGCCATGGACCGTGGCACCGAGAGGGGCACAGCTCACGGCCGTGCGGGCGGGAACGGGGTCGCGGCGGGCCGGATTCCGCTGGCCGTGGTGGTCGTCGACCGCGAAGGTCTGGTCTCGCACTGGAGCCGGGGCGCCCGGCGGCTGTTCGGCGCCGCCAAGGACGAGGCGGTCGGACGGCCCGCCGTCGATCTGCTGCCCGTGTCCGGTGCCCTGCCCGATGACGACGAGGTCGCTCCCTACGGGGCGTATTCACCGTACGACGGCCTCGGGCCCGACCTGGAGTCGTCCCTCGACGGACGGCTGTCCTATCCGGCGGCCGGGCGCGCGCGGTTGTCGGCGTCCGACGGTGATCGCGACCGGATCGATGTGCTGTGGTGGGCGTATCCGCTGGTCGGGCCGGGCCCGGAGCGGCTGCTGGTGCTAGCCGCCGACGCGGCCGGACTGCGCCACGAGGACACCGGCGCGGGGCTGACCATGGAGCGCATCGCACCCGGGTTCGCGCTGCACACCGACTTCCAGGGCGCCGAGGAACTGGCCCGCAGGCTGCCCGAGATCCTCCCCAGCATGAGCGTCGGAGAGAGCGCCCGCATCGTCGCCCAGGTCCTCGAACTGGGTTATCCCGTCCTGGAGTTCAGCCAGAACGACCGCGTGCCCGTCACTCCCGACTGGGGCGTGCCCCGGCGCGCCGAGCGCAAGGCACGCCAGGAGCGGGCCGCCGCGGCCGTCGCATCCGGCGCTCCCCTGCCGCAGGGTGTGGAGGACGAGGGCGAGGACCTCGAATACGCCGCCGTCCGTGAGCGCCTGGAATTCCTGAACGAGGTCAGCGGACGGATCGGCACCTCGCTCGACCTGTCCCGCACCATCGTCGAGGTCAGCCGGGCCGTCGTCCCGCGCTTCACCGACGTGGCCGGCACCTATCTCCGCGAACAGGTCGTCGCAGGTGAGGGCTTCCCCGAGGGCGTGCCCGACACGACCACCATGTGGCACCGGGTCGCCCTGGAGCACACGGACGAACCGGGCCGCTGGGACGACGTCGTGCCGGTCGGCGAGGCCATGCCGTTCCCGGCCCACACCCCGTTCTTCCAGTGCATGACCACCGGCGACCCCGTCCTCGTGCCCCGCATCAGCGAGCAGATGGGGCACATGATCGCCGCGCAGTTCGAGAAGCGCGACATCCGGCCCCTGATCACGGGCCGTTCCATGCTGGTCGTGCCCCTCAAGGCCCGCAACGTGGTCCTCGGCTTCATGATCCTGCTGCGGCACCCGGAGCGCGTCGAGTTCAACGACATGGACCGCGTCACCGGCGCCGAACTCGCCGCCCGCGCCGGGCTCGTACTCGACAACGCCCGGATGTACACGTACCAGGAGAGCGTCGCCGAGACCCTCCAGGACAGCATGCTGCCGCACATCGCGCCGCGCATGGCGGGCTGCGACATCGCGACCCGCTATCTGCCGGGCACGTTGCTGGGGCGGGTCGGCGGCGACTGGTTCGACTCGGTCAAGCTGCCCGGGTCACGGACCGCGCTCGTCGTCGGTGACGTCATGGGGCACGGGCTCAACTCGGCCGCGATGATGGGCCAGTTGCGCACCGCCGTGCAGACCATGGCCGCCCTCGACCTGCCGCCCGCCCAACTCCTGCGCAACCTCGACGACTTGGCGCAGCGCCTCGGCGAGCACTATCTCGCCACCTGCCTGTACGCGGTGTACGACCCCATCAAGAGCGAGTTGCAGATAGCCAACGCGGGTCATATCCCACCGGTGCTGGTCCGAGCCGAGGACGGCCACAGCGATCTGCTCGACCTGCCCACGGGCGCGCCCATCGGCGTCGGCGGAGTGCCCTTCGAGTCCGTAGGGGTCCGGGTGGCACCCGGCGACCGGCTCGTGATGTGCACCGACGGCCTGGTCGAGGTCCGCGGCGAGGACATCGGTGTCGGACTCGCCACGCTCTGCGAGTCCGCCGCGCACCCGGCCGCCTCCATGGACGACGCCTGCGACACCATCATCCGCGCCCTCAACACGCGCGGCGGGCGCAAGGACGACGTGGCGCTCCTGATGGCCCGGCTCAACGGCATCGAACCCGAGGACGTCGCCCGGTGGCGGATCGGCCACGACCGGAAGGAAGTCGGCAGGGCGCGAGCCGTGATCCGCGAACAGCTTCACGTGTGGGGGCTCAACTCCCTTGTCGACTCGGCAGAGTTGATGGTCAGTGAGCTCGTCACCAACGCCGTACGGCACTCGCACAGCCGGCCGATCGAGCTGCGGCTCGTCCGGGGCGAGACGCTGCTGTGCGAGGTGGACGACGACGACCACACCCTGCCGACGCTGCTCAGCGCGCGCCCGCTCGACGAGTTCGGGCGCGGGATGCGTGTCGTCAGCACGCTGGCGCGGGAGTGGGGGACGAGCCGGACGAGCTCCGGCAAGACCGTGTGGTTCGAGTTGACCTTGCCGCGTCGCTAGTCTCTGTCGGCCGTGCCGCGCCGCCCGTTTCCTGGGGAGCGAGGGGCACGAGGGGCGCACATCGGCGTGCGGCTGTCGAATGAGCGGTGAAGGTGTGCGCCGCCTGCTTGTCGCTTCGCGCCGGGCGCGATAAACCGGACTGCCCGTCACTTTTCGGCGGTCCGCCGTCGCGTCCTGGGGAGCTGGCATGAGTGTGACGACTCGGTACAGAGAGGCCTGGGAGGGCTTCTGGAGTGAGGCCCCCGGCGAGCAGGGGGCCGTCTTCTGGGACGCCGAGCCCGCGGTCACGGCCGGGGTCCACCTCGCGCTGTTCGAACCGCACCTGGCGGCTCCCGGCCTGCCTCTCGTGGACCTCGGGTGCGGCAACGGGACCCAGACCCGGTTCCTCGCCGACCGGTATCCGCGGGTCATCGGTGCCGACCTCTCGGCTGCCGCCCTCGACCACGCCCGGCTCGCGGACCCGGCGGGGCAGGCCTCCTACCGGCTGTTCGACGCGGCCGAGAAGGTCGAGGCGGAGACGCTGCACGCGGAGCTCGGTGACGCGAACGTGTATATGCGGGGTGTTCTGCATCAGTGCGAGCGGGACGACCGGCAGGCGCTGGTGGATGGGCTTGCCACGCTTGTGGGTGACCGGGGGCGTGCCTTTCTCGTCGAGCTCGCGGAGGCGGCGGGGGTGATCCTGCGGGGTCTTGCCCAGGGCCCGGGCGGGCCTCCGGCCAAGCTTGCGCCCGTGTTCCGGCATGGGATCGCGCCGGGGGAGGTGGCTGATGCCGCTGTGCCCGAGTATCTGCGGGCCGCGGGGCTCGCCGTGCTGGCCAGTGGGGAGTTGCCGCTCGTGACTACGGAGTACTCGGCGGACGGTACGCGGATCGAGTTGCCGTCGAAGTGGGTTGTGGTGGGGCGGGGCTGACTGTCGGGGGTTGTGTGTCGGGTGCGGGTG
>NZ_LIQZ01000031.1:13329-13504 GCF_001418655.1 Streptomyces phaeochromogenes | reverse complement strand
GCCCCGCAGCCCCGTCCACCCCCCGAAACAGCACCGGGCCCCACGGCTTCAGCGCCGGGGGCCTGGCATGAGGTATGGTGATTCCGCGTTTCCGACACCGGTCCAAACCGTCCGAACCGGCGTCTTTCGCGGGTGTAGTTTAGTGGTAGAACATCAGCTTCCCAAGCTGAGAGTG
>NZ_LIQZ01000031.1:0-13299 GCF_001418655.1 Streptomyces phaeochromogenes | reverse complement strand
GGTTCTTTGTTGTCCAGGCCGGTGGGCGGGTGGCGCACCAAAACCGCACCATAAGGGCTGGGCTATGGCTCAATCGGACGGCGGGGCCGGGGACCGCATGCCGAGCCACTGCTCAGCGTCCCAGGCCCGGAACCGCTCCACCTCGGTGAACCCCAGCTTTGCCGCGAGGCGCATCGAGCCGACGTTGGCGGTCTGGGTGGCGAGCACCACCGGCTCGCCGTGAAGGACGCCGTCGAACCAGTCGAGTGCCGCCGCGCACGCCTCGGCGGCGTACCCGAATCCCCATGCCTGCGGCAGGAACAGGTAACCGAGATCGACCTTCCCCGCGGCGGCCGGGCGATGGTGCCCCGGTGCTCTCCTGAGCAGGATCTGGCCGATCATCGCCCCGTCGAGATCGACGACGAAACTCCCCGGCCACCGCTCGGGCACCTCGGGTATCTCGCGCGCAAGCTCGTCACGCGGCCGGGGACCTCCGAGGTAGGTGTGCACCTCCGGCGAGGCGAGCAGCTCGACGAACGCCGCGCGGTCCCGGGCCTCGGCCTCGCGGAGCACGAGCCGTTCGGTTCTGATCGGGGCAGGTGGCCAGACCACGGGTCCGAGTTCAGTCATGGCGAGCAACCTATCCCTCGCCCACGAGAGCGCTCCGAGAGAGAAGGCTTAGCTACCCGGTGGGCTTCTGTTTGCGGTGCGCAGGGTCGCCCTTGTGGTGCTTCGCACCCTCGGCGCGCACCATCCCGTCGAGCCCAGCCGCCACCTCGCGCTGCCGCTCGTCGTCGGAGTGCTGATAGATCAACGCGGCCTTCTCGGCGGACTGTCCGGCTCGGACCATCGGGTCCTTGAGAGTGGCACCCGAGCGGGTCGAGGGTGTGTGCCCTGTGTGACGAAGGTCGTAGAAGCTTGAGCGCGCGGAGCGTGGTCGGGCGCGAGGTGGAAAGTCTTCCGGGATCAGGTGAGTTGAGCGGCGATGGCTTCGCCGAGCGGTGCGGGGACGCCGAAGCGGGCGCGAAGCGTCGGGGTGTCGATGGCGGTTCCGGTCCGGGCGCGGTGTTCGTCGGCGACCTTGTGCGCCAGGGCGACGAGCGCGGGCGGGACAGGAGGTGTGGAGGGTCGGGCTTGCACACTCACAGGAGAAGGGGGCCGAATCCTTCGTTCGACGGCCAGGCACCGGCCACCACGGCGGAGACCACGGTCCCGCCGAATCGACTGGGCCCGGAGTGCCATGAGTCGGCGATGGCGTCGACCAGGAATAGGCCCGTCCGTGTGCCTCGCTGACCTCTGGGCGCCGCAGTCGCACGTTTGCCGGGAACTCCGGGTTGTGCACCTCGATCCGCAGCGACGTCTCCACGCGGTACCACTCAACACGCACAAGCCAGGGTTCATCCGCCCGCCCGTAGAGAATGGCGTTGGTGACCAGTTCCGAGACCGTCAGCGTGCAGTCGTCGATCGAGCAGGCCGGGTTGTACGCGACGATGAACTTCCGGAACCAGCTCCGGGCCCGGGGTACGGACTCCGGCGCCGGGTGCGGCACCTTCTCTCCGACCAGCTCCCGCCATAACTCGCAGTCGTCCGCCGGGACCCACATGTGCCTTGCCTGCCCGGCCGTTGCCCCGATTGGGGACGTAGCCGGGCACGCTCTCCCCCGTCGCGCTGGAGGGAACAAGCTCCTCGATATGGATGGGCTTCTTCTCCGACTGGCACAGCGCGGGCAGGAACCAGTCGGCATGGATCCCGCCGCAGTGGCCGGCGCCCTCGGACAGCGGGCGGTGTCGATCGCTGCTGGGCACGCACTTCCAGACCTGGAAGTAGCAGTACTCACCGCGGATCACCATCTCCTTGCCGTCGGTGATGGCCTTTCACGGCATGCCGTCCATGCGGGCCCACCGCGCCCGGTCGATCAGCGAGGCCGTGCGGTCCCTCGCCACCCACAAGGGTGTGATCTCGTGCTGAACGGCGTTGATGGACCGGCGATGGACACTGCTGGGACTGATGTGATGGTACTGAATCTCCCAGCCGATACGGATACCCCCGGGGCCGGTGACCAGGGCATCAGAGACGGTCCGCCGATTCTCAGCGTCCGCATCCAGACCGCAGCGCGAGGCCGTCTAACGAGTTGGTGCGTGATAGCGGGTGAGGCTCAGGGCCGGGCCGGTGGCACGATCCGACTGTGGCGATCATGGTCAATCGGGCGGTACTGGCGCATCGGCTGTTCACGGGGCTCTCTCGGCGTCATCTCGCTTGCCTGATCGAGGAGTTGGCGGCGCCATGGCAGGCCGGCCTTGAAGGCCGCCGTCACGCTGCGCGGGGCGGAATCCGCAAGCGGGCCGAGGGTGCCGGCGCCCACCACCAGCTGGTGTTCGTCGACCGGCTGGTGGCCACGCTGATCCATCTACGCCACGACCTGTCGCACGCGGTGCTGGGACTGCTGTTCGGCGTCGACCGCTCCACCATCACCCGCGCGATCGGAGAGATACGTCCGCTCCTGGCCGAGCAAGGATGCGCGGTCCCCGACCGTCCCGGCCTGCGTCTTCGGACGCTGACGGATGTGTTCGCCTACGCCCAGGCCGAAGGCATCGAGCTGCGCCTGGACGCCACCGAGATCCAGGTCCGTCGGCCACCGGCCGGACGCGGCGGCCGACGCGCATTCGTTTCCGGGAAGAAGAAGCAGAACACCATGAAGGCCACCGTCATCGCCGACTGGCGGGGTCGCACGTTATGGACCGATGCCCTGCGACCTGGTCGTATGCACGACGCCACGGCCGCTCGCAACGAGGGCATCGCCGACTGCTTCCAGCACTTTCCCGACGTCGAGGTCCTGCTGGACGACGGCTATCTCGGCCTGAGCCGCGACCACCGCGGGCAAGCGATCACCCCGCCCAGAAAACCGCGGCCGGGAGCACCGCCCAGCAGGGTCGAACAGTGGGAACGCGACCGCCACTGGCACTCCTCCGACCGCATCACCGTCGAACACGCCCTCGCTGACCACAAACGTTGGAAGCAGCTGATGCGCTGGACCCACCGCCGCGACCGCCTGTCCGACACCTACCGCGCCATCGCCAGCCTCGTATCCGACCGCACCGTCAACGTCTGAAACGGGTCACGACCAGGCCAAACATGCTTCACCCGGTATCACGCACCAACTCGTTAGCGTGCCCGTAAGACCGGTCAACGACTGTCGACAGCGGTGCGATCCTGCACCGTCGGGCGCCACGCCAGGAGGTATATGCCCAGGTCAGAAGCTATTCGGCCACGCAAGCGCCGTAGCTTCCCAAGCTGAGAGTGCGAGTTCGATTCTCGTCACCCGCTCCATGTATTCCACGCAAAAGCCCCAGGTCAGGGATCTGGAGCTTTCGTGTTGCCTGGGATCTGCAGGGTAAGTATCTGGGGTGGTCGCAGAGCCGTTACGGAAGGCCGTCGCCGGCTCCGCCGCATTCGTGACTCGAGGATCGCGGCCGACCGGGCTCAGCCGCGCGGACGACCGGTGCGGGTCAGCTCTGTCGTTTGAGTTCGCGCACAGCCGCGGGTAGTGCGAGGCACAGGGCGAAGGAGGTGGCGAAGCCGCCTCCCCCTGCCAGAACGACATCAGTCGTGTCAACGCCTGACCGGAGGACCAACAGGCTCACGAAGAGTCCGACCACCATGGAGCAGGCGACGTACAGCGCCAGCCACAGCTGCCACGTATGTCCGGAACGCGCTGTCGATTCGGGCATGGACTCGATCCTTTCGAGGGCACGAGCGAGAAGGAGTAAGGAGAGGGACGCGTAGAGGGAGATCAGGGGTGGCAGGCCATCACAGCGGCTCGACCGAGCCGTGCAGCAGGTGTTCGGCGAGCTCGGCTCGCAGCCGATCAAGCGCCGAGGCGTACGAGGCATAGGCGTCGGCGCGTCGGCCGAGTTCACCGAGGAGACCCACGCTCCGCCGCTGCTGCCCGAGCGGCGGAAAGCGCACGGGAAGGTGGCCCAGAGCCGCGGAGCTCAACGAGGGGGCTGCCGTGGCTGCTGCGCGGTGGGACATCCACTCGCGCGCGTAGCTGAGGCTCAGGTAGGCATGGAGGTACAGAGGGTCGATCTCGACATTCAGGCGGACACGCAGACGCATCACGTTCGAGCTGAGCAGCCACCCGGCCTGCGAGCCGGAGACCAGCGCGGGTTGCTGCTGCGCACCCGTGCGTACGCAGACAATGTCGTCAGGGAGCAACTCGAACTTCTTGAAGCGCTCGGCCGTCTTCCACGGCACGCGGTTCCTGGTCTCGTCCGCGATCCTCCCTTCAACGAGATCCTGCGGGAAGACGAGCGGAATGCCGGCGTCCGCCGTGCGTGCCACTGCTGGTAGGCGGGTGTATGACGGGCCGGGTTGGATCTCGCACAGATTCTTGAGCACTGTCTCGTTCCAGCCGCCGGGTCCCGTACCCGTGCGGTAGCCGCTCCCTGTTTCCCCCGCTCGCCGCTCCAGCAGACGAAGCGTGTCCGCATGCTTCGCCGCCTCCTCGCCGGCTTCGCGCAATTGGGCCGTGCCGGGAGCAGCGCCGTAATTCCCGCTCCCCAGATAATCGGCGGGGCGGAGTGAACACTCCTCGTCGGCGACGACCTCGCGGGCCACGACGACTGCTGAGAAGCCTCGCTCGGCAGCACGCACCGCGTGCTCGCTGTCCGGGCACTGCTCCCCGTCGAGCCACGGGCGGACCACGGCCGTGATCGCGTCCCGATCCGTGTCCCGCAGTACTCGTCGACGTCGGACCTTCGCCCCCAACTCCTGGGCGTCGACGAACAGGATGCCCTCCCTCACCGAATGATCCGCTCGGCGCAGGACCCACAGGGAGACCGGCACGGGCGTCGCGGAGAACAGATGGGACGGCACCGTGATGACGCACTCCACAGCCCACCCACGGACAAGGGCGCGGCGGATCTCGCGCTCGGCGCTGTTCACCGAGTTGCCCGCCTTGACCGGCATGACCACCACCGCGCGACCGCCGGGAACCAGCGCGCCCAGCGCGTACTGCACCCAGGCGAAATTGTCATTGCCCTGTGGTGGTGATCCGTACGGCCAGTTTCCCGTCCGGCGCCCGGGGCCGGGTGCGTCGCTCATGTTGAACGGAGGGTTCGTCAGCACCACGTCGACACCGTGTTCGCGGTTCGGTGGCCAACGATCGGACCGCGTGCTGGTCAGCTTCGGCCGTACGCCGAGGTGGAGAAGGTACAGACTGGCGACCGCTTGCAGTCGGCCGTCGAGGGTCTCGCCGTACACGGTCCCCCGTGCGCCTCCGATGTGGCGATACGCGGCCGCCAGCATCTCTCCTCCCCTCATATAGGGGTCGAGCACCGTGGTCTGTTGTCCCGGGGTCAGTACGAGTGCCGCGGACAACAAGGCCAGACCCACCGGGCTGCAGAACTCCGAGCTCTGCAGCCCGTCCCGGGCGCTGAAAGACTCCCATACGAGCTGGAATGCGCCCACGCCTGTACCTGCCGCCGTCCGTACTGCCGTGGTGAGGTCGTCCCAGCTCCGTGGTTCCAGTTGCAGCAAGCTGCTGCGCATGTCGGTGCGGTCACCGTTCCGGCGCAGCGTGTCCTGCGCCATGTCGCCGAGGGAACGGAGCAGCGATTGCACGTCTCGGGCCCCTTGGCCTGCCGACATGACCTCCTCGATCCGGCTCCACCGCTCCGGATCCGCATGTCGTACGTACATCACGATGAGACAGAGATTCACGAAGTCCGCCATCGGAGCCGGGCCTCGGACCCGGTCCGCGAGTCGGTCCATCAACTGATCGACGGCCTTCTTGTCCTCGGCCCGGATGTGCGGAGCACTACGCACGGCTTTCGACTCCGCAGGCAGTCGGTCACCGCTGGCCCGGCGGAATCGGTCGGCGTAAGTGGTTCCCGCCTGCTCCCCTTCGAGCAACTGCGGTTGAGGAACGGTGCGGTTCATCAGCCACCGCGCGATCTCGGCCTCGTGGAAGAGCTCCGTATCACCGGAGCGCACAGGGGTGGGAAAGTCTCTGTGCCGCCGGGCCCAGTTCGACACGGCCGGACGCTCCACGCCCGCACGTTCAGCGATCTGAGTTCGGGTGACAAGACCGATCTGTTCCTCGTGCGCCAACTGCACGTCGACTCCTGTTGTTTGGCCGGCTGAGCTTTCGACGTGAAGACCGTACGAGGAAAGAGACGGACGAATCAAACGCGCATTCACAGTGCTCATGCTGTCTACCTCCGCAGCGCGGTAGGCACCCATCCCGCGACGGTCGCAACAGAGACGTAGAAAATGGTTGAAAAAGGGCTCAGTAACGACCCTGCAGCCGGATTCCCTCCTCAGCTTCTTCGATTACAGGGGTTAACAGAAAACTCGGGTCAGTCTTCTCGCACGTCACTTGCGTACAGGGCTGCCGTAGCCCCCCTCGTGCCTCCCCGCCGCCTCGACGGCCTGCTCGTGGTCGGCCACCGCCCGCCGACCAGTTCCACACCTGCATCGCCGGATTGCACCGACACAGACGCCGCAGCCTCTTGGCAGGTCCGTCCCACCGCGGATGGACCCGCCCGACGCGTCAGACGCGTACGCGAGGTGGGGACAGTACGCTGAGCCCAGCGGGATCAGGCCCGCCGCACAGTGTCCGGGAGGCATGTCATGACTGCCGAGATGGTGGCCCCGGCGTGGATGCACGAGCAGATCACGGCGGAGGAATACGAGTCGTGGTCCGAGGAGCAGTGCGCCGGTATCGAGATCGTGGACGGAATGGTCGTCGTGAGCCCCAGCGCATCCAAGCGGCACAACCGGCTGGCCCGGATCCTGGCGAACTCCCTGGACGCCGCCGCGGGCCCCGACTGGAACGCCGACACAGACTTCGACGTCCGACTGCAGGACGTACCCCTCACCAACCGCCGCCCCGATGTCATCGTCTATCGCGCTGACACGATCGACGTCGTGCCCACCCGGCCCGAGCACGTGCTGCTGGTGGCCGAGGTGGTGTCACCCGGCTCGGAGACCACCGACCGGATCGTGAAGGTCGACCAGTACGCCAAGGCGGGCATCTGCTTCTACTGGCGGATCGAGCAGGCCGCGACGGGCACACCGCTGGTGTACACCTACCTACTCGACCCCGCGACGAAGACCTACCGGGACGGGGACGTGTTCGCTGGAGTCGTGAAGGTCGCCGCCCCCTTCACCGTGGAGATCGACCTCAGCCAGGTCTGAAAGGGCCGCAGGGCAGGCAGAGAGGTTGCGGCGCTACGCCCGAAAGGCTCCGGCGGTCGTGCGCGAAAGCAACCGAAGTTCTTCGAGCGACCGGAACACGGAGGCGTAGAGCCTGCGCGGACGTCTCCGCGCCTCTGATCGGACCGCTCGGCGATGCCGTGCCCACCGCGTGCCCTTCAGATCGGGCACTCACAGTCGACAGAGGTGCGTCCCAAAGGACCACACCATCATCATTGAGCGCGTACCCGCAGGTCAGAGGCGGCGCGACCACCCGGGCGCTGTCGCTTCCCAAGCTGAGAGTGCGAGTTCGATTCTCGTCACCCGCTCCATAAACCCCCAGGTCATTGACCCGGGGGTTCTTTGTTGTCCAGGCCGTTCAATTCAATGGATGGAGGATGCCGGCACTAGTACCGCACCGCCCGCGCCACTTCCGTCTTCACCTCGCCCGACAGTTCGCGGTTGCTGCGGGCCGTCGCCGTGCCGGTCTTGTCTGCGGCCACGCCAGACACGGTGACGACGACCACGTCGAGCCGGTTGCCGCTGGTGTCGGTGAAGTCGACCTGGACCGCGAAGGACTTGGAGGAATCCGTCGTGTTGGCGGCGGTGATCTCGACGGTCGCCCGGCCGTCGTTGTCCTTGCCCGGTTCGGCAAGCTTCACGTCGGACTTCACGTCCACGCCGCTCTTGATCTCGTCCAGCTCGCGGCCCGCTTTCGCCGTCGCCGACGCGAAAGCCGACGAGACGGCCTCGCCGGCGGCCGACGACACCGAAGAGGGAGTGTCGTCGTCCGAGCAACCGGTGAGCACGGCGGCGCAGCAAACCACCGCCGTCAACAGCAGCAGGCCCTTGGGGCGGGGCATTTTGCCCTCCTGGTGGTTCAGCGGGCAGAGGCCGACGACTCCAGTGAAGGGATGATCGCGTCCGTCCGCATTCCGGGTAACCCGCACGAGTCAGTCGCTGCGGGTGCCTCGTTCACCAGGACCGACCGGGCCGCCGACGCGCCCCGTCGCTGCGCCGCGGCTGTGGACGGCGGGACATCGGACGCGCGGTGACCGCTGGGTGTCTGTCCCTTCTCAGCCCCTGGCCTCGGCGTCGGCGACCGCGATCGCGACACCCAGCGCCTCGGCGATGTTGCCCGCCGCCGTCATCACTCGCGCTGTGCCCACGATGGGGGCGATGGCAACCAGGACATCCTGCAGCTGAGCGGCGGTCAGGTCGGCCCTGAGGGCTGGGTCGATGTGGGCGAGGTAGGAGATGGGGGGCGCGTCCGAGGCCGCGAGCGCGGCAATGCGAGTGAGGATGAGGGTGTCCGGGGGGAGACCGCAGCGCTCAAGAGAGTCGACGGTCATGGCGGCGAGGGTGTCCAGGACAGGGGTGTCGGATGCTGTGGACATGCCGGGTGGCCTCCTTCAGGCGCTGACGGCGCCAGGACGGGGTGTGGCCGAGGCGGACAGAACGGGCATCCGCCGGCGCCACGCTCTGCTTCAACCGTAGAAGCGTTCCGGGCAGGACGCGCGGGGAGCCGGACCGCATCCACCGAGCCCGCGTGCTTCAGGTCGGCAGCCACTTCACCACCGCGTCCCCGCGCGCGGCCGTCTGCGTGTAGAACTCCGTCAGCTCCCGATGCGCCGCCGCGAAAATGCCCCGGGTGTCGGGCTCTGCGGCGACGCCGCCGTAGCGCGGCAGCAGTTCGTCGCGGGCGAAGACCCACAGCGCGTCGAAGTCGGCCATCGTCAGGAACCTGGACACCCGTTGCGCCTGGCCCGCCGTCAGCACCAGGAACGGCGGCTTGTACCGATCGGGGTGGAACACCGGCCGACCGCCGAGCACCACCTGGGCCTGGGGTCGATGCTCCGCGCGGTGCGGGGGATCGCCGGCGTAGAGGAGTTCCTGGTCCAGATATCGACTGTCCAGCACATCCTCGCGGTGCCGGTCGACGCGGTGCCGGGCGGTGTCCGAGGCGTCCCCGAACAGCCGTTCCAGCCAGGTCGCGCTGTTGCGCAGTGCCGGGGGCGGCACCGCTCGCAAAGGAAAGTAGAGGCTCATCACAGAGGGAGCGCACGGGGACACCGGAGCGTCACTCCGCCCGGTGCACGCCGCGTTCCGGGAGCGGTCTTGGCACCGATGTCCGGCCTGGCGATCACCCATCACCGATCACCCATCACCCATCACCGGATTCGCCGGGCGTTGCTGAGCCGCAACGCCGTCCGGCCCGGCGTACGGATCGGCGTACGGATCGGCTCAACGTCCTTACGTCGGCGTTTCCTTGGAGCCGGCGGCGGCCCTCGCGGCTTCGTCACCCACGCGGCAGGCGCTCCGACGACCACGTGAGGGACGCGTGATGCGTTGTGACACTTCCGTGAGAACGCGCGCTGGTCCCAATGGGGCCGTCGATGCCAACGGGGCTCGTCGGACGGAACGGAATCGCTTTGAACCAGGTGCGAACGAGGACAGTCTTGGGCCAGGCACGGCAACCCCGCCGCGTACAGACGTACGACGGGGAATTGGGCGCGGCGGTCGCGCGGGCCCAGGACGGGGACGAGACCGCCTTCGCGGTCGCGTACCGGATCGTGCAGCCGGGCCTGCTCGGCTATCTGCGCGGATTCGTCGGCGAGGACGCGGAGGACGTGGCGTCCGACGCCTGGCTGGAGATCGCCCGTGACCTGGGACGGTTCAAGGGGGACGGGGCCGGTTTCCGCGGCTGGACGGCGACCATCGCCCGGCACCGGGCACTGGACCATCTGCGCCGCCAGCGCGTGCGGCCCCGGTCGGGAGGGACCGAACAGGACGTACTGAACCTGCCCGGCCCGCACAGCACCCATGACGAGGCACTGGAGACCCTCTCCACCGAGCGGGCCCTGGAACTGGTCCGCGGGCTGCCGAAGGACCAGGCCGAGGCCGTACTCCTGCGAGTCGTCGTCGGCCTGGACGGTACCGCCGCCGCGCGCGTCCTCGGCAAGCGCCCGGGAGCGGTGCGCACCGCCGCCCACCGAGGGCTGAGACGCCTCGCCCACCAGTTGGGCGTCGGGGGCCAGGCGGCAGAGGGTGTGACGGATGAGGCGTCCCGGACGCTGGGGGAGTCGAAGTGAACGACGCCCGCGGCAGTGGGCCGGCGGACGGGCAGCAGGGCCCGGAACGCCAGGTGAATCGAACATGTCGGACAGGAACGGAAGCGGACATGGGTGACCGGCTGAGCGGCGACGGAGTGCCGGGCCGTCGAGGTGTGCACCCTGGCGACGCCGTGTCCGCCCCGTGGGACGTGTGGGACGAGCATGACGACATCGCGCTGGAGACGGCGCTGGCCACCCTCCTGCGCGGAGCCGATCTCGCCCCCGAGGCCGAGCAGCGGGCCGTGGCCGCCTTCCGGGCCACCCGTGGCACGGACGCGCACCGGGCGCGTACCCGGCGCCGGGACGACTGGCGGCTGCCCGCGGAGCGGCGAACCGGGCGCCCTGTGAAGACGACGTTCGCCGCCGTGTTCACCAGCCTCGCCCTGGGCGGTGTCGCGGTCGCGGCCATCGGTTCGGCCGGCTCGTCCACGGACGGCGCCGGTGCCGGCCGGAAGACCGCGCACCCCTCGGTGTCCGCCCCGGCCCGGCCGAGCGGTGAGACCTCGTCGGCTTCCTCCGGCGGCGTCGGACCGACGGACGGCCCGGCCGCCGCCCAGGACACCGAGGCCCACTGCCGCGCCTACGAGCACGTCAAGGATCGCGGCAAGGCGCTCGACTCGACGGCCTGGCAGCGACTCGTCGCGGCGGCGGGCGGCGAGGGGAAGGTCGCCGCGTACTGCGCCGAGCGGCCGGCGACGGCGACAGCCGCACCGGGCAGGTCCGGCGACGACACGGGCAATCCCGGTGAGGGCGCCGCGGACGCCGGTGCGGGCACGGCGGGGAACGCCGGCACGTCCAGGAACAACGGCACGTCGGGCAACGGGAATTCCGGCAACGACGCCGACGGCGCGGACAACGGGGCCGGCAACGGCCAGGCAAGCGGCGGGAAGGGCGAGTAACCGCTGCGCCCCTCGGCGGCCGGGCCACTCACCCTCACCCATGCAGCCGCCCAAGTGCCGTCGCTTCCTGAACTGAGAGTGCGAGTTCGATTCTCGTCACCCGCTCCAGCACGAACCCCCAGGCCATCGGCCCGGGGGTTGTCCGTTCTCCAGGTTTGTCCGGGTTGAGGCCGAGCCGGTGTCAGGGCAGGTACGCGTGCAGGTACGTGACGCCGAAGCGGAATTCCCGTTGCCGGCCGGGCTCCAGGGACAGGGCGGTGGCGTGTTCGGGGCGGTTGAAGGCGTCGGTCGTCGTCTCGACGGGTTCCAGGGCGATGGAGGCGCGCCGGTCGCGGGCCAGGGTGTCGCCTGTGAAGACGTGCATGTACCCGCCGTGCTGCCACACCCGTAGTTCGGCTCCGGTCGCGGGGTCGCTCAGTACCGTCTCGGTCCGGCCGTCGGGTCCGGGGGCCAGGTCCGCGAAGCAGGCGTCGATGACCGCGTCGCCGAGTCTTCTGGGCGTACGGAAGTCCAGGTCGGGGCAGCGGTCCAGGGGCAGCAGGGACTCCTTTCCGGGCAGGGGGATGAGGGAGGCGTCTGTGCGGATCAGGGTGTCGGCGGGGATCTGGAGGACCAGGTCGTCGATGGGGCGGGGGCGGGAGAGGGTGAAGTAGGGGTGCCAGCCCGAGGCGTAGGGGGCGGTGGTCCCGCCCACGTTCCGCGCTCGGATCTCGATGCCCAGCTCGCGGCGGCCGATCGTGTACTCCACGTCCAGGTCGAGCGCGAACGGGTAGCCGGGGTAGCGGCCCGGTCTGATGCTCGTGCTGCGCAGCAGTAGTCGCGCCGAGTCGGCCGTCGCGGTGGCCTCGACGATCCGGAACGGCGCTTCGCGCGCGAACCCGTGGTAGATCAGGCGGTCCCCGACGACGCCGGGCAGCAGGTCGTGGTCGTGGCCGTCGTGGTGGTAGCGGCCGTCGGCGACGCGGTTGGGGAACGGGGCGAGCAGGCCCGCCCGTACGCCGTCCTGCGACAGCAGTTCCGCCTCGTCGCGGTAGCCGTCCGTCAGCTCCGTGAGTTCCGCCTCGTCGGAGTAGCGGTCCGTCAGCTCCGTCAGTTCCGTCTCGTCGCGGTAGCCGTCCGTCAGTTCCGTCCGGTCCGTCGAGTCCGTGAGCTGCCCGGGTGCTCCGCGTGCGACCTGCCAGCTCAACAGCGTCGCCCCGCGCAGGGCGAGGGTGGCGCGCGCCTGGCCGTCCGGCGCGGAGACGGTCACCGTGGGTTCGTCGCCGAGGCGGCCCTCCGCGATCCGGAACGTGTCTGCCGTACCGCCACCGCCCCGGCCCCTGCCTTTCACCCGGCTTCCGGTACGAGCTTCTTCGCCCCCGTCATGATGGCCACCGCGTCCTCCATGGAGTGCGACCGCGGGGTGATGACCCCGGCGCAGCCGCCGAGGCGCTGGATGTGGATGCGGTCGGCGACATCGAAGACGTTGGGCATGTTGTGGCTGATCAGGATGACGCCGAGGCCCTGGTCGCGCAGGTCGCGGACGAGCTTGAGCACCTGGCCCGTCTCGCGGACGCCGAGGGCGGCTGTGGGTTCGTCGAGGATGACGACCCTGCCGCCGAAGATCGCCGTCCGGGCTACGGCCACCGACTGCCGCTGGCCGCCCGAGAGCGTCTCCACGGCCTGGTTGATGTTCTGCAGGGTGCCGATGCCCAGCCGCTTGATGTGGTCGGACGCCTGACGCCTCATCTCGCCGGTGTCGAGCATGCGGAACACCGAGCCGAGCACACCCTTGCGGCGGATCTCGCGGGCGAGGAACAGATTGCTGGCGATGTCCAGCGCCGGGGCCACGGCGAGGGTCTGGTAGACCGTCTCGATGCCGGCCTCTCGGGCGTCCTGAGGCCGCTTGAAGTTCACCTCGGAGCCGTCGACCAGGATGCTGCCCCGGTCCGGGACGAGCGCCCCGGAAAGGCACTTGATCAGGGTGGACTTGCCGGCGCCGTTGTCGCCGATGACGGCCAGGACCTCGCCGGGGTAGAGGGTGAGGTCGACGTCGTTCAGGCCGATGACCCGGCCGAAGACCTTGACCAGGCCCTTGGCCTCGAGGACGGGGGCGGTGGCGGGCTTGGGGG
>NZ_LIQZ01000309.1 GCF_001418655.1 Streptomyces phaeochromogenes | reverse complement strand
CTCAGCTCGCCGAGCTGAGTGAGCGGCACGAGGAGGAGCTGGCCGCCGGCGACGACCGGTACGCGGCACTCGCCGAGCGCGAGAAGGACCGCTACGAGGCGCTGTCCGCACGGCACGAGCAGCTGCTCGCCGTGCTCGGGCGTTCCCTGCGCGGGCCGCTGGACCAGCTGCGGACCGAGCTGTCGGTCCTCGCCGCGGACGACGCCGGCCAGTTGTGGCCCGAGGCCAACCAGGTGCTGCACCACCTCTCGGCCGGCTACTCGCGCATCACCACGCTCGTCGACAACGTCCTCGCCTACCAGCGCCTCGACTCCGGGACCGAAGAGGTCACCCGTACGAAAGTGATGCTGGACGCGGTCGTCGCGGCCGGTGTCGACGGGGCGGTCGAGCTGATCGGGCCCGGGCGCGTGCAGTTCGCCGTGCACGCGCCGCCCATCGAGGCCGAGGTCGACCCGCAGCGGCTCGCGACCGCGCTCGCGCATCTCGTCGCGGACGTCGCGGGCGTCGACTCCACGGGCAACGCGCCGGTCTCGGCCGGCGGCTACATGGACAACACCGTCGTCGTGGCTGCCGCGCAGCGCGGCGAGGTCGTACGGATCGAGGTGCGCGGGCCGTACACCGGGGGAGACCCGGTGCACGAGCCGATCGTGCGGGGCATCGTGCGCGCGCACGGCGGAGTGCTGCAGACGCACGAGGTTCCCGGGATGAGCGGCAGCGCGTTCGTCCTTGAGGTGCCGATCGGGGGCGGGGCCGGGGCGGTTCCGGCTCCCGGTGCGGACGCCGGTACAGCTCTGGCCCTGAGTACAGGTACGGGTACGGGTGCGGACGCCGGTGTGGGTCCGGGCTCGGCTCCGGACGGTGGCGGCGTCGGTTCCGCGCTCGCGCTGCCCGAGCAGGCCTCGCCGCAGGGCGGTGGGCGACGGCGGGCCCGGCGGGCTTCCGTCGACGCCTTCCTGGAGAGCGAGGTCGGTCCCTCGACGGAGACGGCCGTGCCCACCGGGCGGCGCAGGCGCGCTGCCGGGGACGGCGGCGGAAGCGGTGGCGGGGGCGGGGCTCAGCTCGCGCTTCCCGCTCAGGCCTCGGCCGACGAGGGCGGCGCCGAGGGTTCCGGCGGGACCGGGCGGCGGCGAGGGCGGCCCAGTCCGGCCGAGGGCGACGGCGTCTCCGAGGGCGCGGTCGTGACCGCCGCAGAGCACGCCGCCGGTGCCGCTGCCACGGGGCTCGGGCAGACCGTGCCTCCGCAGGGCGTGCCCGTGCCCGCCGGTGGACGGCGGGCACGACGGGACGGCGAACGGCAGGCGCTGCCCGCGGCCTTGCCCGCGGCGCCTTCGCCCGCGCCTGACGCGGGTGCCGCCGTGGACGCCAGTGGTGGCGCGCCTCAGCCGACGGGACGGCGTCGGCGTGCGCTGGCCGCCGCGGCCGAGCGTGCGGCGGCGCAGGAGGCGGGGCCGCGCGCGGTGTTCGCGCTCCCGCCGGCCGAGGCGGACCGCTCTCCGGAGTACGCCGCCCAGCAGGCCGAAGCTCACGGCCAGGCAGCCCTCGCCCAAGCACCGGTGGGTCAGCCGGCTCTCAGTCAGGCAGCGCTCGGACACGCTCCCGCCCAGGCCGACGACGGGCGCCACGACGTGGCGTCGCACAACGCGGCCGACGATCACACGCCGCCCCAGCCTCATCCGTTGCAGGCGCCCAGCGGGCGTCGACGGGCTCGGCAGGCGGCGGGCGAGCTCGATGCGGCCACCGCCACCGGGGCGCCGGGAGTTCCCGGGCAGATGGCTCCGGCGCAGGGTGCTCCGCAGGCTCAGGGTGTGCAGGGTGTGCCCGTCGCGCCCGGGCAGGCCGTGGCGGTTCCGGGGCAAGGGGTTCCTGGGCAGGCAGTTCCTGGACAGGGGGCGCCTGGACAAGGGGCTCCCGGACAAGGCATGCCCGCGCAACTGGGCCCCGTACAGGGCGTTCCCGGGCAGGCAATGCCCCTGCCCGGACAGCTGCCCCAGGCGCAGGGCGTGCCCGCTGAGGGCATGGCGCCGCAGGCTGCTTCCGGGCAGCCCCTGCCCGTCGCCGTACCCGCCCAGGGAAATCCCGGTCAGGGCGCCCCCGCCCAGGCCGCTCCCGTTCCCGGGCAGGCCGTTCCTCCGCAGGGCATGCCCCAACCGGGTGCTCCAGGACAGGCCCTACCGCCGCAGGCCGTACCCGGCCAGGTCGCGCAGGCAGGTGCGGCTGGTCCCGCGGGAGCCGTCGGCCCCGGCGGGGTCCCGGCAGCCGCTGCGCCCGCCCAAGGCGCCCAGGCCCCCGCGCAGAACGCCCAGCAGCAGCCGTCCCAGACCCCCGCTGACGCGGCTGCGGCTGCGGCTGCGGCCCAGCAGTCCTGGCCCGGTGCGTCCGACACCTCCGGCGCCGGGGTCCCCGTACAGCAGGAGGCCGGTGCCGCGGGTCAGCCCTGGCCAGGTACGGCCGACGGACCGGCGGACCCGGAGCCCGCGTCCGCGCCTGCTCCCGTCCCGGAGCAGCCCCGTGCCGCCCAGCCGCTCCCCGCCGAGGCCGCGGCGCCCGCACCTCCCGTCGACCCCAACTCGACGCAGGGCCGCGCCTTCAGCGTCCGTACGCTCGGGCAGGGCGTCCCGTTCGGCCGCCGCATGACGGACGCGCAGCAGCCCCGGCAGAGCCGGCCCGCGTCCCCGACGCCCCAGCCGCTTCCTCAGGCCCAGGCTCAAGCCCCGGTCCAAGCCCAGGCGCAGGCGCAGGCCGCTCCGCAGCCCCAGGCGCCCACGCCTCCCCCGCACGCGACCAACGGCTCCGGGCGGCGTCGGCGACCGGGTCGGGGCGGGTGCCGCGCTTCCGCCGCCGCCCGGAGCCGTT
>NZ_LIQZ01000308.1 GCF_001418655.1 Streptomyces phaeochromogenes | reverse complement strand
TCGGCGAGGCGGGCGCGTTCGCCGCGGGACCAGTCCTCGTCCGCGAACTCGGCGTAGGCGGGGCCCCGCCACCACCCGAGGGCCTCCTCCAGGGTGGCGAGGGCCTTCGGGGCGGGCAGGCCGGCCGCGCTCGCGAGGGCCGTCTCGAAGCGCCACGCGTCCACCGTGTCCGGCCCGGTCCGCAGCGCGTATCCGGGCCCGTCGGTGACCAGCAGCCGGGCCGGCGCCCGCGGCGGACGCTCCGGCTCCAGTACGCGGCGCAGCGCGCCCACGAACGTCTGGACGGCCCCCACGGCGCCGGGCGGCGGATCCACCCACAGGTCCTCGACCAACCGGGCGACGGGTACGACCCTGCGGCGGGCCACGATCAGCCGCGCCAGCACGGCCCGGTGCCGCGGCCCCTTCAGCGCGAGCGCGCCCCCACCGTCAACGGCAGCGACCGTAGGCCCCAGCACCCCGAACACAACCCGCACCATCCCGACCGCCAACCTCTCCCCCACCCCACTGCTGACCACACACTGATTCACCCCCACCAGACTCAAGACTCCAACACCCACCCACCAGGTCGCACGGGCTACTGAGGCACGCGAGCCACTAAGGGGCGCGAGGAACCGCGCACTCCAACCCAAACGAACCCGCACCCAACACACACGTCCGCCCTCACCCACCCAGGGGCGCGAGGAACCGCGCACTCACCCCCGACCCACCCGCACCCAACACACACCACCACCCACCAAGAGGCCCCCATGTCCCACACACCCCCATCAATCCCCGGCTTCGCCGAACACCGCATCCCCGTCACACCCGACATCACCCTCAACACCGCCATAGGCGGTACCGGCACCCCCGTAATCCTCCTGCACGGCTTCCCCCAGACCCACCTGATGTGGCGCCACGTGGCACCAGAACTCGCGAAGGACCACACCGTCATCTGCCCGGACCTCCGCGGCTACGGAGCGAGCGACAAACCGGCCGACCCCGACGGAACCGCGTACTCGAAGCGCACCATGGCCGCCGACGTGATCGCGCTGGCCAAAGCGCTGGGCCACGACAGGTTCGCGCTCGTCGGCCACGACCGCGGCGCCCTCGTGGCGATCCGGGCCGGTCTCGACCACCCGGACAAGGTCACCCACCTCGCCTCCCTGGACGTCCTGCCGACGCTCGACATGTGGGAGGTGATGCGCGGAACGTCGGCCGCGGTCGGCTTCCACCTCTACCTCATGGCCCAACCACCCGGCCTGCCCGAGCAGTTGATCGGCGCGAGCCCCGACGCCTTCTTCGGCCACTTCCTCGACGTCTGGACGCGCGACCCGGCGGCCCTGCCGCCGGAGATCCACGCCGCCTACCTGGCGGCGTCCCGCGCGGCCGTCCCCTCGATCGTCGCCGACTACCGCGCCTCCGCCGGCATCGACGTCACGCACGACCGGGCCGACCGCGAGGCGGACCGCCGGCTGCGGATGCCGGTGACGGTCCTCCAGCAGGACTGGGGCACCGCCCTCGGTTTCGACGCCGCCGCGCTGTGGTCCGCATGGGCACCCGACCTGCGTCATACGACCGTCTCCTGCGGCCACTTCATGGCGGAGGAGGCTCCCGACGAGGTGGTCAAGGCCGTACGGGATCTGCTGACCCGGTGAGATCCGGGCCGCCACGCAAGGGCCGCCGCCGTGGTGGTCACAGGGGCTGCCGACAGCGTGAAAGTTAGGTTAGCCTTCCCTAATGAAGCGAGCTCCCTCGGTCCCGAACCGTGTCTCCCGTCGACGGCTCCTCGCAGCAGGCGGCGCCCTCGCCCTCGGCCCCCTGCTCGCCGCCTGCGGTGACGGCACCGACGACGGCGAGACCGGCGACGAGTCCGCACGGTCGGCCGGGGACGCGGCGGGCGGCGGCGGCCCCTGGTCCTTCAAGGACGACCGCGGGCGGACCGTCAGGACCGACAGCGAGCCGAAGACACTCGTCGCCTTCGTGAGCACGGCCGCGGCGCTCCACGACTACGGCATCGAGTGCAAGGGCGTCTTCGGCCCCACCGAACCGATCGAAGGCAAGCCCAATCCCCAGGCCGGCGACCTGGACGTGTCGAAACTGACCAGCCTCGGCACGGCCTGGGGCCAGTTCAACGTCGAGAAGTACGCGGCCCTGCAGCCCGACCTGCTGATCAGCAACATGTTCCCGGCGCCCGACCTCTGGTACGTACCCGAGGAGAGCCGTAAGAAGATCGAGGCCCTCGCGCCCTCCGTCGGCATCAGCATCGCCCGGACCTCGCTCCTCAACCCCCTGCGCCGGACCGCCGAACTCGCCGAGTCCCTCGGTGCGGACCTGGGCGCCAAGAAGGTCACCGACGCGAAGGCCCGCTTCGACAGGGCGACCGGGACCCTGCGCGAGGCGGCCGGGGCGAGCGGCGGGCTGAAGGTCCTGGCGGTGGCGGGGCACGCCGACCAGCTGTACGTCGCCGTCCCCGACTCCTACTGCGATCTCAACCACTTCAAGGACCTGGGCGTCGAGTTCGTCGGCGGGGAGAAGCCCGACGAGTGGGGCTTCTGGGAGGCCCTCAGCTGGGAGAACGCCGACAAGTACCACGCGGATCTCATCATGGTCGACAACCGATCCACCGCCCTCCCGCCCAAGGAGCTGGCCGAGAAGCCCACTTGGCGGCAACTGCCCGCGGTCAAGGCGGGCCAGACCACGCCGTGGTCGATGGAGGAGCGGTTCAGCTACGCCGGTTTCGCCCCTGTGATCGAACAACTCGCGGCCGCGGTGAAGAAGTCGAAGCGGCTGGACACGTAAGGAGCAGCCGGTCATGGACAAGCGCACGCCCCGACTCGGCGACGTCCAGGAGACGTTGCTCATCCCCCTCTACGCCCGTGCGGTCGAGACGCGCAAACCGCGCGGCATGCTCAGGGATCCGCGGGCCGTGGAGATGGTCGACGCGCTGGACTACGACTTCTCCCGCTTCGACGGCGCGAAGAGCCTGCTCGGGGCGAACCTGCGCACACTGCTCTTCGACCTGTGGGTACGGGACTTCCTGGAGCGGCATCCCTCGGGCACGGTCGTGGAGATCGGCACGGGCCTCAACACCCGGTTCGAGCGGCTCGACAACGGCACGGTGCACTGGTTCGACCTCGACCTGCCCGATGTGATCGCCCTGCGGCGGGGCTTCTTCGAGGACACGGCCCGCCGGCGCATGATCGCCGCCTCGGTCACCGACCCGGGCTGGATGGAGGAGGTGCGGAGCAGCAGCCCCGGGCCGTACTTCCTGGCCGCCGAGGCGGTGTTGATCTATCTGGAGGAGGAGCTGGTCCGTTCGGTCTTCCGGCAGATCGCCGAGCGGCTGCCCGGGGCCCGCCTCGCCCTGGAGACCGCGGCGTCCCGCATGGTCGACACCCAGGACAGCCACGACGTACTCGCCAAGGTGGCCGCCCGGATGCGCTGGAGCTGCGACGACCCCGGCGCCCTCGAACACTGGCAGCCCGGCCTCAGCCTGACGGACTCCCGCACCCTGGCCCACCTGCCGGCCCCGGTGGCGCGCCGGCTCGCCTTCCACTACCGCGTCCTGCTCCGGGTCATGGCCACGATCCGCCGCCGGGACATCGAGGCGTACCGCTTCAACCTGTTCCGGTTCCCGGCGGAGTGACACCGCGGCGGCACGGGGAGGGCGGCGACCGCCCCGCCGCCCTCCCCGGCCTCGGCAGCGGTCAGGGATCGGGCACCGCGTCGACCCCGTCGTCCTTGCCGGGAGGGAAGGGCACCGCCTCGGTGGCGTTCGGGGTGGGTGACACCGACGGGACGTTCGCGGGCCTGACCGGTGTCTCCCGTTCCCAGCGCGCCGCCACGAACAGGAGGCCGGCCACCACGGCGGCCAGCATCAGCAGCGCCAGGACGGAGCGGCGGACGGGCCGTACGAAGGGTTGTGCGGCGGGTCGTACGGCGGGGAGCCGGAACCGGGCGTGCCGGGTCGGCGGGGCGGCGGGCCTCAGGTCGGGCAGGTCGACGGAGTCGGCCCGGGCCCGCAGGGCGTCGTGCAGCCGTTGTTCGAGGGGATCCGGGTGGAGGCCGGGACCGGGTTCCTGTTCGATCATCGGGGCGCCTCCGGGATCACGCCGGGCTTCATCTGGGGTCCTCCAGCTGTCGGCGCAGGGCGGCCAGTGCCCGGCTCGCGGTGGACTTGACCGCCCCGCGGGAGAGGCCGAGGGTATCGGCGATCTGGGCCTCGCTGAGGTGGGACCAGTAGCGCAGGACCAGCACTTCTCGCTGCCGCCGGGTCAGCCGGTGCAGGGCGGCGATCACTTCTCCGTGTTCCTCTCGCAGCAGCACGGGTTCTTCGGCCGACGGGGCGTGCCCCTGCCGTTCGGGTACGTGGGCCCGTACCGTGCGGCGGCGGCGCAGGACCGAGCGCGAGGTGTTGACCACGCTCGTGCGCAGATAGGCGTCGGGGTTGTCCAGGCCGACCAGCCGCTCGCCGTGGCGGCGGTAGAGCGCCGCGAAGACGTCCTGCACGACGTCCTCCGCCGTGGGCAGGTCGTCCACCAGGAGCAGGGCCAGCCGGACCAGGTCCAGACGGCGGTGGGAGTAGAGCTCGTCGATACCGGGCTCGTCGATACCGGGACTGGCGACACCGGGACTGGCGAGGCCGGTGCGGACGGCGGGTGAGCCCGGGAGCGACGGCGGCCGACCCGCCGGGATCTCCTCGCGCCGTTGCGAGACCCCGCGCACCAGGCGCCATGCCCGGTGCAGCGCGTCCGCCCAGGCACGAGCCGGGAAAGGCACGGGTCTGTACCCGCCCGCCGGCACACCGTCGGTGTGGGCCGGGGCGGCCAGGATCGTCGCTGCCTTCATGGATCTCCCGGAATCGATGGTCCTCGCACCCTCCGCTCCGAAGCACCGGAGGAACCCGGAGGGACGGTGGAGCCGCCGGGCAGGGACCCGGCAGCTCCACCTCGGCCCGGGCCGCCGACCGGCCAGGAGCCGGTCAGCGGCGCCGAACCGCCCGTTTCTCGTCCGTCACCGCTCGTCCATCACCGCTTGGCGGGAGCGAGTTCGAGCTCGACCTGGGCGTCCTTGGCACCGCGGGCCGGGGTGGAGTCGTACCCGCCGGGCACCGCCTCGACCGGGTCGTCGCCCGGGTCCGGCTCGGCGCACTCGTCACCGTCGCCGGGCAGCGCGTCGACAGGTCCCCCGTCGGTGAACTCGTAGTCGACCTGGGCGTCCTTGGCGCCGCGGGCCGGGGTGGCGTCGCTGCCGCCCGGCACCGCGTCGACCGGGTCCGGCTCCGCGCACTCGTCGGCGGCCCGCACCTGCTCGGTCGAGAGCTTGGGAGCGGGCGCGGAGTCGCTGTCGGCGTGGGCGGTGAACGCGCCTCCGAGGGCGAGCACGGCGGCGGCAGCGGTGGCCCCGAGCACAAGCCTCACTCGGGCCGGGCGGAGGCCGCTTCGGAAGGTCTGACCTGCAGACATGTGGTTCCTCGAATCGTCGGTGGTGACCGGTCTGTCGCGGCGACCGCCACGGGTGGTCTCCTGTGGCGAAGGCCTTGGCTCGGAGGCGCCTCCACCCGGACAGACGTTCCGACGGCACGGAGGTTGCAGGTCGGACGAACCTTTTCAGCGCACCTGATCCCGACGACAACTCGGAGACCGACGCCGAGCCGCAGCGATACGGCTCAGTGGCCCGTCTCAGCGGTCCGTCTCAGCGGCCCGGTTCGGGGCGCTGCCGTGCTCTCCCGGGGCGGATCCGCGCGGCCAGGACCGCCACGTCGTCCTGGGCGCGGTGGGCGTCGAGGCGGTCGAGGACCTGTTCCAGGAAAGGTTCGATGTCGGCGTCCGGGCGCAGCCGCAGGGCGGCCAGCCGGGCCAGGGAGGCGTCGATGTCCTCCTCGCGCCGCTCGACCAGACCGTCCGTGAACATCAACAGGGTCTCGTCCGGGGCGAGTTCATGGGTGCCGAGCTCGTAGCCGCCGACGCCGGTGCCGAGCGGAGGTCCCACGGGCACGTCGATCAGGGTTCCGGTGCCGTCGCCCGCGAACACGGCCGGAGGCAGATGGCCCGCGCTGGCGAGCGCGACCGTCCCGCGGGCCGGGTCGATACGGGCGAGCAGACAGGTGGCGGGCCGGCGCGTGCCGTCCTCGGAGACCGCGGCGTCGAGCTGGCGCAGCACGCGGTGCGGGGGCAGATCGGCGGAGGCGACGTACCGGAGCATCGAGCGGTACGCGTTCATGTCGACCGCGGCGTCCAGGCCGTGCCCCATGACGTCGCCCATGACCAGCAGGGTGCGGCCGTAGTTCAGCCGTACGGTCTCGAACCAGTCGCCGCCGACGAGGGTGCCGCCGCCGACGGGCAGATAGCGGGTGGCGAGGTCGAGGTTCGGATGCGGGCGGCCGGGCTCGGCGAGAAGGGCGCGCTGGAGCTTCATCGCGGTGCTGTGGACGGCGGTGTGGCGGCGGGCGTGGCCGATGTGGACGGCAGCGAGGCGGGCCGCGTAGTGCATCGCGGCGGTCTCGTGGTCGGCGAAGGGGCGGCCGGTGCGGACCGCGAGCAGCACCCCGTACAGGCGGCCGTGCGCGAGCATCGGCACCGAGATCGAGCGGCGGGGCACACCGCCCGACACATCGTCCGTCGTGGTGATCGGGTGCCCCTCGTCCAGGGCCCGTACGGTCAGGGACGGCTCCCCGTCGTGGGTCTCCAGCAGCTCCCGCGGCCCCACCGTGGCGGCCCGGGTCAGCGCCGGATCGCTCGCGGGCCGCGTCGCCGGCACGTCCTCGCCCAGCAGGTCCACGGCGACGGCCTCACAGCCGTGCCGCCCCAGGAACTCGACCAGTTCGGCGCAGGTGGTCCGCTCGTCGAGGGTGGTCCCGATCGACTCGACGGCCTCCTCGACCATCCCGACCGGGGCCGGCACCCCCTCACCAGGCCGCTCCACCAACCCACCTCCGCCGCGCTGTACCCGTACGCCGGTACGCCCGTCGACGCACCCAGGCAGCCATACCACCAGCTTTCTGGACGAGTCGGCCGCTGGCGCGCGGCGGCGGGGCACACCGGGAAGGTGTGCCGGTGCCTGCCCGGCGGCGCTACTGCTCGTCCCCGAGCGGGAACGAGTGGTGCTCGTGCGCCACGGTCCAGCGGCCGTTCTCCTTGCGCAGGCCGAGGGTGAGGCGCAGGCGGGTGCCGGGCGCGGCGGCCAGGTCCTCCGGGGTGCCGCAACGCAGCAGGGCGTGGGCGAAGGCGACGTCCGCGCCCGCGGTGACGTCCAGGGAGACGATGTCGAAGCAGGCACCCTTGGCCTGCCACTCGAAGAACGGCGGCCAGGTCGCGCGGTACGCGTCCAGGCCACGGACGCCGTCCTGCGGGGGCGGTACGTCGAACATCACGATGTCCTCGGCATGGCCGGCCAGGACCGTGTCCAGGTCACCGGCGTGCACCGCCGCGGCCCACCGCTCGATCAGCTCCCGGATCAGCTCTTGGTCGTCCTTCATGACGGCCTTCTTCTCCGCGGACTGCTTCTCCGCGGACTCTTTCTCCGCGGACTCTTTCTCCGCGGACTCTTTCTCTGCGGACTCTTTCTCTGAGGCCCGCCGCTCCGCGGGCGCCCTCTCCGGTGTGGACCGTCCCGTGCCCGGAAACTCATCGCACCCGGCCCGTTCGGCCGCAGTCCAAGGTCATCGGGTGACCGGGCGTGCGGGGGGAGTAGTCGCAAGTGGCTGGGGGTGGTCCTCCAGGTGAAGCGTGCGCGAGGATGGGGTTATGACCGCGGCCCATCGCGCCATGGCTCTCCTGGAGACCTGGCCGAACCTGGTAAGTGGCCCGCCCCGGTGCGCCGTTGGGCATGCCTTCGCTACGGCGGGACACGAGATCGTCCACTTCCACTCCGACGACTCCGCCGACCTCTACCTCACCCGCACGGCCGTCGAGCGCCTGCTCCCCCAACTCGGGCACGCCAGCGCGATCAGGGTCCGCCCCGGCGCCTCCTGGATCACCGTGCTCCTCGACTGCGACGCCGACGTCCAGCTCCTGCTGGGCCTCGTGAGCGTCGCGCTGAAGGAGCACGGCGCGGTCACGCCCCGCCGTCCGTCACCACCGTGCGACTGGGAGCGGCCACCGGTGGTCCCCGGACCACGCCCGGGAGCGGCCCGGCGCATGGTGGACCGCCTCATGCCGCACGCCCACTGACCGGCCCGGTCACCAACCGACACAGTCTCCAAGGCCCTTACTCAGCCGGTGCCAAGGCCCTTACTCGGCCGGCTGTTCCGTCGGTGTGCGCAGACCCGCCGTCCACTTCTCCTCGATGCGGCCGACCCGCCACACCACCAGCGCGAGCGCCCAGGTGGCGACGAAGAGCCCCACGATCACGAACCCGACGACGTTCAGGTCGATTCCGGCCACCCGGTCCCAGAACGCGCCGTGCAGGGAGAACCGTTCGGCGAGCAGTCCCAGGAGTTCCACGGTCCCGATGAGGAGCGCGACCGCGACCGACAGACCCGTGACGGTGAGGTTGTAGTAGACCTTCCGTACGGGCTTGGAGAACGCCCAGCCGTACGCGAAGTTCATGAACGACCCGTCGATCGTGTCCAGCAGCGACATGCCCGCCGCGAACAGCACGGGCAGGCACAGGATCGCGTACCACGGCAGTCCGGAGGCGGCCCCGGATCCGGCGAGGACCAGCAGCGCGACCTCCGTGGCGGTGTCGAAGCCGAGCCCGAACAGCAGCCCCAGCGGGTACATCTGCCACGGCCTGGTGATCGACTTCATGACACGGCCCAGCAGCCGGTTCAGGAAACCGCGGTTGTTCAGCTGGTCCTCCAGCGCCGCCTCGTCGAAGTGCCCGTGCCGCATCTGCCGGAAGACCTTCCAGATCCCGGCGAGGACGACGAGGTTGACCGCGGCGATGACGTACAGGAAGACCCCGGAGACCGTCGTGCCGATGAGCCCCGTGACGCTGTGCAGGGTGGAGCCGTCGTCCCGCACCGGCCCGGCGACCGCCTTCACGCCGAGCGACAGCAGGAACGCGAGCGCGAACACGACGCTGGAGTGCCCGAGCGAGAACCAGAACCCGACCGACAGCGGGCGCTGCCCCTCGGCCATCAGTTTGCGGGTGGTGTTGTCGATGGCGGCGATGTGGTCCGCGTCGAATGCGTGCCGCATGCCCAGCGTGTACGCGGTGACGCCGATGCCGATGCCGAAGGACTTCGTGCCGACGCTGTAGTGCTCGGGCGCCACGATCGCGACGAGCGTGAACCAGCCGATGACGTGCAGCGCCACGATGAACGCGGCCATCCCGCCGACCCGGACCCACTCCTCCCGGTTCAGGGAGGCACGCCAGGAGGAGAGGGTGGTCATGGGGGTTCGCCTTGCCTTACGTCCGGTGGAGCTGCCTCCCCACCCTCACCGCGGGGCCACCGCACCTGCAACTAATGCGCAGTAAAGGACAGGCCAGGTCTTCGTCAGGTCCGGGTGCCTCAGGGTGCCGTGCCGCCGCGCACGGGCTGGGTCACGGGCGGGTTCACGGTCGGGGTCGCCTCCAAGGCGCCCGCCCCGGTCGGTGTCGGCTCCATGACTCCCGTACCTGTACCCGTGCCTCCGGACGTCTCCTCCGGGGCCGCCCCCACCACCTCCACCACCGATCCCGGCTTCAGCGCCTCGTACAGCCACATCGCGTCGGCGCGCCGCAGGCCGATCACCCCGCCGGTGCGGTCGTAGTTGCCGGGCGCCTTCTCGTCCCAGGTGAGGGCGAGGAGGTAGTTCGTACGGTCGTCGGGGGCGCGCAGCCTCATCACCCAGGTCGCCTTGACGTCGTACCCGTTCCAGCCGGCCGAGTCGCCGGGCACCGTCGCCGCCTGGTACTTGGCGGTCACGGTCATCAGGCCGGTCGGTGTCGGTGTCTTGAGCGACCCGGAGGAGATGGGCAGGGTCCGCCCCTCGACGGACATCTCACGCCGGCCGAGATCGACGGTGGCGGCGACGGCCGCCGGACTGGCCTGGGCGGGGGCCTCCGCGGTGGCCGGCGGGGTGGGCGCGGTGTAGCTCGCGGCGGGCGGGGTCGCCCCTGCGTCCCGCCCGCCCGTGAGGGCCACGGTCAGGACAAGCGCGAGGGCACCCGCGGCCGTTGCCCCGGCCGCGGCGAACGAGGCCTGCCGCCGGCGCCGGCGACGCCCCGCGCGACGCCGGATCTCCGTGCCGGGAACCGGTACGGGCGTCTCGTGGTCGTGGGCCAACTCACGCAGCGCGGTGGCCAGTTCGGTGCCACCGGAACCGGAACCGGAGTCGTGGCCGAAGCCGGAGTCGGGACCGAAGTCAGGGCCGAATTCGGAGCCGGAGCCGGAGCCTGGGCCGAAGTCGAGGCCGTCGAATCCGTGCGTGGTGCCGGGCGTGAGCTCATCGGACACGGTCGTCCTCCCTCTCACCCAGTTCGTCGGCCTCGCCGAGCCGCCGCGCCAGCGCCGCCCGGCCACGGGACAGCCGGGCCTTGACCGTCCCCACGGGCGCACCGGTCTCGGAGGCTACCTGCTCGACACTCAAGTCGCACAGATGGTGCAGAACGACAGCCATGCGCTGCGCTTCCGGCAGTTCCTTCAACGCCCCCACGAGCACGGCCCGTTCGGGCCCGGGGCCGGGTGTGTGCTCGGGCGGCGGATTGCGGCGCACCAGTTCCAGCCAGCGGCGCGCCCGCCGCCACCGGCTCACCGCGAGCCGCATCGCGACCGTACGGACCCACGCCTCGGGCGCCCCGTCGGCGAGGAACTCCCGCCGCCGGTCCCAGGCGCGCACGAACGCCTCCTGGACGACGTCCTGCGCCTCGCCGTGGTCCCCGGTGAAGGCGTAGAGCTGCCCGGTCAGCCGGGGGAACGCCGCGGCGTAGAACCCGTCGAACTCCTCCTCGGTCATACCCCCCGCCCCGCCCCCTGCCGTTTCCGTGGCCGCTGTCGTCGCAGTTGTCGTCGCAGCTATCGCAGTTGTCCTCGCCGTTGTCCTCGCCGCTGTCTTCGGATTCCTGTGCAACCCGGCTGCCTCCCCGATGCGTACAGGTCCCGTACGTCACAGACGTCTCAGAAGGCACGGAGGTTACGGACGCCGCGTACATCGAAGCACAAGCACCACGCAGGGCTGAGCCGGAGGGAGTGGCGCGCGGACAGCGCGCTCGACTGACCATGGACGACGAATTCACCGCCCGTGCCGGGGAGTACTGGCCCCGGCTGACGCGTACGGCCCTGCTGCTCACGGGGGACTCCGCCGACGCGGAGAGACTCGCGAGAGCGGCGCTCGCGGAGGTGTACGCGCGGCGGAGAACTCCCCGCGACGACGCGGAGTTCTACGTCCGTCGGGCTCTGGTACGGGGCTTTCTGCGCAGCCGGACACGGCCGTTCATCGGCTCCCGGCGCGCCCCGGAGCCGTACGCGTCCGGTCAACTCGACCCGCTCACCGAGGTGTTGGCGGCTCTCCCGCCCCGCCGCCGGGCCGTCGCCGTCCTGCACCACTGGGACGGTCTGAGCCATCGCGAGATCGCCGCGCTGCTCAACTCCTCGCGGGGCGCGGTCAAGGCGCACGGCCGCCGGGCGCTGAAGGCCCTGCGCGCCCACCCGGCGTACGGCGAGCCGTCGCGCACCGGGCGCCGGTCCGTGCCCGGCCCCGCCCCGGTCCCCGGCATCCCGGCCGCCGTCATCCCGGCCGTCGAGGAGGCGGGCCGCACCCGTCGGCGGAGCCGCCGCCGTACGACGGCCGTACTCACCACCGTCTGCGCCCTGCTGCTCGCGCCGCTGGTCCTGGGGGCCGTGCGCGGCACGGGCTCCGGCGGCGACGGCGGGGACACAACTCCCGTCGCCAGGACGGCGGTTCGGGTCGTGACCGCCGGTGAGCGGGTCTCCGCCGCGCCCGGTGCCGAGGTCTGGCTCACCAAGGAGGGCAAGCACTGGTCGACACCGAAGGGACCGAACCAGTTCCGGCCGGCCGGCAAGGGGTCGAAGGGATCGGGCGCCGCCATCACCCTGGAGTCGGAACCCGCCTCGGGGACACGCCTCTTCCACTCCGGCGTCCTTCAGGGCTCCCGCGAAGCGTCCCGCGTCGAACTCACCACCCCCGACGGCACGTTCACGGCCAGGGTCCTCACCCTGGCGGGCAGCCCGGGCTGGTCCGTCTGGTACGCCGAGACCCGACTCCAGGACGGCAAGGGCCAGTTGAGCGGGATCACCGTGAAGGCGTACGACTCCGCCGGCAAGCTCCTCGCACAGACGGGCACCTCCTCATGAGCACCCGCCGCCGCGCCCCGCGGCCCCGCCTCCACACCCTGCGGACCTACCTCCGTACCCTGCGGACCTATCTCCGCCGCACCCGCACCCGCCGTCTGCGGCGCGTCCTGGCCGCCCTCGTCGTCCTGTTCCTCACGGCCTGCACCGGGCTCGTCGTCGCGTACCGCATGACCGGGATCCCCGACCCGCACCCGGAGACGGTCAGCCAGAGCACGGTCTTCGTGGACGCCGAGGGCGAGTACCTGGGCCGGCGCGGGCCGGTCGACCGCCAGGACATCTCCCTCAAGCAGGTGCCCCGGCACGTCCAGGACGCCGTGATCGCCGCGGAGAACCGCTCCTTCCGTACGGACTCGGGAGTCGCCCCGACCGCGATCCTGCGGGCGGCGATCGCGACCGTGACGGGCGGCGAGCGGCAGGGCGGCTCCACGATCACGCAGCAGTACGTGAAGAACGCCCTGCTGACCCCGGAGCAGTCGCTGAGCCGCAAGGCGCGCGAGGCGCTGATCGCCGTGAAGCTCGACCGCACGCGGACCAAGGACGACATCCTGGAGGGCTACCTCAACACAGTGTACTTCGGCCGCGGCGCGGCCGGTGTCGAATCGGCCGCGCGGAACTACTTCGGCGTGGGCGCAAAGGAGTTGACGATCTCTCAGGGCGCGGCGCTGGCGGCGATCCTCAACCTCCCCTCGTACTACGAGGGGGCCGGCGCCGACGCGAAGGTGACCGGGACGCTGGAGCGCCGCTGGGCCTGGGTGCTGGACGCCATGGCGGACTCGGGCGCGATCAGCGAGCGAGAGCGGACGGCGGCCCGCTTCCCGGCGTTCCGCTTCTATCCGCCGGGCGACACGGACGGCGGGCGTCAGTACCTGATCGACGCGGCGTCCGCCGAGGCCGCAGACCGGCTCGGCATCACCGAGGACCAGCTGGCGCGCGGCGGCTACAAGGTGCACACCACCTTCGACCTCGGCCTCCAGGACGAGACGGCGGAGCTGATCCGCGACCGTACGCCCGCGGACGCGAAGGGGGCGCGGCTGCACACCGCGGTCGTCGCGACCGTGCCCGGCGACGGCGCGGTCCGCGTGCTGTACGGCGGCGCGGACTACG
This sequence comes from Streptomyces phaeochromogenes, assembly GCF_001418655.1. Classification (GTDB taxonomy): domain Bacteria; phylum Actinomycetota; class Actinomycetes; order Streptomycetales; family Streptomycetaceae; genus Streptomyces; species Streptomyces phaeochromogenes. The sequence goes on along the minus strand of NZ_LIQZ01000308.1, from coordinate 708 downwards.
CGCACCAGCCGTTCAACGACGCCGTCGACGGGGCGGTCGAGGCGGGCACGGCCACCGAACCGTTCACGTTCGCCGGCATCCGGCTGGGCGAGCCGCTGACCGACCTGCCGAAGGAGGCGGCTCCGACGCCGATGCGCCTGAACTCCGCGTACGCGACCGTGGCGGCCGGGGGCACGTACGCGAAGCCGTACACGGTCACGAAGATCACCCGCGGGGGCCGTACGGTGCACACCGCGCGCCCGGAGACGCGTACCGCGATGGGCGAGAAGGAAACCATGGTGGTCACCGAGCTGATGCACGGTTCGCTCGGTCCGGACGCTCCGTACGCTTCGGGCACCGCGGTCAAGCCGGTCGCGACGGGGGTCGGCGCCGCGTTCCTGCCGGTCACCAGCCATGCGGCGGGCGCGGGCAGCGGGCCGGGGGCGCGGACGGTGTGGCAGAGCGTGTACTCGTCGCGGCTCGCCCTCACCGTCGCCCTGTTCGCCGAACGCGGCGGCAAGCCGGCCCGGGTCGCGGGGCTGACCGGCGAGTACCCGCCCGCCGAACACGCGGCGCTGCAGGCGGGCGAGGTGTGGCGGCTGGCGGGTTCCCCCGGGGAGGAGGGACCTGCGGAGGAGGCCTTGCCGCGGGACAAGGGCAGAAGCGAGCGGGGGCTGGAGCCGACGCCGGGGCCGTAGCGGGGGCTGGAGCCGGGGCCGGGACTGGGAC
>NZ_LIQZ01000307.1 GCF_001418655.1 Streptomyces phaeochromogenes | reverse complement strand
TGCCCGGCCGCCGCGTCGGCGGCCGGGCAGGACGACGCCACGGGGCTCGAAGCGGTCGCCGCACGCGTGCTGCCGAGCGTCGTGTCGATCGAGACGGCGGAGGGACAGGGTTCCGGGTTCGTCTTCGACGAGCGCGGCCGGATCCTCACCAACGCGCATGTGGTGGCGGGCAGTTCGGAGGTCTCGATCGAGCTCCAGGACGGGCGCCGGCTTCGCGCGGACGTACTCGGCGACGACCCCGCCAACGACGTGGCCGTCCTGGAACCGGAGACCGCCCGCGGGCTGCGCGCCGCCGAACTGGCCGCCGGTACTCAGGCGAAGCCCGGAGTGGGCGACACCGTCCTCGCCATCGGGTCCCCGCTCGGTCTCAGCGGCACTGTCACCTCGGGCATCGTCAGCGCGCTCGACCGGTCCGTGCGGCTCGGCGAGGGCGGTGAGCGGCGGCGGGCCCTGCAGACCGACGCGTCGATCAACCCGGGGAACTCCGGCGGTCCGCTCGTCGACGCGGACGGTCGTGTGATCGGCATCAACACGGCCATCGCGACGTTGGACCAGGAGCGGGGCGGTTCGATAGGGATCGGGTTCGCCATTCCGATGGCGGACGCGAGGGCCGCCGCGCGGGCGATCATCGATGGATGAGTGGGCCGCGGGTCGGTTCGATTGAGGCTGCGGGTCCGTCGTGGCCGGTCGCGCCCACGCGGCGGAGCCGTAAATGTCACAGTCCCGCGCCCCTGACGGGGCGCGACTCGGCTTGTCGTTGGAAGGCAGGTGGGGCACATGAGACTGCTGGTCGTCGAGGACGAGGAAGACCTCGTCGTCGCGCTCAAGGTCGGGCTGGTGCGGGCCGGTTACGCGGTCGACATCGCGCCCGATGTCGACACGGCCACGGAGAAGCTGGCCGTCAACGACTACGACCTGGTGCTGCTGGACCTCAACCTGCCCGACGGCGACGGCTTCTCGGTCTGCCGTGCCGTACGGGCCACACCCGGCGGTCCCCGCATCCTGATGCTCACCGCCCGCGACCGTCTCGCCGACCGGGTCCGGGGCCTCGACGAAGGTGCCGACGACTACCTGGTGAAGCCGTTCGCGCTGCCCGAACTCCTGGCCCGGATAAGGGCGTTGCTCCGCCGCGAGGACGGCGGAACCGCGGTCGTCGAGGTCGGCGAACTCCGCCTGGACACCGCCCGGTTCGAGGCCTTCCGGGGCGCACGGCCGCTCCAGCTCACGCCCAAGGAGTTCGGCGTCCTGCACTACCTGATGACCCGCCCGGGACGTGTCGTACCGGCCGAGGAACTCCTCGAACACGTCTGGGACGAATACGCCGACCCGTTCACCAACACCGTGCGGGTCACGGTCGGTTCACTGCGCCGGAAGATCACCGGAGAAGAGGAACCGCTCATCGAGACGGTGATCAGGCAGGGGTACCGCCTCAAGGAGACACGATGATCGGCAGGACACGATGATCGGCGCGCTGCGGATCGTCAGGGCGAGGCTCCGCCTCCCGGCCTTCACCCACACCATCCGCTTCCGCCTCACCGTCCTCTACTCCGGCCTGCTCTTCGTCCTCACCGCGCTCGTCCTCGGCGCGACGTATCTCGCGGTCGAGCGCAGCGGCGAGGCGCACCCCGTCAGCAAGCAGTTCTCGGCGTCGAAGTACGTGAACGACGAGTACGTCGGCGAGATCCCGGTGGTGAAGGTCCAGGAGGTCGAGGCCGCCGTCAACTACGAGACCCTCGCCAACCTGCGCCGCTTCTCCTTCGCCGTACTCGGCGGACTCGCCGTCACCAGCCTCGCCATCGGCTGGATACTCTCCGGCCGCGCCCTGCGCCCCGTACGCTCCATCTCCCGTACGGCAGCCGAGATCCAGGCCACCGACCTCTCGCAGCGCATCCGCCTCGACGGACCCAAGGACGAGCTCCGCGACCTCGCCGACACCGTCGACTCCATGCTCGACCGCCTCGACGAGGCCTTCCGGGCCCAGCGCCAGCTCATCGACGACGCCTCACACGAACTGCGCAGCCCGCTCGCGATCATCCGCGCCAACCTGGACGCGGTGCTGACGGCGGAGGAGTCCGAGGAGGCCGAGCGCAGGGCGGCCGTCCGAAGTGTGGATCGCGCGACGACCCGCATGACCCGCCTGGTCGAGGACCTGCTGGCCACCGCCCGCCGTACGGCACCCGCGCTCGCCGACGCGGACGTCGATCTGGCCGCGGCGGTGGGTGAGGCATGCGAGGAGTTCGCGCCGCTCGCCGCCGAGCGCGGGCTCGTACTGCACCGGCGTCTCACCACGGGCCTGACGGTCATCGGCGACCACGACGCGCTGCGCAGAGCTGTCGGCAACCTGCTCTCCAACGCCGTACGACTCTCGCCGCCGGGCACCGGCATCACGGTCGCCGCGGGCCGGGTGGACGGCTGGCTCTGGGCGTCGGTCCAGGACGAGGGCCCCGGCATCCTCGACGACGACCAGACCCGGGTCTTCGACCGCTTCTGGCGAGCTAAGGGCAACGGCGGCGGCCACGACCGTCACGCGGGCCTGGGCCTCGCGATCGTCCGCCAGATAGTCGAATCCCACGGCGGCCAGATCCGCCTCTTCTCAACACTCGGCGAGGGCTCGACCTTCGTCCTCTGGTTCCCCTCACCAGCCGCGGACCACACCAACGCGACCCCACCGGACGAACAACCTCACTGAGCCATCGCTGCCCAGTGGTCCTTGTAGGCCGAGAGTCCAGCGCCCGGTCAGGACCAGGGGCGCGCACCCTTCAGGACCGCGACGGGGCCGCGCCCGATGGCCTGCGTCGGGGCCGGCGCCCTCTAGGGGCGCGGGGAACTGCGCACCAAGCCACAACGAACCCGCACCCCACCACCACCCAGGACCCCACCCCGGAGCCCCAAGAACCAGCGGAGCTAAGCCGCTTCCTTGGCCTTCGTGGCGTACATGTCCACGTACTCCTGCCCCGACAACCGCATGACCTCGGCCATCACCGAGTCGGTCACGGCGCGCAGCACGTACCGGTCCCGGTCCATCCCCTCGTACCGAGAGAACTCCATCGCCTCACCGAACCGGACAGTGACGCGGCCGGGCCGCGGGAACCCCGCACCGCCGGGCTGGATCTTGTCCGTGCCGATGATGGCGAACGGCACGACGGGCGCGCCGGTCATCATGGCCAGCCGGGCGATGCCGGTGCGGCCCCGGTAGAGCCGGCCGTCGGGGGAGCGGGTGCCCTCGGGGTAGATGCTGAAGACCTTGCCCTCCTCCAGCACGCGCCGGCCGGTCATCAGCGCCGCGACACCGCCACGGCCGCCGTCGCGGTCGACCGGGATCATGCCGCAGCCCGTGAAGAACCAGGCCATGAGCCGGCCCTTGATGCCCTTCCCGGTGACGTACTCGTCCTTGCCGATGAAGAAGACCTGCCGGTCGCAGAAGAGCGGCATGATCATCGAGTCGATGAACGTGAGGTGGTTGCCGGCCAGGATGACCGGGCCCGTGCCCGGGATGCGCTCCGCACCCTCCACCCGTGGGCGGAACATCAGGCGCATGATCGGTCCGAGCACTGCCTTGATGAGCGCGAAGCGGGACAACGTGCCCTCCGGTGTCAAGGGATAGGTATAAGTCTGTGCAGGTGAGGACGATACTCGCGGCCCCCCGGGTCTTGCACATCGGGTTCACCGAGTGGATACGCACTGTTGACCCTTGTTTACCTGCGGTGGCGCCCCGTCGCACGGCTGTCATCCGTACGACACGGTGTGACGAAGTCCGCACCCGTTAGGCCTTTTGGGAGGCCGGGTGCGGGGCGGGTGTGGCTCACGGGCGCAGCTCGCCACGCCCTACAAGGCGCGGGTACCCATCCCGGCCGCCTCCACCCACCCGGCAGGTCCGGCGTTTGATGACGAGTCAGCCGAGGGCGAGCCGGTCCGGGGCGAGCTCCGCCGGCCCCCGGCCGACTCACGCACCCCACGCGACATCCAGCGTCACCCGCGTGTTCCGTCCAAGGTCTCCCCTCCGTCACCCCCGCGCACCTACGATCGTCCCGCTTTGACAGGTGCAGCGCAGTATGCGGAGGAGCGCACATGGGGACGCAGGAGTCGAACGAGGGACTGAACGGGACCGGCCCGGGACGGCGCGCGCTGCTCGGGGCCGCGGTCCTCGGCGCCGGCGGAGCGGTCCTCGGGGTCCCGGCCACGGCGAGAGCCGACGAGAAGCACGGCGGCGGTGGCTACAAGAGCCTGCCGAAGCCGACGATCATCGGGCACCGCGGGGCCAGCGGCTACCGGCCGGAGCACACGCTCGGCTCGTACCAACTGGCCCTCGACATGGGCGCGCACGTCATCGAGGCGGGCGACCTGGTGCCCACCAAGGACGGCCACCTCGTCTGCCGCCACGAGCCGGAGATCGGCGGTACGACGGACGTCTCCGCGCACCCCGAGTTCGCGAGCCGCAAGACGACCAAGCTCCTCGACGGCGTGTCCACCACGGGCTGGTTCACCGAGGACTTCACGCTCGCGGAGCTGAAGACGCTGCGCGCCAAGGAGCGCATCCCGGCCAACCGCCCGCACAACACCCTCTACGACGGCCGCTGGGAGATCCCCACCTTCGAGGAGGTGCTGCGCTGGCGCGAGGAGCAGAGCCGCAAGCGCGGCAAGCAGGTCTGGATCTACCCCGAGCTCAAGCACCCCACCTACTTCCGCAAGCTGGGCCTCGGCCTGGAGGAGCGGGTCGCCAAGGTGCTGCGCAGGAACGGCCTGGACAAGAAGAACTCGCCCGTCATCGTCCAGTCCTTCGAGCCGACCAGCATCCAGCGCCTGAACAAGCTGATCGGCAACCCCCTGGTCGTGCTCCTGTCCGCCGCCAACACCCGTCCCTGGGACTTCGTGGAGACGGGCGACCCGCGTACGGTCGCCGACCTGGTGAAGCCCGCGGGTCTGAAGGAGATGGCCTCCTACGCGCAGGGCATCGGCCCGACCCTGGACCTGATCATCCTGAAGGACGCGAGCGGCAACCTCACCACCCCGACCACTCTGGTCCGGGACGCGCACGCCGAGGGCCTGATCCTGCACCCGTACACGATGCGCAACGAGAACCCCTTCCTGCCCACGAACTTCCGCAAGGGCACGGACGTGGACGGCTACGGCGACCCCTTCGGCGCCTTCCGGACCTACTTCGCGACGGGCATCGACGGGGTCTTCACCGACAACCCCGACACCGGCATCCTCGCCCGCGAGGACTTCCTGAAGCGCTGAGCCCGCCGCACCACCGAGCCCGCCGCCAACGCGCTCGTCAACAGCTGAGCCCCCGGCCCCGGTTGGGGTGACAGACGGCCGCCCCGGCAACCTCGTACCGGGGCGGCCGCGTCGTGCCGCATATGACCCACGACATGCTCGACACGCTGCGTCCACTGCTCGCCGCCGAGGCCTCCGCGGAGGCATATGCCTCGGGTGCGGAGCCCGGCGACCTGGAACAGGCCGTGTGGGTGCGCCTCCTGGAGCGCCTCGGCACGGACGGCCCGCCCGCCGACCCGGCCGCCTGGCTGCGCGGCGCCGTCCGCTCCGAGGCCCGCCGCACCCGGCACACCGCGAGCGTCGAGCAGCCGTACGCGTCCGAGCCCGCCGACGACAGCAGGCCGGGTCCGGAACAGCTCGCGCTCACCGCCGCCCGGCGCCGGGCCCTGCAC
>NZ_LIQZ01000306.1 GCF_001418655.1 Streptomyces phaeochromogenes | reverse complement strand
GGGGTTTACCCCACCCCCAACCCGGGAGCGGCCCGGATCCCCCGGTGAGCCCCGGCTCCGTACGGTCGAAGTATGTCCGGGTCACAGCGTGGGGCCGAGGGCGTTCGAATCTGGGGGAGTCCCGTCATGAGTGGTTTTCAGCGTCCTTCGAGCAAGCCGTCTTCGAACGGTGGCGTCGGGTCTGCGGATGGGCGGGGCGTGGGCCGTGGGCCGCGGCGTTCTCTCGTCGCCCTCGGTGTGGGAGCCGTCGTCCTCGGTGTGTTCGCCACCGGGTGCGGGGCCAGTGCCGGGGACGACAAGGAGCCGGAGAATCGGTCGTTCGCGCTCGGTGGGCGGACGTTGACCGTCGACTCCGACGACTCGGCGCTTGAACTGGTCGCCGCGGATGTGGACAGGGTCCAGGTGACGCGCTGGTTCGAGGGGCGGGTCGCGATCGGCGGGGACCCCAAGGTGACCTGGGCGATGAAGGACGACACGCTCAAGCTCCGTATGCACTGCTCGGGTGTGGTCGCCGACTGCTCGGCCAAGCACCGCATCGAGGTGCCGCGTGACGTGGCGGTCGTCGTGAGGGGCGACGACGGCAGCGTGAAGGCCGACGGATTCAAGGACTCGCTGAACATCCACACGAAGGACGGCTCCGTACGGGTCGAGGATGTGGCGGGGGCGCTCACTCTGCGTACCGACGACGGCTCGGTCAGGGCGAGCGGCATCGACTCCAAGCGCGTGAACGTGAACACCAAGGACGGGTCGGTGCAGCTCGACCTCACCGCCGTACCGGACCGGATCTCGGCACGCGGGGACGACGGTTCCCTGACCATCGGGCTGCCGGAGGCTACGTACCGCGTCACCACCGGGACCGACGACGGCGCGGTCGATGTGTCCGTACCCCGTGACGAGGGCAGCTCGCATGTGGTGTCAGCCCACACCAAGGACGGGAAAGTCACCGTGCGTACGGCGAACTAACCGACCCGTGTGTTCGTCCTTACCTGGTGGGAGAATGACACGAGGCAGGACGGATGACAGCACGGGAGAGGGAAGTGACGGCGACACCTTCGCAGCCGTACACACCGTTTGTGCCATGCGCACAGCAAGTTCCTCGCCCCCGTGCCGGGTTCGGGCCCACGGGGGCGCGCGGTGCTGGCCGCGACCTGCTGGCCCTGGTGCTTCTTCCGCTTCCGTTGCTCGCGGTCGCGCTCACGCTGCCCGCCGCGTTCGCCGGCGGCGGCACCCGGCGCTGGTTCGGCGGGCGCTCCGAGAGCCAGCGGGCCGAGGCGCAGGCGGCGAAGGACGCCGCGGCAGCCGCGTTCTACGAGCTCGACACCGCGCAGCGCGATCTGCGGATCTCGATCGAGACGATCACGGCCGTCGACGACTCCCCCGCCGCCCGCCGCGCGGTCTCCGACTTCGACGCGCTCGGCCGCCGCATCGACGAGGCCAGTCGTACGTACATCGGCGCGGTCGACGCCCATGATCTCGACCGCGACGATCTTGAGGCCTCCGTCGCCGCCCACGCGCGCACCGAGCTGACGAAGGCCAAGGACGAGCTGGCCCGGGTCAAGCAGGAGCTGGACCGTTTCGAGCAGGGGCTCGGCCCGCTCCTCGGCAAGGCCGAGACGCAGCTGGCCCGCCTGGCCCCGGCCGTGGAGCGCGCCCGCCAGTCCCTGCTCGCCGCGTCGAACGCACTCGACGCCGTACGGGGAACAAAGCTGAAGGCCGACGATCTCGCCGCCCGGCTCGCCGCCCTCGCCCCGGAGCTGACCAAGCTGAACCAGGGCGCGGGGCAGCACGGCGTACCGGAGACGCTGGAGCGCGCCGACCGGGTCGCCCGGGACGCCGAGGCGGTGCGCGCGGAGGCCGAGCGGCTGCCGGAGCGGGCCGCCGAGATCGACCGCCGCCTCGTCTCGCTGCGGACCCGCGCGCAGGCGCTCACCACGAGGTCCGGGCAGGTGGAGCCCGTGCTGAGCGAGCTGCGGCGGCGGTTCTCCGCCTCCTGCTGGCAGGACCTGCAGCATGTGCCCGACCAGTCCGCGGAGACCGTCCGGCAGGCCGAGCGGAAGCTCGGGGAGGCGCGGACCGCGCGGGACGAGCAGCGGTGGGCGGACGCCACCTCGCTGCTGTCCACGGTCCGGGCGCTGCTGAACACGACCGACGAGGCCGTGTCCGCGGCCGGGGACCGGTTGCGGCGGCTGAACGAGGTGTCGAAGGACCCGCAGCGGGAGATCGACCGCACGCGGTTCGCGATCCGGGACGCTCAGCGGCTGGCCATGTCCGGGCGCAATACGCCCGACCCCCAGCACGCGCGGCCCCTCGACGACTCGGTGGCTCGGCTGGAGCGGGCGATCGGGACGTTGGAGGGGCGGCACCCCGACTACTGGCACTTCCTGACCGAGCTGGAGGGTGTGCGGGGGACCGTGGGGCGGGTGGTTTCGCAGATTCGTGAGGAGCGTGGGGGCGGAGCGTGAGCGCTCCGCTGGGCGCCTGTTGATTGCGTGCGGGTCCGTGAGGGCTGGGCGCGCAGTTCCCCGCGCCCCTATGGGGCGCTCCCGCCTACCCGGCGCTTTCCGGTCCCGCTCCAAGTGTGGCGGTCCGACCCTCCCGGGCGGATGCTGAAGGTACGTACGGCCTCCGCTCGCACCCGAGGAGGCGGATATGGCCACGCACGTGCTTCGTACGGCGCCGAGGCGGCGGATCAGGCTCGATGAGCATTTGCCGGTCGATCACCGGCTCAGCAAGTTCTACCGGGTCGGCGCGGGGCTGATGGGTCTTGTGCTGCTCGCCTTCGGCATCCTGGGGCTGATCGACAAGGTCGGCTTCTTCGACACCGGCGGGGACACGGTCGCGGGGCTGAACACCAACGGCGCGCTCAGCGTGCTGTCGATCTGCGTCGGGCTGCTGCTCTTCGTCGGCATGGTGATCGGCGGCAACGTCGCCTCGACGATCAACATGATCCTCGGAGTCCTCTTCATCCTCAGCGGCTTCGTGAACCTCGCCCTCCTCGACACGGGCTTCAACTTCCTCGCCTTCCGCATCCAGAACGTGCTGTTCAGCTTTGTGGTCGGAGTGATGCTGATGTTCTTCGGGATGTACGGACGCGTCGGCTCGGCCCTGCCGCACGACAACCCGTACTGGCGGTCCCGCCACCCGGAGCAGGCCGCCCGCGAACAGCGACTGCGAGCGCGGGCGGGGGTCGGGGCCCGGGCCCTGCCCGGGGCCAAGGGCGACCCCGCTCCCCCGGGAGCCTCAGCCGCGCACCTGGGAGACGGACCCGTGGGAGACGAGCCGCGCACCCGCTAACCTGTGCCCATGCCTCGCTACGAGTACCGCTGCCGGACCTGCGGAGACACCTTCGAGAAGAGCCGTCCGATGGCCGAGTCGTCCGCTCCGGCGGCCTGCCCGGCCGGCCACGACGACACGGTGAAGCTGCTGTCGACGGTCGCGGTCGGCGGCTCGGCCTCGGCGCCCGCACCCCGCCCCAGCGCGGGCGGCGGTGGCGGAGGCGGTTGTTGCGGCGGAGGCTGCTGCGGCTGACCCCGCCCAGGACCGGGGCTCCCCCGCGGCCAGGACCCACCCCGGACCAGGTTCCCCGCCGTCGTCCTCAGGCTCTCTTCAGCTTCGGTTTCCTAGCGTGGGTGCATGACAGCCATCGCAGCCGCCGCGGCCGACAGCAGCGCACCGCAGTGGATCAACAGCCTCATGGACACGCTCGGGGCACCGGGCGCGGGTATCGCCGTCGCGCTGGAGAACCTCTTTCCGCCGCTGCCGAGCGAGGTCATCCTGCCGCTCGCGGGGTTCGCGGCGAGCACCGGGCAGATGAACCTGTTCGCGGCGCTGCTGTGGACGACGGCCGGCTCCGTCATCGGCGCGCTCGCGCTGTACGGCGTGGGGGCGCTGCTCGGCCGCGACCGTACGGTGGCGATCGCGGCCCGGCTGCCGCTGGTGAAGGTCTCGGACATCGAGAAGACCGAGGCGTGGTTCTCCCGCCACGGCACCAAGGCCGTGTTCTTCGGCCGGATGATCCCCATCTTCCGCAGCCTGATTTCCGTGCCCGCGGGCGTCGAGCGCATGCGCCTGTCCGTGTTCCTCGGCCTGACCACGCTGGGCAGCGCGATCTGGAACACCATCTTCGTCCTCGCCGGTTATCTGCTCGGCGAGAACTGGTCCGAGGTCACCGGCTATGTGTCGACGTACTCGAAGGTCGTGCTGGTAGGGGCGGTGCTCGCGCTGCTCCTCTTCGCGGGCCTACGGCTGTTCCGCCCGGGCCCGGGCGG
>NZ_LIQZ01000305.1:645-9392 GCF_001418655.1 Streptomyces phaeochromogenes | reverse complement strand
CGGACGGGCTAGGAGTTAGCCCCTCCGGCGTTTGAGGAGCGGGGGTTCGGGGGCGGAGCCCCCGAGTAAGGGACGGGACGTCGTCAGCCCGCCACGGACACCGAAGGCTCGCCGGAGGGGATTCCGTCCGCCTCCATCTGTTCGGCGATCTTCAGCGCCTCCTCGATCAACGTCTCGACGATCTTCGACTCGGGGACGGTCTTGATGACCTCGCCCTTGACGAAGATCTGGCCCTTGCCGTTGCCGGAGGCGACGCCGAGGTCGGCCTCGCGGGCCTCGCCGGGGCCGTTGACGACGCAGCCCATGACGGCGACGCGGAGGGGGACCTCCATGCCCTCAAGACCGGCGGTGACCTCCTCCGCCAGCTTGTACACGTCGACCTGGGCGCGCCCGCAGGACGGGCAGGAGACGATCTCGAGACGGCGCTGCTTGAGGTTCAGCGACTCCAGGATCTGCATGCCGACCTTGATCTCCTCGACCGGCGGGGCCGAGAGGGAGACGCGGATCGTGTCGCCGATGCCCTCGGCGAGCAGCGCGCCGAAGGCGACCGCGGACTTGATCGTGCCCTGGAAGGCGGGGCCGGCCTCGGTGACACCCAGGTGCAGCGGGTAGTCGCAGGCGGCGGCCAGCTGCCGGTAGGCGTTGACCATGACGACCGGGTCGTTGTGCTTGACCGAGATCTTGATGTCCCGGAAGTCGTGCTCCTCGAAGAGCGAGGCTTCCCAGAGCGCCGACTCGACGAGCGCCTCGGGCGTCGCCTTGCCGTACTTCTGGAGCAGCCGCTTGTCGAGCGAACCGGCGTTGACCCCGATCCGGATCGGCGTGCCGGTGTCCTTGGCGGCCCGCGCGATCTCCTTGACCTGGTCGTCGAACTGCTTGATGTTGCCGGGGTTCACGCGGACCGCGGCACAGCCGGCCTTGATCGCGGCGAACACGTACTTCGGCTGGAAATGGATGTCGGCGATGACCGGCAGCTGCGACTTGCGGGCGATCGTCGCAAGCGCGTCCGCGTCGTCCTGCGTGGGGCACGCGACGCGCACGATCTGGCAGCCGGACGCAGTCAGTTCGGCGATCTGCTGGAGGGTGGCGCCGATGTCGGACGTACGCGTCGTCGTCATCGACTGCACCGAGACGGGTGCGTCTCCGCCCACCGCCACGGTTCCGACCTGGATCTGCCGGCTCTTCCGGCGCTCGGCGAGCTTGGTCGGAACGGACGGCATGCCGAGTGAAATCGCAGTCATCTGCTGTGCAACCCCAAGGTAAGGACGGTCGGTCCCGAAAGCTGACGGGCTCCAGTCATCGAGATTACGGCACCCCCGCAGGCGGGAGCACATCCGCTGCGCAGGACCACCCAATGGAGGACGGCCGGACACAAATCATGTCCGGCCGCCACAAACTCCGTATGACTAGGAGATTCTCACCGGGTTAACCACGTCCGCGATCAGTACCAGGATCGTGAAGCAGATGAAGATCCCGGCCACCACGTACGCGACGGGCATGAGCTTCGCCACGTCGAACGGACCGGGGTCCGGCCGCCGCAGCACCTTCGCCAGGTTGCGGCGGAGGGCCTCCCACAGGGCGCCCGCGATGTGCCCGCCGTCGAGCGGCAGCAGCGGGAGCATGTTGAACAGGAACAGGGAGAGGTTGAAGCCCGCGACGAGGAACAGCATCATCGCGATCTGGTTCTCCGGCGGGATGTCGAGGGTGAAGACCTCGCCGCCGACCCGGGCCGCGCCGACCACGCCCATCGGGGAGTCCGCCTCGCGCTCGCCGTCGCCGAAGGCCGCGTCCCACAGGGCGGGGACCTTGGACGGGAGGGCGAGGAGCGACTCGACGCCGTTCTGCATCATGTCGCCCATGCGGTCCACGGACTGCCCGAACGACTGCTGGACGATGCCGGAGGCGGGCGTGAAGCCGAGGAAGCCGGCGTACACGTACTTGCCCTCGACGTAGCCGCCGTCGCCGTCGGTCTTGCTGACCTGGTTGCGGATCAGGTGGGCGGTCAGGTCGAGCTGCTTGCCGTCGCGCTCGACGGTGAGGGTGACGTCCTTGCCGGGGTTGGCGCGGATGTCGGCCTGGAGGGCGGACCAGTCGGTGATCTTCTCGCCGTTGAACGCGAGGATCTTGTCACCGCCCAGGAGCCCGGCGGCCTTCGCGGGCGCGGCGGTGTCGCTCTTCTGGCACTCGGACCGGTTCTCGCTCTGCTCGATGACGCAGTCGGAGACCTTGCCGACCGTGGTGGTCTGGGTCTGGATGCCGAAGGTCATCATCACGCCGAGGAAGATCGCGACGGCCAGGATCAGGTTCATGAAGGGGCCGGCGAACATCACGATGACGCGCTTCCACGGCTTGCGCGTGTAGAAGAGGCGTTTCTCGTCGCCCGGCTGGAGCTCCTCGAAGGACTGGGCCCTGGCGTCCTCGATCATGCCGCGCCACGGTGACGTGGAGCGGGCCTCGATACGTCCGTCGGGGCCGGGCGGGAACATCCCGATCATGCGGATGTAGCCGCCGAGCGGGATCGCCTTGACCCCGTACTCCGTGTCGCCCTTCTTGCGCGACCAGATGGTCGGGCCGAAGCCGACCATGTACTGCGGCACACGGATGCCGAACAGCTTGGCCGTGGAGAGATGCCCCAGCTCGTGCCAGGCGATCGAGATGAGCAGGCCGATCGCGAAGACGACTATGCCGAGGATCATCATCAGGGTCGTCATGCACGAGCCTCCGCCGTTGTCGTGGCTGTCGCTGTCGCTGTGGTGTGGGCTGTCAGTTCACGGGCCCGGGCGCGTGCCCAGGTCTCCGCATCGAGGACGTCCGGGACGGTGAGCGAGGTTCCCGTACGGGGCGTGCCGTGCTCGGCGACGACCTTCGTGACGGTCTCCATGATCCCGTTGAACGGCAGAGTGCCGTTCAGGAACGCGTCCACGCACTCCTCGTTGGCCGCATTGAACACCGCCGGGGCCGTGCCCGCGAGCTGCCCGACATGCCGGGCGAGCCCCACCGACGGAAACGCGTCGGTGTCGAGGGGGAAGAACTCCCAGGTCGACGCCTTCGTCCAGTCGAAGGCGGGCGCGGCGTCGGGGACCCGCTCGGGCCAGCCGAGGCCGATGGCGATCGGCCCGCGCATGTCGGGGGGCGTCGCCTGGGCCATTGTCGATCCGTCCGTGAACTCCACCATCGAGTGGACATACGACTGCGGATGCACGACCACCTCAATCCGCTCGAAGGGAATGTCGTAGAGGAGGTGCGCCTCGATGACTTCCAGGCCCTTGTTGACCAGGGTCGCGGAGTTGATCGTGATGACGGGGCCCATGGCCCAGGTGGGGTGCGCAAGGGCGGCCTCGGGGGTGACGTCGGCCAGCTCGGCCTTCGTACGTCCTCTGAAGGGGCCGCCGGACGCGGTGACGACGAGCTTGCGTACGTCGGCCCTGGTGCCGGAGGCGAGCGCCTGGAAGAGGGCGGCGTGCTCGGAGTCGACCGGGATGATCTGGCCCGGCTTGGCCAGCGCCTTCACCAGCGGGCCGCCGACGATGAGCGACTCCTTGTTGGCGAGCGCGAGGGTGCGGCCCGCCTCCAGGGCGGCGAGGGTGGGGGCGAGGCCGATCGAGCCGGTGATGCCGTTCAGGACGGTGTGGCAGTCGGAGGCGGCGAGGTGGGTGGCGGCGTCCGCTCCCACGAGGATCTCGGGGAGGGTCTCCCCCGCTCCGTACTGCGCGGACAGGGCCTCGCGCAGCGCCGGTACGACGTCCTCGCGCGCGACGGCGACCGTCCCCACGCGGAGCAGGTGGGCCTGCTCGGCAAGCAGTCCGACCCTCCCGCCCGCGGCGGAGAGCCCGGTGACCCGGAACCTGTCGGGATTGCGCAGCACAAGATCGATGGCCTGGGTCCCGATCGACCCGGTGGATCCGAGGATCACCACATCCCGGACTCCGTCCACAGGATCGAAGACAAGATGCGGATCGGCGAGGGGGGCTGGACTGTCGCTCATCCCCCCATTGTTGCCGCAATGCCACTCCAGCAGGACAGCGCGTCCCACCTGTGCCCCGTTAGGGGCGCGGGGAACTGCGCGACCAGCCCCGTCCGGCCCGCACGCGCCCACCTGCCCGCGGGCCCCCTACCGCTGGCGCTTCCGACGGTTCCGCGACCGAGCCGCACGCCGCTGCGAGCGCGGCTTCGTATCGGCCACGCTCTCCGCCGGAGGCACCGGCGACGGAACCGCGTCGGCCGGTTCGAAATCCCCTTCGACAACCCCCTCCGCCGTGTCCAGCGTCGGCGCACTGAAATGCAGCCCGTCCGTACGAGGTCCGGACTCCAGCCCCTCCTGGCCGCCGGTGGCCCTCCCGGACGCGTCGAGATTGAACACGTACCCGACCGACTCCTCCTTGATCGCCTCGGTCATCGCGGCGAACATGTCGTACCCCTCGCGCTCGTACTCGACGATCGGCTCCCGTCCGAGCGTCCACCGCAGCCCGATGCCGTCGCGGAGGTAGTCCATCTCGTACAGGTGCTCGCGCCATTTGCGGTCGAGGACCGAGAGCACGACGAGCCGCTCCAGGTCGCGCAGCGCGTCCGCGCCGAGTTCGGTCTCGCGCTCCTCGTAGCGGGCGTGGACGTCGTCGGTGACGGCCTCGACGAGTTCGTCGGCGGTGAGCTCGGCGCGCTGGCCGGCCGCGTCCTCCAGGTCCTCGATGGTGATCCGGACCGGGTAGAGCTGTTTGAAGGCGCCCCACAGCCGTTCCAGGTTCCACTCCTCGGGGAAGCCCTCGGCGGTCTCCTCGGTGATGTACGCGCGGATGGTGTCGTCCATGAAGTGGAGGATCTGTTCGCGCAGGTTCTCCCCGTCGAGGACGCGGCGGCGCTCGGCGTAGATGAGGGTGCGCTGCCGGTTGAGGACCTCGTCGAACTTCAGGACGTCCTTGCGGGACTCGAAGTGCTGCTGCTCCAGCTGGGACTGGGCGGAGGCGATGGCGCGGGTGACCATCTTGTTCTCGATGGGGACGTCGTCGGGGACGTTCGCCATCGACATCACGCGCTCCACGACCTGGGCCCGGAACAGCCGCATCAGGTCGTCCCCGAGGGAGAGGTAGAAGCGGGAGGCGCCGGGGTCGCCCTGGCGGCCGGAGCGTCCGCGCAGCTGGTTGTCGATGCGGCGGGACTCGTGGCGCTCGGTGCCGAGGACGTAGAGGCCGCCGAGGTCCTTGACCTCGTCGTGCTCGGCCGCGACCGACTCCTTGATCCGGTCGAGGGCGGCCCGGTGTTCGTCGGGGTTCTCCTCGGGGGTCAGGCCGCGCCGGTCGAGCTCGGCGAGCGCCATCGCCTCGGGGTTGCCGCCGAGCATGATGTCGGTGCCGCGCCCGGCCATGTTGGTGGCCACGGTGACCGCGCCCCGGCGGCCGGCCTGCGCCACGATCTGCGCCTCGCGTTCGTGGTTCTTCGCGTTGAGGACCTCGTGGCGTATGCCCCGCTGCTTCAGCCGGGCGGCGAGGGTCTCGGACTTCTCGACGGAGGTGGTGCCGACGAGGATGGGCTGGCCCTTCTCGTGCTTGTCGGCGATGTCGTCGAGGATCGCCGTGTACTTGGCCTCCACGGTCCGGTAGATCTGGTCGGGGTCGTCCTCGCGGGCGTTGGGCTGGTTGGTGGGGATCGGCACCACGTGGAGCTTGTAGATCTGGTGGAACTCGGCGGCCTCTGTCATGGCGGTGCCGGTCATCCCGCCGAGCTTCTCGTAGAGCCGGAAGAAGTTCTGGAGGGTGATGGTGGCGAGGGTCTGGTTCTCGTCCTTGACCGTCACCGCCTCCTTGGCCTCGATGGCCTGGTGCAGGCCCTCGTTGTAGCGGCGGCCGGCGAGGATGCGGCCGGTGTGCTCGTCGACGATGAGGACCTCGCCGTTCACGACGACGTAGTCCTTGTCCTTCTTGAAGTGCTCCTTTGCCTTGAGCGCGTTGTTCAGGTGGCCGATGAGGGGTGTGTGGTCGGACTCGTAGAGGCTCTCGATGCCGAGCTGGTCCTGGAGGAACTCCACTCCGCTGTCCAGGATCGCGACCGTGCGCTTCTTCGGGTCGTACTCGTAGTCGTGGGTGGCCCGCAGTTCGGCGAGGCGCTCCTTGTCGAGCGGCGAGGTGAAGTTCTCGTCCTGGACGGCGACGCCCCGCATCCGCGTGACCATCCTGGAGAACGCCTCGTACCAGTGCGTGGGCTGGTCGGCGGGGCCGGAGATGATCAGCGGGGTGCGGGCCTCGTCGATGAGGATCGAGTCGGCCTCGTCGACGATCGCGAAGTTGTGGCCGCGCTGCACGAGTTCGTCCTTCGACCAGGCCATGTTGTCGCGCAGGTAGTCGAAGCCGAACTCGGTGTTGGTGCCGTAGGTGATGTCGCAGGCGTACTGGGCGCGCCGCTCGGCCGGGGTCGACTGCGTCTTGATGACGCCGACGGTCAGGCCCAGGAAGCGGTAGGCGCGGCCCATCCAGTCGGCGTCGCGCTGGGCGAGGTAGTCGTTGACCGTGACGAGGTGAACTCCCTTGCCGGTCAGGGCGTTCAGGTAGACCGGCAGGGTGGCGACGAGGGTCTTGCCCTCGCCGGTCTGCATCTCGGCGATGTTGCCGAGGTGGAGGGCCGCGCCGCCCATGATCTGTACGTCGAAGTGGCGCATCCCGAGTGTGCGGCGGGCGGCCTCGCGCATGGCGGCGAAGGCCTCCGGCAGCAGGTCGTCGAGGCTCTCACCGGCCTCCCACCGCTCCTGGAACTCCGGTGTGAGCGCCTGGAGTTCCTCGTCGGTGAGCTGCTCGAAGTCCTCCTCCAGGGAACTCACCTGTTCCGCGATGCGCTGGAGTTTGCGCAGGATTCTTCCCTCGCCGGCCCGCATGATCCGGCCGGTGATGTTGTCGAGACCGAGAGCCGGCACTGGAATTACCCCCACTAAGCGCTCCGCTGGAAATACGTTGCTTCATCTACTGGTCCGTCGTGGCTGGTCGCGCAGTTCCCCGCGCCCCTTCGGGGCCCTGCCGAACCGCACCGGACTCACTTAGATCACGTCCACCAGCATCCGTATGCGGCGATTGGCGCGCTGCGGAATGTGGACGCCTTGTTGGTTCGCTTTGATCACCTCGGGCAGTACGGGATCTTTCGCGTATCCCACCGCGCCGCGGAAAAGCTGCTGGATCACGGGCCGTTCGCCCGGCCGCCCCGCGTCGACCAGGGCCGGCGCGCAGTCGTTCAGCAGGACCGCGAGCGCGTCCCGGTGGGCCTCGAAGGTCTCCGGCGCGCTCTGGCGAAGCCTGTCCGCCAGTGGCAGAACCTCATTGCGCACCGTCCGTAACGCCCGTACGAGTTCTGTGTCGTTCAGCTGCTCTCGCGCTTCCGCGCGTGCCCGTGTCAGCTGGACAGAAAATCCCTGACTGTATTCTTCCCCCATACCGTGGCGCATATTTCGTCCCCGTTCGCCATTCTGCTCATTGTTGACGCACACCTTCTGTGCGGCAAGCGGCAGAATGACGACGGGGACGGCAGTGCATTCCTGGGGAAAAGGTCAACGGATGGGGCGGTGGACGTTCTCCCTTTCGGACGGTCCGGGTGTCGCGTCGGCGATCCAGGGGCCTTCGCCGGACGGGTCGACGACTCCCTCCTCCAGCCAGGTGTAGGCGCCGCCGAGGACGCCCTTGACGACCTTGCGGTCGAGGTCGTCGGTGTTGGACCACAGCCGGCCGAAGAGTTCCTCGACGCGGACCCGGGACTGACTGCAGAAGGCGTCGGCGAGCTGGTACGCCTCGCGGCCGTGGTCCCCGGTGGTGCGCAGGAGTTCGGCGCGGACGCAGGCGGCGCTCATCGCGAAGAGCTCGGCGCCGATGTCGACGATCCGGCCGAGGAAGCCCTGTTTGGTCTCCATCCGGCCCTGCCAGCGGGACATGGCGTAGAAGGTGGACCGGGCGAGCTTGCGGGCCGACCGCTCCACGTACCGCAGATGGCCGGAGAGGTCGACGTGGCCCGCCGGGTGGAAGTCCCCGTACGACCGCGGGAGTTGGCCCGCGCCCGCGACCAGCTTCGGGAGCCACTTGGCGTAGAAGACTCCGGCGTTGGCGCCCGCCTTCGCCTTGTCCGAGAGGGACTTGTCCGGGTCGATGAGGTCACCGGCCACGGACAGGTGGGCGTCGACCGCCTCGCGGGCGATCAGCAGGTGCATGATCTCGGTCGAGCCCTCGAAGATGCGGTTGATGCGCAGGTCGCGCAGCACCTGTTCGGCGGGGACGGCCCGTTCGCCGCGGGCGGCCAGCGAGTCGGCGGTCTCGAAGCCGCGCCCGCCGCGGATCTGGACCAGCTCGTCGGCCACCAGCCAGGCCATCTCGGAGCCGTACAGCTTGGCGAGGGCGGCCTCGATGCGGATGTCGTTGCGGTTCTCGTCGGCCATCTGCGACGACAGGTCGAGCACGGCCTCCAGGGCGAAGGTCGTCGCCGCGATGAAGGAGATCTTCGCGCCCACGGCCTCGTGGAAGGCCACCGGCTTGCCCCACTGCTCGCGCACGGACGACCACTCGCGGGCGATCTTCAGACACCACTTGCCCGCGCCGACGCACATGGCGGGCAGCGACAGCCGTCCGGTGTTGAGCGTGGTGAGGGCGATCTTGAGGCCCGCGCCCTCCGGCCCGATCCGGTTCGCGGCGGGCACCCGGACCTGGTGGAGGCGGGTGACACCGTTCTCCAGGCCGCGCAGCCCCATGAAGGCGTTGCGGTTCTCGACGGTGACGCCCTCCGAGGCG
>NZ_LIQZ01000305.1:0-639 GCF_001418655.1 Streptomyces phaeochromogenes | reverse complement strand
TCCCGCTGCTCCTGCGTGCCGAAGAGCTTCAGGGGCTGCGGTACGCCGATCGACTGGTGCGCGGAGAGCAGCGCGCCGAGCGCCGGGTTCGCCGAGCCGACCAGGGCGAGCGCCTTGTTGTAGTACACCTGCGTCAGACCGAGGCCGCCGTACTTGGTGTCGATCTTCATGCCGAGGGCGCCGAGCTCCTTGAGCCCGTTGATCGTCTCGTCCGGGATCCGCGCCTCCCGCTCGATGAGGGCCGAGTCGACCTTCGTCTCGCAGAAGTCGCGCAGCTTGGTGAGGAACTCCTCGCCGCGCTGCACGTCCTCGTCCGGCGGCATCGGGTGCGGATGGATCAGGTCCAGCCGGAAACGGCCGAGGAACAGCTCCTTGGCGAAGCTGGGCTTGCGCCAGTCCTGCTCCCGCGCCGCCTCGGCGACCTGCCGGGCTTCACGTTCGGTGACAGCTGGCTGGTGGGGTGTTGCGGACAAGAGGCTCACCTCGCCGCGAATAGGGATCTTGGTTCCGGTACGGTTACCGACCGGTTCTACTCGATCGTATGTACCCGATTCCGCCCACCCCCACCAGCCCTCGCGCGCCGTTCGGCCCAACCGGACGCGCACAAGAGCGAAACCGCCCGCTCGGAGCGGCCGGGGG
>NZ_LIQZ01000304.1 GCF_001418655.1 Streptomyces phaeochromogenes | reverse complement strand
CCCCCGATCTCCCCCTGGATCGCCCCCGCCATGATCCCGAAGAACGGGTCGGCGATGTCGTTCACCAGGATCCCGACCAGGTCGGAAGTCGCCGCGGCGAGCGCACTGGCCGGGCCGTTCAGTACGTAGTCCAGCTCGTCCACGGCCCGCAGCACCCGCTCACGGGTGGAGGCGGCCACGGGATAGTTCCCGTTCAGCACGCGCGACACCGTCGCGGGCGAGACCTGCGCGCGGGCCGCCACGTCCGCCAGGGTCACCGTCATCTTCGTCGTCCTCCGGTCGAGCATCTCGTCATAAGTCCTCGTACACCGCCCCAAGCCCCTGCACGCACGGGCGTCCAAACCCCTGCACACGCGAGCGCTCCAAGCCCCGACACGCACGCGCACACACCCCACGTGCCCACACCCCGGGCACAGCGCACGGGCACACCCCACGGGCACACCGCATGGGCGCCCGCACGGGCACACCGCACCGCTCCGCACAGACCCTAAGGCCGAACCCCCCAGTTGTTCGCCCCCTCGAACAACTCATCCCCGTCACGGTCTTGTCCAGACCGCTCCTCAGAGGCTAGCTTCTCTACACATAGAAAGCGCTTGCTGTGACGCTCACCAGTTCACCAGGGTGCACCGGACGTACCGGGGTCCACCTGTGGGGCGTACGCGGCGCGGGACGCGTACGAAGGGAATGACGTGACACGCAAGACGGTGCGCATCGCGATGAACGGTGTGACGGGGCGCATGGGCTACCGCCAGCACCTCGTCCGCTCGATCCTCGCCCTGCGCGAACAGGGCGGTCTCGACCTCGGCGACGGCACCGTGCTGTGGCCCGAGCCGGTCCTCGTCGGCCGCCGCGAGCACGCCCTGAAGGCGCTCGCGGAGCAGCACGGCCTGGACCCGGCGAACATCTCCACGGACGTCGACGCGGTCCTCGCCGACCCGACCGTCGAGATCTACTTCGACGCGCAGGTCACCTCGGCCCGTGAGGAGGCGCTCCAGAAGGCGATCGCGGCCGGGAAGCACATCTACACCGAGAAGCCGACGGCCACCGACTTCGAGGGCGCGCTGGAACTGGCCCGCCTCGCCGACGCCGCCGGCATCAAGCACGGCGTGGTCCAGGACAAGCTTTTCCTCCCGGGCCTGCTCAAGCTGAAGCGGCTCATCGACGGCGGCTTCTTCGGCCGCATCCTCTCCATCCGCGGAGAGTTCGGCTACTGGGTCTTCGAGGGCGACTGGCAGTCGGCCCAGCGCCCGTCCTGGAATTACCGCTCCGAGGACGGCGGTGGCATCGTTGTCGACATGTTCCCGCACTGGGAGTACGTCCTCCACGAGCTGTTCGGCCGCGTGAAGTCCGTACAGGCCCTGACCGCCACGCACATCCCGCAGCGCTGGGACGAGCAGGACAAGCCGTACGACGCCACGGCCGACGACGCGGCCTACGGAGTCTTCGAACTCGAAGGCGGGGCCATCGCCCAGATCAACTCCTCCTGGGCCGTCCGCGTCAACCGCGACGAACTCGTCGAGTTCCAGGTCGACGGCACCGAGGGCTCCGCCGTCGCGGGCCTGCGCAACTGCCGTGTCCAGCACCGTAGTTCGACCCCCAAGCCGGTCTGGAACCCCGACATCCCGGCCACCTACTCCTTCCGCGACCAGTGGCAGGAGATCCCCGACAACGCCGAGTTCGACAACGGCTTCAAGGCCCAGTGGGAGCTGTTCCTCAAGCACGTCTACGCCGACGCGCCCTACCACTGGGACCTGCTGGCCGGCGCCCGCGGCGTCCAGCTCGCCGAACTGGGCCTGAAGTCCTCCGCCGAGGGCCGCCGCTTCGACGTACCGGAGATCGCACTGTGACGAACGGGCAGATCCAACTACCCAACGCAGACGGCGTGTTGCGCGCCTACACCCCCCGCGCCGAACCCCTGCCCCTTACCACCGGTTCCCCCTTCACCTCCCGCACGGTCTACTCGGCGGCCCACGTGGTCGCCGACCCGTACGCCGACACCACCCCCGACTCTCCGGCGGCCGTCGACTGGGACGCCACCCTCGCCTTCCGCCGCCATCTGTGGTCCCACGGGCTCGGCGTCGCGGAGGCCATGGACACCGCCCAGCGCGGGATGGGGCTCGACTGGGCGGGCGCGGCCGAGCTGATCCGCCGCTCGTCGGCCGAGGCGAAGGCGGTCGGCGGGCTGATCGCCTGCGGCGTCGGCACCGACCAGCTGCCGGTCACCGAGGTCGGCTACCCGTACAGCCTGGACGAGGTGCGGGCCGCGTACGAGGAGCAGCTGGCCCTCGTCGAGGAGTCCGGCTCGCGGTCCATCCTCATGGCCTCCCGGGCGCTCGCCGCCATCGCCAAGGGCCCCGAGGACTACCTGGAGGTCTACGGCCACCTGCTGCGCCAGGCCGCCGAGCCGGTGGTCCTGCACTGGCTGGGCCCGATGTTCGACCCGGCGCTCGAAGGCTACTGGGGCAGCACCGACCTCGACGCCGCCACCAGCACCTTCCTGGAAGTCATCGCCGCCCACCCCGACAAGGTCGACGGCATCAAGGTCTCCCTCCTCGACGCCCAGCGCGAGATCGACCTGCGCCGCAAGCTCCCCGACGGCGTGCGCTGCTACACCGGCGACGACTTCAACTACCCCGAGCTGATCGCGGGCGACGACCAGGGCTTCAGCCACGCCCTGCTCGGCATCTTCGACCCGCTGGGCCCCCTGGCCGCCGAGGCCGTACGCGTCCTCGACACCGGCAACACCCCCGGCTTCCGTGAACTCCTCGACCCCACCGTCGAGTTGTCCCGCCACCTCTTCCAGACCCCGACCCGCTTCTACAAGACGGGCGTGGTCTTCCTGGCCTGGCTCGCGGGCCACCAGGAGCACTTCACGATGGTCGGCGGCCTCCAGTCGTCCCGCTCGCTCCCGCACTTCGCCCGCGCGTACGAACTCGCCGACGGCCTGGGCCTGTTCCCGGACCCGGCACTCGCGGCGGCCCGCATGAAGAACCTGCTCTCCCTGTACGGAGTGAACCAGTGAGCACGAGCAGTACGAGCAGCCCCCTCGGCGACCTCTCCCGCTTCTCCATCAACCAGATGACGGTCAAGCAGCTGTCGATGCCCGAACTGGTCGACGCCTGCCTGGAGTTGGGCGTCCCGGGCGTAGGCCTGTGGCGTGCGCCGGTCGAGTCCTACGGCCTGGAGGAGACGGCCAAGCTGGTCCGCGATGCCGGTCTGGCCGTCACGACCCTCTGTCGCGGCGGCTTCTTCACGGCCATCGACCCGGCCGAGCGCGCCGAGGCCCTGGCCGACAACCGCCGCGCCATCGACGAGGCCGCCACCCTGGGCACGGACACGCTCGTGCTCGTCTCGGGCGGCCTCCCGGCGGGCTCGAAGGACCTGCACGGCGCGCGGGAGCGCATCGCGGACGCGCTGGGGGAGTTGGGCCCGTACGCCGCTGCCAACGGCGTCCGGCTGGCCATCGAGCCGCTCCACCCGATGTACGCCTCCGACCGCTGCGTGGTCTCGACCCTCACCCAGGCTCTCGACCTCGCGGAACGCTTCCCCGCGGAGCAGGTCGGCGTCGCGGTCGACACGTACCACATCTGGTGGGACGACCAGGCCCCCGCGCAGATCGCCCGCGCGGGGGCGGGCGACCGCATCCACACCTTCCAACTCGCCGACTGGACAACCCCGTTGCCCGAGGGCGTCCTGAACGGCCGGGGCCAGATCGGCGACGGCTCGATCGACATGCGCGAGTGGAAGGCGTACGTCGAGGCGGCGGGCTACACCGGCCCCATCGAAGTCGAGCTGTTCAACGACGGGCTGTGGGCCAGGGACGGCCGCGAGGTCCTCGCCGAGACGGCGGCACGGTTCGTGGAGCACGCGGCCTGAAGGGCAGCCGAACGGCAGCCTGAAGAAGCAGCCTGAAGAACGGAACACGGAACGCCGACGGGATTTCGCCCGTCGGCGTTCCGTCGTGCCCGATGATCAATGTCACTCACCTCATATATGGCTAAACACGGCTAATGCGGTCGCTGGTCGGCATGTGACGCTCTGCCCCTCCTCCTAGGCTCTGTCGTCGCATTGCCCGATATTGACCGAAGGCCGAACACACACATGCACATAGCCATACGCCGCGCGGCGGGCCTGACGGCGAACGCGTCGCCTGGCTCAGGCCCGACCTCACCAAGCTGCCCGTCGGCGCCCGGATCACCAGGGCGCGGCTCGTCCTCAGCCCCACGCAGTCGGGGGCACCGCGGCCGGTCGAGGTGTACGACCTCCTCGACCCCTGGACGCCCACGCAGAAGGGCGGCGAACTGCTCGCCGCGCTCGACGAGGCCCCCTTCGCCGACGCGGCACCCCTGGCCGACCAGGATCTCGCCCCGGTCGTCCAGTCCTGGCTGGAGCAGGAGTCCGGCGAGGGCCTGGCCGTGCGCCTGCCCGCCGCCGAGCGCGCCTCCACCGCCGCCTACCACTCGGCCCGGGCGACGGACACCGCGCTGCGCCCGAAGCTGGAGATCGACTACGTGGCGCCGACCGCGCCGGGCGCTCCCCAGGACGTACGGGTCACTCCCGGCGACGCCGGTCTGCTGGCCACCTGGAACGCGCCGCAGGACAACGGCTCGGCGGGCGACGAACCGCAGTACACGGTTGTCGTGACGAAGGCCGACGGCAGCGAGGCCGCCCGGGTCACGAGTCCCGAACCGCGCGCCGTCGTGGGCGGCCTGGCCAACGGGACCGCGTACCGCGTCGCGGTGACGGCCCGTACGGCACACGGCACGAGCCCGGCCGCCACCGGTGCCGACGCGGTGACCACCGCCGCCGTCCCGGCCGGATCGGCGGCCTACCGGGAGATCGTGCGCCAGTACCTCGACGCGCGGGCCGGACTCCTCACCGGCAAGCACGCCACCGTGACGGCAGCCCTGGCCGCGAGCCCCCGCGCCGCGTCCTTCCAGGACCTGCTGAAGGCCCAGGCACCCGGCCTGGTCGAGAGCCGCGAGGCGCTGGCCCGGCACGGGAGCACCTACACGGACGCCACCGCGGCACTCTCCGACGTGCTCGTCGGCACCGACGACAGCGGCCGTGTGTTCCTGCGGGCGGCGGTCGACGAGAAGGCCGTCCTCAAGCAGGGCGCGGACGACCCGACGGGCGAGGCCGACGAGGGCCGCCAGGAGCAGCGCTTCACCTTCAGCACCAACGGCGGCGCCCCGATCCTGCACCTCGAAGCCGACGCCCCCGCCGCCGAGACGGTCCTCACCGAGTCCGCGTCCACCTGGCAGGGACTCGACGTGGCACCGGCCGAGGGCCAGGACGCCGACGACGTGCCCGACGAGCCGATCGCCCTCGACGCGGACGGCTTCCCCGTGGAGGAGACCGCCACCGTCCGGCCGGCGATCGCCCTGCGCGCCGCGGTCTCCGGGTCCGGCACCGCCAAGTGGGCCTCGAAGAACATCGGCACCAAGTGGGAGTACGGCCAGGACTGCACCAACTTCGTGTCCAAGGCCCTCTACTACGGCGGCAGGATGAAGACCCGGATGGGTGGCCGCAAGCACGACCGGGCCTGGTGGCAGCAGTACTACCTGTTCGGTTCGATCAAGAACAAGAGCTACACCTGGTCGGGCACCGAGAACTTCCGGCGCCATATGACCAAGTACCGCAAGGCCCCGTCGGTCTCGAAGCGGAACGCGCGGCCCGGAGACATCGTCCTGTTCAAGTGGAAGAAGGAGAGGGTGTACAACCACGCGGCGGTCGTCGTCGGGAACAACGGCCGTGACCTGCAGCTCCGCCAGCACGGCGGGGTCAGCAGGACCACGCTGAGCGCCGCCATCGCCCGCTACCGGAACAAGGCCAACTACATCGAGCGCGTGGTCATCCTCCGCCCGAAGTCGAGGAGCTGATCATGAGGCGAACCCTGCTGGGGTGCGCACTGGCCGCGGGTGCCCTGCTGACCGTGACGGCCTGCTCGTCCGACGACGGCACGTCGGCCTACCAGACCGACTACACCGGCCACGAGCCGCTGCACGTCGTCGGCTACCCCTCCACGGGCAGCCTGGGCGTGGTCCAGGAGGCCGTCTGGCGGCTCGCCGACGGTGACACCGACGCGCTCGCGGACCTGTCCGTGGAGGACGGCCCCGCCGAGAAGACCGCCCGCAACTGGGTCGAGTCCTTCGGCAGGGCCGCCAAGGGCGAGGTCACCGCGGACTTCTACGACGAGGGCTCCACCCGCCAGACCGTGGTGCTCTACTTCGCGAAGTCCCGGCAGACCAAGGAGATCACCGCGCGGATCGGCGACGACGACACCTGGGGCCTCGTCCTCAACGAGTCGGACCCGAAGGAGGCCTCCGCGGGGCCGACCTGGGCCCCCGCCAAACCGGGCGGCACGGGGTCGAGGAGCGCGGGCGGCTAGTCCCGTACGTTCCCTGCGCCCCGGACCGCGGACGTCGGTTCGCCCGTGACCCCGTCACAGGCGGACCGACGTCCGCGTCTCGTGCACCTCTTCGTCGTCGGTGAAGACGCCGGACGCCGTCGCCCCGCCGAGGAGCGCGGTGACGAGA
Organism: Streptomyces phaeochromogenes; assembly: GCF_001418655.1. Taxonomy (GTDB): domain Bacteria; phylum Actinomycetota; class Actinomycetes; order Streptomycetales; family Streptomycetaceae; genus Streptomyces; species Streptomyces phaeochromogenes. The sequence goes on along the minus strand of NZ_LIQZ01000304.1, from coordinate 1,839 downwards.
GCCGCCGCGGCGACGAGGGTCCACCGAGGCCGCCGGGGCCTGGTGCGCGCCGGTGCGGCGACCGCAGGCAGGGACGCAGGTGTGGCGTCCTCAGGCACAGGCACAGGCACAGGCATAAGCGCAGGCGCCGGCCCGCACGCGATGTCGGTCCGGGCGTCCAGCCACGCCTCCGCCTCGGCGCCCCGGACCCCGCACGCCGCGACGAACGCGGCGACCAACTCCTCGCGGGGCAGCCGTTCCCGGCCGAGCATGGTCGCCGCCGTGGAGTACGGCAGAGAGTGGCCCGCCTCCGCCGCGGCGCGTTCCAGCCGGCGGTAGCTGAGGCCCGACCACGCCTTGAGGCGCCGCAGCCCCGCGACGAAGGCGGCCGGGTCGGTGTCGGGCGGGGTGGGCGGTGCGGTGGTCATGACGGTGGTCCCCCCTGGTGAGCTGGACGTACACGAGTTCGCACAAGCTCGAACACCCTGACAGCTTGAGGAACGGCGACGGCGACGGTCAACCTCGGTGCGGATTCCCGATGTTGGAGGTCATAGGTCATATGGGTCAGTCCCGCCGCCGCCGTACTGCCGCCGCCGTCACCGCCCTGGCGACTCTGCTGACGCTGGGCGCGTGTGCCGAAGAGCGCGCTGCCGGGCCCGCGAAAGAGCCCGCCAAGGAGCGCTCGGCCGCCGGGTCCGCCGTGAAGGCGCGCGAGGGGGAGTCGGTCGCCGACTTCCTCCGCCGGACCATTCCCGCCGGTCCCGGCGGGACCGTGATCGCGGCACGCGGCGACGAACTCGTGTACTGCGGAGGCTTCGGGACGGCGGACCGCGAGGCCGGCACCCCCGCGAGCTGCCGCACGGTCTACGACGTCATGTCGATCACGAAGCAGTTCACCGCCGCCGCGATCCTGAAGCTGGAGGTGATGGGGCGGCTGCGGGTGAGCGACCGGATCAGCCGGTTCCTCGGTCCGGTTCCCGAGGACAAGCGGGACATCACCGTCGAGCAGTTGCTCACGCACACATCGGGCCTGGTCGAGGGGCTCGGCGACGACTACGACCCGGTCTCCCGCGACGAGATGGTGCGCCAGGCCCTGGCGTCGAAGCCGCAGTCGGCCCCGGGGAAGGAGTTCCACTACTCCAACACCGGCTACAGCCTGCTCGCCGCGATCGTCGAGAAGGCGTCCGGGGACGGCTACGAGCCGTTCCTCGCCCGGCACCTGTTCGGCCCGGCGGGAATGGAGCGGACCGGATACGTACTGCCCCGCTGGCCGCGGCACCTGGTCGCGGTGGAGTACGACAGCAAGGGGCGCAGCAAGGGCAGGCCCCTCGACCATCCCTGGGCCGCCGACGGGCCGTACTGGAACCTGCGCGGCAACGGCGGAATGCTGTCCACCGCCGAGGACATGTTCCGCTGGCACCGGGCGCTGCTGGGCGACGAGATCCTGCCGGAACGGGCCAGGGAGAAGCTGTTCGCGCCCCGCGTGCGGGTGCCCGACTCCGACGACGGCTGGTACGGATACGGCTGGGCCGTCCGTGAGAGCCCCGAAGGGCGGGTCGTCTGGCACGACGGCGGCAACGACTGGTCGCTGGCGGTCCTCACGAGGTCGCTGCGCGACGGCGTCCTCGTCTACTGGGTGAGCAACCACGCCTACCAGGACGGCAAGTGGAACCTTGAGGACCAGGCGGAGAAGCTGACCCTGGGCATCGCCGACCGGGTCCGCGCCGAGGCCGACTGAGCCACCGAAACGGACCTCAAAAAAATCTCAAGAGACCGTGCAACCCTCCCCGCACTCCGTGGGTCGTACTTGGCATCAGGACTTCTGGAGGGGGATCCGGGGGGATCGCGGGGGTTCTGGTT
>NZ_LIQZ01000303.1 GCF_001418655.1 Streptomyces phaeochromogenes | reverse complement strand
GTAGGGGCGGCGGGGGCGGAATCCCCCTACGGGACCACCACGATCTTTCGGCCGATGCCCGAGGCGAACTGGTCCAGGGCCTGGGGGTACTGGTCCAGCGGCAGGCGGTCGCTGATGAAGATGTCCGGGTCCAGGACGCCTGTCGCGAAGAGCTCAGCCGCCCGCTCGAAGCTGTGGAGGACGGCCATGGACCCGGTGATGGTGATCTCCTGGTTGTAGATGCGGTACGGATCGATCGTGACCCGGGTCGAGTAGTCCGCCACGCCGAACTGGAGGAACGTGCCGGCCTTGGCCACCCGCTCCAGGCCGTCCTGGATCGCCGCCGCGTTGCCCGTCGCGTCGACCACCAGGTCCCACCCCTGAGGCCGGTCCAGTTCGTCGGCCCCGGTGGCCGTCGCCGAGACGCCGAGCCGCGCGGCCGTTTCGAGCCGCTGCGGGTTGATGTCGACCACGTCGACGCTCGCCGCACCCGTCCGCTTCGCGAGTTCCAGCATCATCAGGCCCATGGTTCCGGAGCCGTAGATGAGGACGTGGGCGCCCAGGCGGGAGTTCAGTACGTCGTAGCCGCGGACCGCGCAGGAGAGGGGCTCGACGAGGGCCGCGTCCTGGGTGCGGATGTGCTCGGGGAGCTTGACGCAGTTCGCCACGGGGGCGACGGCGTACTGGGCCGCGCCGCCTGCCGTGGTGACTCCGATGGCCGCCCAGCGCTCGCAGAGGTTGTTGTGGCCCGTACGGCAGAACCGGCACTCGTAGCAGTAGAGGGAGGGGTCCACGGCAACCTGGTCGCCGAGTGAGAGCTCGGTGACCTGGGTGCCCACCCCGACCACCTCGCCCGCGAACTCGTGGCCCGGCACGATCGGCAGTTTGGGCGCGAACTCGCCCTGGAGTATGTGCAGGTCGGTGCCGCAGAGGCCGCAGGCGGCGACCTCGACGACGACCTCGCGGGGGCCCGGCGTCGGGTCCGGGACCTCGGCCACGACGGCACGGCCCACGGACTCGATGACTGCGGCCTTCATTTCACGGCTCCCAACGACAGGCCCTGGACCAGTTTGTCCTGGGCGGCGAACCCCGCGGCGAGCACCGGCAGGGAGATGACGAGCGACGCGGCGCACACCTTCGCCAGGAACAGGCCCTGACTGGTGATGAAGCCGGTGAGGAAGACGGGGGCGGTCTCCGCCACCACGCCCGTGAGGACCCGGGCGAACAGCAGCTCGTTCCAGCTGAAGATGAAGCAGATCAGGGCTGTGGCCGCGATGCCCGGCAGGGCGATGGGGGCTACGACCCGGGCGAGGATGGTGGGCAGTTTCGCGCCGTCTATCTGTGCCGCCTCGATGATGGCCACCGGGACCTCGGAGAGGAACGACTGCATCATCCACACGGCGATCGGCAGGTTCATCGAGGTGTAGAGGATGACCAGGAGCCAGATGTTGTCCAGCATTCCGGTGTTCTTGGCGAAGAGGTAGATGGGCAGGAGGCCCGCCACCACCGGGAGCATCTTCGTCGAGAGGAAGAAGAACAGGACGTCCGTCCACTTCTTCACCGGGCGGATGGAGAGTGCGTAGGCCGCGGGGAGGGCCAGGAGGAGCACGAGGAGCGTTGATACCAGCGATGCCACCGTCGAGTTGATCAGTGACGGCCAGGGGCTCGCGCCGCCGCCCGTGCCGAAGAACTCGCGGTAGCCGTCGAGGGTGAGCGCTGCCCCGAAGGACGGCGGATTGGTCGCCGCGTCCTCCTCGGAGTGGAAGGACGTCAGGGCCATCCAGGCGATGGGCAGGAAGAAGACGATCCCGGCCAGCCAGGCGACCAGGCCGAGGCCCCTTCCCCTGGGGCGGCGGGGGCCGGGGTGGCCGGACTCGGTACTACGGGGACGTACACGGATCGCGGTGGCGCTCATGCGCGGCCCACCTCCTCGCGGAACAGGGACGAGACCACGCGCAGCGCGAAGGTCGCGATGATGATCGAGCCGATGACGACCAGGACGCCGGCCGCGGAGGCGAGGCCGTTCTCGTGGGCCTGGTAGAAGCTCTGGTAGACGGTGTAGGGCAGGTTCGCGGTGCCCAGGCCGCCGGATGTGATGGTGAAGACCGCGTCGAAGTTCTGGACGATGTAGATCGAGCCCAGCAGGGCGCCCAGTTCGAGGTAGCGGCGCAGGTGGGGCAGGGTCAGATAGCGGAAGACCTGCCAGGGGCCCGCGCCGTCCACCTTGGCCGCCTCGATCTGCTGGTGGTCGCGGCTCTGCAGGCCCGCCAGCAGGATCAGCATCATGAAGGGCGTCCACTGCCAGATGAGGGACATCTCGACGGCGAGCAGCGGAGTGTTGGAGATCCAGTCCGGCTGTGGTCCGCCCACATAGTGCAACAACCCATTGAGCAGGCCGTATTCAGGGTTGTAGAGCACATGCTTCCAGAGCAGGGCAGCCGCCACGGGGACCACGAGGAAGGGTGCGATCAGGAGCGTACGGACCACACCGCGGCCCCGGAACTTCCGGTCCAGGAGGAGGGCGAGGCCCAGGCCGAGGATCAGGCTGGCCAGGACGACGGTGACCGTCAGCAGGATGGTCGTCCAGACCGACTTGCGCAGGGCCGCGTCGGTGAGGACCTCGGTGTAGTTGCCGAAGCCGGTGAAGCTTCGGGCGTCCGGGTAGAGGGAGTTCCAGTCGAAGAAGGAGATCACCAGCGTGGCCACGAACGGGAGCTGGGTCACGGCGATCATGAAGATCAGGGCGGGGAGGAGCGGGGCCCGGGTCGCCCAGGCGCGCATGCGGCCCGAGGGACGCTTCTCGGTGTGTACGGATGGTGCGGCTATGGGAGCCGTTGTTGTGGCGGTCATCGTCCCTCGTACTCCTCGGCGATCTCCTCGGCCAGCTTCTGGGACTTGTTCAGGGCCGACTCGACGGACTGGCGTCCGGCGATGGCCGCGCTGATCTCCTGCGAGACCTTGGTGCCGAGATCGGTGAACTCGGGGATGCCGACGAACTGGATGCCGGGCGCGGGCCGCGGCTGTACGCCGGGGTCGGTGGGCCTGGCGCCCTCGATGGCCTCCTTGGTCATCTCCTGGAAGGCGCCGGCCTCCTTGCGGTAGTCGGCGTTCGTGTACGTGGAGGCGCGCTTGCCGGCCGGGACGTTGGACCAGCCGATCTCGTCGCCGACCAGCTGCTCGTACTCCTTGCTGGACGCCCAGGAGACGAACTTCCAGGCCTTGTCGGGGTTCCGGGACGCGTCCTGGATGCCCCAGGCCCAGGTGTAGAGCCAGCCGGAGGAATCGGTCTTCTCGACGGGCGCCGGCACGTAGCCGATCTTGCCCTTGACCGGGGACTTGGCGGACTCCAGGGAACCGGCCGCGGACGTGGCGTCGTACCACATGGCGACCTTGCCCTGGGTCATGTTGTTGAGGCACTCGGCGAAGCCGGCCTGGGGTGCGCCCGCCTCGCCGTGGTCGCGGACGAGGTCCACGTAGAACTTCACCGCCCGTTCCCACTCGGGGGAGTCGAGCCGTGCCTTCCAGCTCTTGTCGAACCAGGTGCCGCCGAAGGTGTTCACGACCGTGGTGAGCGGGGCCATGACCTCGCCCCAGCCGGGCAGGCCGCGCAGACAGATGCCCTTCATGCCCGACTCGGCGCCGTCGGCCTTGGCCGCGAGGTCGGCCACCTGGGTCCAGGTGGGGCGATCGGGCATGGTGAGGCCCTTCGCCTCGAACACGTCCTTGCGGTACATCAGGAAGGACGACTCGCCGTAGAAGGGCTGTCCGTAGAGCTTGCCGTCGTCCGCGGTGAGGGACTGGCGCATGGGCTTGAGGACGTCCTGCTCGTCGTACGCCGGGTCCTTCGCGACGTACGAGTCCATCTCGTGCAGCCAGTCGTTCTTGGCGTAGATCGGTATCTCGTAGTTGGAGAGCGTCGCGACGTCGTACTGGCCGGCCTGGTTGGCGAAGTCCTGGCTGATCTTGTCGCGGACGTCGTTCTCCGGCAGCACGGTGAAGTTCACCTTGATGCCGGTCTCCTTGGTGAAGTGGGCGGCGGTGAGCTTCTGCAGCTCCACCATCTGCGGGTTGTTGACCATGAGGACATTGATGGAGTTGCCACCGGAGCCCGCTCCGCCCGCTCCGGCCCAGCAACCGGAGAGCAGCGGGGCGAGCAGCGTCCCTGCGGCGACCGCGACGAGCGTCGCGCGCGGCCTCCGTCGGCTCTGGGTTCGCATGGATCGCTCCTGGATTTTTCAGTACATATGGGATGGCGCGGGGAGTGTGGTGCCTCTGTAGTGGGTCAGTTGGCTTTTCGAACTCTTTGGGGGGACTGGGGTGCGGTCTCTGTTTCAGACCCGGATGACCTGGGGGCCCTGCATCGAGTAGCGGTGGGCCTCGGACGTGGGGAGGAAGGTGCTGGTGACGATCGCCTCCAGCGCACTGATCTCCGCGAACCGGCAGAAGCTCACGGCACCGAACTTGGTGTGCACCCCCGCGAACACCGTGCGCCGGGCGGCCCGGATGGCCTGTGACTTGACCTCGCTGACGGCCGGGTCGGGGGTGGTGAGGCCGTGTTCGCGCGAGATGCCGTTGGCTCCGATGAACGCCAGGTCGATGACGAACCCGGCGAGCATCTTCGTCGTCCAGTGGTCGACGGTCGCGAGGGTGCCGGGCCTGACCCGGCCGCCGAGCAGCAGCACCGTCGTGTTGTCGGCCTCGGCGAGCGCTCCCGCGGTGGCCAGGGACGCGGTGACCACGGTCAGCGGCCGGTCCCGGGGCAGTGATTCGGCGATGAGCTGCGGGGTGAACCCCTCGTCGACGAAGACCGTCTCGGCGTCCCCGAGCAGCTCGGCCGCGGCGGACGCGATCCGGCGCTTCTCGGGCACATGGCTGGTGGCGCGGAAGGCGAGCGTCGTCTCGAAGCCGGCGCTCTCCACCGGATAGGCGCCGCCGTGCGTACGGCGGACGAGTCCGTGGTCCTCCAGGGCGCGCAGATCCCGTCGTACGGTCTCCTTGGCGACGCCCAGCTCGGCGGCGAGCTCGTTCACGTCGACGGCGCCGGTGCGGCGGGCGCTCTTCACGATCTCCCGCTGACGTTCTTCCGCGCTCATGCCCGACACCCGCTCTCCGTGCTCACTGCCCGTTCGGGCCCGGTGGGGCCCATGGGGGAAGTTCTACAGCGGGTGCGCGCCACTGACCAGGTCTGTTGCGAGCCCGATGGCGCCCGTATGTGACCGTAACGAGCGACGGCTGCCCGTGCCGGACCTGCGATGGAGCGGAATTCGGGCAGTGGGCATGCCCGAAAGGCGGGGCGGGCGGGCCCGTTCGGTGCCCGCTCGCCCTGTGAGGCGGTCCTTGCGTGGTGGCCGGACGTGCCGGCGGTGGCCTGTGTGGCCGAACGGGATCCTTGGTCCGGGCGCGAGGGTCAGTACGGCCAGACCGGCGGGTTGGTCACGAAGTGGCCGCCCAGACGGGTGTGGTCCGGGTTCCGCGGGTCCAGCTCGCCCTGCTCGGCGATCAGCTTCTCGGCGTACTGCTCGGAGTCGTCCTGCGGCTCGTAGCCGAGCCCCCGGGCGGTGGTCAGGTCCCACCACAGGCGGGTGTTCGCGGAGGAGCCGTAGACGACGGTGTGCTCGACGTCCTCGGCGGTCAGGGCCGCGTGGAAGAGGCGGGCGCCGTCGCCGGGGCTCATCCAGACGGACAGCATGCGCACACTGGTCGGCTCCATGAAGCAGGAGCCGATCCGCACGGAGACGGTCTCCAGGCCGTGCTTGTCCCAGTAGAACTGCGCCAGGTCCTCGCCGAACGACTTCGACAGGCCGTAGAAGGTGTCCGGGCGGCGCGGGGTGTCGATGGGGATGAGCGTCTCCGGGGCGTGCGGCGCCTCGCCCTCGGGGTGCGGGGCATAGCCGACCGCGTGGTTGGAGGAGGCGAAGACGATGCGCGGGACACCCTCCTCGCGCGCCGCCTCGTACAGGTTGTACGTGCCCTGGATGTTCGCCTGGAGGATCTTCTCGAAGGTGGACTCCAGGGATATGCCCGCGAGGTGGATGATCGCGTCCACGCCCCGCACGGCCTCGCGCAGGGCCTCCTTGTCGCCGAGGTCCGCGGTGACCGCGCCCGGCTCGCCGTCGATCGGGAGCAGATCGAGGAGCCGCAGCTCGTAGCCGTAGGCGGGCAGCAGTCCTCGCATCAGGGTGCCGAGACCGCCGGCGGCGCCGGTGAGCAGAACGGTGCGGGGAGCGGGCATCCTCGGGTCTCCTTGAATCGGCAGCCGTCATCGTGTACGGCATTCACATCCGTGGACACGCTATGGATCGTCGACGGACCGCGTCAAGTGTCGCGCGCAGTGGTGGGATCCGCTCCCCTTCCGTGCTCTTTCTGCTCCCTTGTTGCTCCCGCAATGCATGTTGCCCCGCTTGACCGCCCCCAAGAGGGCGCCTTAGCGTGGAAGTGTTCAGGGATATGGACATGGATCAGAAACGTGCACGAGCCGGCGTGTGCGTGCATGCTCATGCTCTAGGGAGAGCCCGTGACGTCAGCCCCCCTTGCCAGTCGACTCAGTATCCCGAGCGGGCCGCTGTTCTTCCCCGTCACCGCGTACGACCGCGACGGAGCCGTCGACCTCGGCGTCTACCGCGAGCACGTCCGGCGGGGCGTCGAGGCCGGGGCCGCCGCCGTCTTCGCCTGCTGCGGAACCGGGGAGTTCCACGCGCTCACGCCCGAGGAGTTCCAGGAGTGCGTACGGGCGGCCGTCGAGGAGACGGCGGGCCGCGTCCCTGTCGTCGCGGGCGCCGGGTACGGGACCGCGCTCGCCGTGCGGTACGCGCGGCTCGCCGAGGAGGCGGGCGCGGACGGGCTGCTCGCCATGCCGCCCTATCTCGTCGTCGCCGGGCAGGAGGGGCTGCTGCGGCACTACACGGAACTGGCCGCAGCCACCTCGCTCGACGTCATCGTGTACCAGCGGGACAACGCCGTGTTCACGCCTGACACCGTCGTCTCGCTGGCCCGCGCCGAGGGGATCATCGGCTTCAAGGACGGGCTCGGCGACCTCGACCTGATGCAGCGCATCGTGAGCGCCGTGCGGTCCGAGTACCGGGGCGACTTCCTCTACTTCAACGGGCTGCCGACCGCCGAGCTCACCGGTCTCGCCTACCGCGGCATCGGCATCACGCTGTACTCCTCCGCCGTCTTCTGCTTCGCGCCCGAGATCGGCCTCGCCTTCCACCAGGCCCTGGGCTCCGGCGACGACGCCACCGTGAACCGGCTCCTCGACGGCTTCTACCGGCCGCTCGTCGAACTGCGCGCACAGGGCCGCGGGTACGCCGTCTCGCTGGTCAAGGCGGGCGTACGGCTGCGGGGGCTCGACGTGGGCGAGGTACGGCCGCCGCTGCACGAGCCTTCCGAGGACCACGTCAAGCAGCTCGCCCAGCTCATCGAGCGGGGCTACGCGCTTCTGGAGGAGAGCAAGTGAAGGCGTCGACCTTCGTCTATCCGTGGGACGTCAACGGCGACCCCGACGCGGCGGCCCGCATCGCCGGGCTCGGCGTGCGGCAGGCGACGCTCGCCTCCGCGTACCACTCCACGCGCGCCCTGACCCCCCGCCACCCCAGGCACCGCATCGTCACCGCACAGCACGCCTCCGTGCTCTACCCGACGGACGCCGCACGGTGGCAGGGCCGCAGGCTCCGGCCGTACGCCGCCGGGGACTGGGCGCCCGGGGACGCGTACGGGGAGGCCGCGTCGGCTCTCGCGGGGGCGGGGCTCGACGTGCACACCTGGGTGGTGCTCGCGCACAACTCCCGTATGGGCGTGGAGTTTCCGGACACCTCGGTGGTCAACGCCTATGGGGACCGCTATGCGTGGGCGCCCTGCGTCGCGCAGCCCGACACGCGCGCGTACCTCGTCGATCTGGCCGTCGAGGCGGCGATCAGGCCCGGCGCCTCGGGCACGGAGCTGGAGTCCCTCGGCTGGTACGGGCTCCCGCATCTGCACGCCCACGACAAGACGGCGGGCGTGGCACTCGGGGACGCCGGCACGTACCTGATGTCGCTGTGCTTCTGCCCCTCCTGTCGGGACGGCTGTACGCGACTGGGGCTCGACCCCGACGAGTTGGCCGCCTCGGTCCGGCGCGCCCTGGAGCCCGTGTGGCGGGGCGAGGCTCCCGTCGAGGGCTGGGAGGACGTGGAGAAACTGCTCGGCGCCGAGCTCGCGACGGCCACGCGCGCGTGGCGGGACTCGGTCGCCCGGTCCCTCCAGACGGAGGCCGTCCTCGCCGTACGCGAGGCCGCGCCGGAGGGGTTCCAGATCCTGCTGCACGCGGACCCGGTCTCCTACCGCGTCGGTGCGAACGTCGGTGTGGACCCCGGGCACATCCTGTCGGTCGCCGACGGAGTGGTCGTCCCGTGCGCCGCCGGGCCCGAGCCGCTGATCCCCTTCGCCGGGCAGGGAGTTGACGGGGCCGTACTGGCCGCCAACTTCACCGTGGTGAGCGGAATGGGCGGCCGTCCCGCGACGCTCGTCGAGGACGTGACACGGGCCGTCGAGCTGGGAGCCACCGAAGTGCGGCTGTATCACGCGGGGTTGGCGTCCGACGAGGACCTGTCGCTCGTGACGGAGGCGCTCGCGCGGCTCGGCTGAGTTCGGAGCAGGGGCACGACCGTCACGAGCCGTACGAGCCCGAGCACCGCCAACAGCACCCGGTGGTCGACGAGTTCGACCAGACCCGCGCCCAGTGCGAGGCCCACCGCGGTCGGGGCGAACAGCAGTGTGCTGGCGGTCGCCGTCGTACGGCCCAGCAGGGCGTCCGGTGTCTCGCGCTGGACCGCGGTGAGTGCCGCGATCAGTACGCAGGGGAGTCCGACGCCGACCGCCGCGGCCGAGGCGAGGACCACCGCGTCGTAGGGGAGCGCGCGGGCCGTCACGGCCACGGCGGTGAGCGCGATGCCGTATCCGGCGAACCGGCGTTCGCCCAGGCAGCGCAGGAGCGGGCCCGCGGCCAGCCCGACCGCCACCGAGCCGACGCCCTGGGCGACGTACAGGACACCCACGTACGCGGGGGAGTGGCCGAGGCCTTCCACCACCGCGTAGATCAACGCGCCGTTGACACCCGAGAAGAGCATGGTCGTGCCGCCCGCGAGGACCAGCGGGCGCAGGGTCGCGTGGCCCCACAAGTAGCGGGCGCCTTCCGCGGTTTGGGCGCGCCAGCCGCCCGGGGTGGAGGCCGTGAGCGGCTTGGGCTCGTGGACGCGCAGGAGCGTGTAGAGGCCCGCGGCCAGGGCGAACGTGACCGCGTCCAGGAGTGCGACGCGGGCGCCCCCGTACGCCGCGTACAGGCCCGCTCCGGCGAGCGGGGCGAGGAGTTTCATGCCCTCGTTGGCCGTCATGCGCAGGCCGTTGAAGTCGCCGAGGAACTGCTTGTCGACTGCCGTGGCCACCAGGGCCGACTCCGCCGCGTCGTGGACGACACCGGCCGCTCCGTAGACGAGGAGCACGGCGAAGAGGATCCACAGGGTGCCGGGGGAGTCGACGGCGAAGAGGAGCAACAGGAGTGCGGCCAGGCCCAGGTTCGTCCACACCAGCAGGGGCCGGCGGCGGGTGCGGTCCGCGAGGGTGCCGAGGGCCGGGCCGATCAGCGTGGGCGCCCAGAGAGCGAAGACGCAGAGGGCGGCCAGGCCGTCCGAGCCCGTCAGATCCTTCACCCAGATCCCGGACACCAGCCACATCGCCGACGAGCCGAACCCGGAGACCACGACTCCACCGAGATACAGACCCGCGTTGCGGTCTCGCAGGACACGGGTCACCGCCCATGTCCGCGTCCATGTCCTTGTCGTCATGCCTGGTCATCGTGGGGCTAAGGCCCAGGGCCGGGCATCGGGCAGGTGCCTTAGCGCGGACGCCGCGGGAGCGGCAGCGGGGTCGTCGGGATGAGGAGAAGCCCCGCCGGAGCCCCGCCGGGCCCTCGCACGGCTCCCGCCGGGCCCCCACCCGGTTCAGACGGTGAGGACGATCTTGCCCCGGGGATGGCCCTTCTCCAGATGGCGGAGGGCGTCGGCGGCCTCGGCGAGGGGGTACGTGCGGTCGATGGGCGGGGTGATCCTGTCCTGCTCGGCGAGGTCCTTGAGGGTCAGCAGGTCCTCGCGGCGCGCGACCGAGATGAGGTTGCGGAGGTTCTGGCCGACGAACGGTGAGAGCGTGACGGCCCGCAGGCCGCGGCTCATCCCGCCGAAGAAACTGGTCCCGCCCTCCCCGCCGACGATGACGAGGGTGCCGCGCGGAGTGAGGGCGCGGCGGAGGACGGGCAGGGGGCGAAGGCCCGCGTTGTCGACGATGACGTCGTAGCGGTGCGGGCCGTCGGTGATGTCCTCGCGGGTGTAGTCGATGACGTGCGAGGCCCCCTGGGAGCGTACGAAGTCCGCGCCCGTGGGGCCGCAGACGCCGGTGACCTCGGCGCCGTACATCGCGGCGAGCTGGACGGCGTAGCAGCCGACACCGCCGGAGGCGCCGATGACGAGGACCTTCTGGCCCGGCCGCGGACGGCCCTTGCCGCTGAGGGCCTGGAGGGCGGTCATGCCGGAGACGGGGAGGGCGACGGCCTGTTCGAAGGTGAGGTTGGCCGGTTTGGGGGCGATCTTCGCGGCCTTGGCGCGCGCGTACTGGGCGAACGAGCCCTCGCAGTTGCCGAAGACCTCGTCGCCCGGCTTGAACTCGATCACCTTCGCGCCGACAGCCTCGACCCGTCCGGCGCCGTCCCAGCCCCGTACCGGGTTCTTGGGCTTACGAAGTCCGAGGGCGACGCGCGCCACATACGGCCGGCCCGTCATGAGGTGCCACACCTCGGGGCCGACACCGGCCGCGCGGACCTCGACGAGCACCTCGTCGTCGCCGGGCACGGGGCGGTCGATGTCGCGCAGTTCCAGGAGGTCCGCGGATCCGTAGGCATCCTGAACGATCGCCTTCATGGTGTGGCTCCCCTTCGCGGTCCCAGAGTCCGGGTATCCCGGTTGCACCGAGCATCTCGACGGCTCGAACGCCTGACCAGACTCCTGGGCACGATCTTGGCGGCGGCAGCGATGAGTTTTCGTACGGCCGACGGTCTACCCCCTGAAGACCCCCCGACGAGAGGAGCCCGGCATGGGCGACGGCGGCACCACTCCCAGCATCCTTGACCTGGGGCCGCAGGCCCTGATCGTGGCGCGCCTCGCGGAGGAGGTGGGCGAGGAACAGCTGGACGCCGTGACGCCGTGTCCGGAGTACGCGGTGCGCCATCTGCTCGGGCATCTGGCCGGGCTGGCCACGGCCTTCCGGGACGCCGGGCGCAAGGACTTCGGCGCCACCACGGACACCGACCCCACCTCCCGGCTGCCGGACGTGACGCCCGGCTGGCGCGCCGAACTGCCCAAGGTGCTCGGCGAGTTGGCCGAGGCCTGGCGCGATCCGGCCGCGTGGACGGGCGAGACCCGGGCGGGCGGTGTGGACCTGCCCGGCGAGATCGCGGGCATCGTCGCCGCCGACGAACTCGTCGTGCACGGCTGGGACCTGGCCCGGGCGACCGGCCGGCCGTACGCCCCCGACGCGGCGGCCCTGAACGCGGCGTACGCGATGCTCGCCCCGACCGCGGGCGACCCCGACCGCGGCATCTTCGGCCCGGCCGTGCCCGTACCGGAGGGGGCGCCCCTGCTGGACCGGGTGATCGGGCTGAGCGGGCGGGACCCGGGGTGGGGGGCTGGTGGCTGAGTGCGCATACCGTTCATGTGCTGGCCCCCTGCGCCGTCGTCACCTCCAGGGTGAGACTGACCGGGTACTCAGAACTGATTTCCGTCACTTCCATGACGGCGCTGAGTCCTTCATCGGTTTTCACACAGAGGTGGGAACCCGGCGGCAATTCGTCAAGCGGGACGCTGCCCCGCAGATTATTCTGTTCTTTTTCCAACAGTGTTGCGCAGAGTGTCGGGTTAATGGCCGATTCGGACTCGACGAGGAGAATTCGAGGCTCATTGTCCGGAGTGTGCAGTCGCTCCGGCTCCAGAATTAGATCTGCCAGCCTGCCGGGGTTGCTCCGGATCTGAGGTTGGGTTCCATGTCCTGGATCCCCGGTGTCGATGTCGAGCTTGTCTTTATCGGCGGTAAAAGGGTTGTTGGATTCCTGCAACGTGAAGCGCTGGGCGTCAAGTGGTGACTTGTCCGGTTCAGGGCTTCGCGACGCGGAAGGGGATGCGGAATTCGATTTACGCACCAACTTTTCAATGCTTGGCGGAGCATCCACGCCGGCAGAGTCGTACAGCCAGTCGTTGGGATCCCGCTTTTCTCTGTCTGCGGAATGGGCAAGGAAAAAAATGAGCGCGATGAGTGCCCCAATGACAAAGACTGCGAAAGAAATACCCTGAGTGACCCTTTCTAAGCGGGCGAGCGGGCTGTCTCCGGAGTCCGTCTGGGCGGCGGATGGGGGGCCGTATTTCACACCCCTGGCGACCTGTGCGCCGTTCGGTGGTAAACGGGAATCCCGATCGCGCTCCTCGCTCCGGACTCTCTTGATGACTCGTTGCAGCTCTTTGGCCACCTCCACCCAAGCCTTCGCTGTGGCGTTTCCTCGCTCCGTCACGGGTTTATCGGAGGGGAACCATTGGATCTCACAGAGTGGGGATTCGTCGGCCAGGCAGAACGATGCCACCTTCACCGGAAGGATTTCACATGCGCCCGCTGCGTGACGCCTCAGCGCGTGCGGTACTTCCTCTTCCATGCAGAAGCGGGAGGCGATGAACTCAGGAGTCAGCAGAAGAACGATTACGTCTGCGCTCTCCAGATTCTTGAACAGTTTCTCCTTCCATGGCTGCCCGGGGGCGATTCCACGGTCGTCGAAGTATTCAATGCCATGCCGCACCATATCTGCGATGCTCGTCCGGAATTTCTCCCGATGGCGCTCATCTGCGCGCGCATAGAAGACTGCGATGCGAACGGGGTGTTCGGGCACGGTGTTTCCGGTCCTTCCCGGTGACTGAAAGCGGCCAAGCCAGGGAATACAACTCAGAGTGATCTTCAAGCATCACGCTGCGGCGAAGTGGGTGCATCACACTCGACGCCGTAGCGTACGGGACGCGGGGGGCTGCGTGGGGCCGTTGGTAGCCATTACTGGAAGTGTTGATTCCAGGAGGTCGTACGAACCGCCGGTGCGCGAACACGCGCGCGCGGCGGCCGCTGCCGAGGAACTGGGACGGGAACTCGCCGTCCAGGGCTGCCCGATCGCCGTGTACTCGGCTCGTGCCACCTTCGTCGAGGCAGCGGTCGTCGGCGGCTACGTCGCTTCGGGCCAGGCCCGACCAGGCTCGATTCACGTCCATGGCCGCTATGGACGTGACGACGGCTTTCCGGAGATCGAGGAGTTCAGAGAACTGTTTGACATTCGTCCGGAGGCGGCAGCGGATTGGGAGGTCGGCTACTACAGCTCTTTGCTCACGGTCGACGCGGTTCTGATCATCGGTGGTGGCAGGGGTGCCTTCGCCGCGGGAATGCTGGCCCTGTCGCGCCGCATAGCCTTGGCGCCGGTGGCGGCCTTCGGCGGAGCCGCCGAGAAGACCTGGCGCTGTTTCTCCAAGGAGCGCTGCTTCGCGAGCGAGGACGACCTGGCCCTCCTGGCCGCCCGATGGCATCCCGGCTCCGCCGCGGACATCGTCGCCTCGCTCATCGAGCAGCATCGCCGACGGCTCGACGAGCGTGAGGCGCTGGCCCGCAACCAGCGGCACGCCGACCGGCGTACGTCAGCGGGTCTGCTGATCGGCCTGGCCCTGCTGGTGCTCGCCCTTGCCGTCATACCGCTGTCCTACGCCCTGCAGCCCAAAACCGTCGGCAGCATCGCCACACTTGTGACTGCTCCCCTTCTCGCCGCCGTCTGCGGTGCCATCGTCCGCAATACCTTTGACGAGGAGCGCAATTGGCTGCGGACCACCGTCCTGGGAGCAGTGGCCGGAGCGATGACCTTCCTCCTGTTCGTCGCGGCGCAGTTGGTTGCGTCCCCGGACATCCTCAACGGAGAGGGCGCGCGCAGGCTCATCTTCTTCGTGCTGCCGGTGGCGTTCATCGGCGGTCTGACGTTCGATGCGGTCTTCGCGAAACTGAGGTCCGAGGATGCGACACAGACCGCGCCACTGGGCCGTTGACCGGCGGCGAAACCGTAAGCTTCCCGGTTGCTATTGACTCTCACCACCCTCGGCACCGCCTCCCCGCACCCCCGACCGGCGCTCCCTTGCAGCGGCTATCTCCTCAGTGGGGGTTCTTCGGGCGGCCCGACGAAGGCTCCCTGGGCGGAGTCTTCGAGTTCCGGGATCTGGAGGACGGGCAGGAGGCGCGGTTCGGCGGGCTCCGGCTCGCCGCGCATGCCGTCGTGCACGACACCGAGGTGTATGGGCTGCGAGCGGAGTGCGAGGGGCGGGTGCTCGTGGACTCCGGGGACAGCGGGCCGTGCGAGGGGCTCGTCGAACTCGCCCGGGGGCCGACTCGTTCCTCTGTGAGGCCGGCATCGCGAAGGCGAACAGGTTCATCTGACCCCTGAGGACGCCGGTGGGCTGGCCTGGTCCGCCAACGTGGGCGAGCTGATCGTGACCCATGTCGGCGCCACGCTCATCCAGGAAGTGGCCACCGAACGCGCCGCCGCCGTCTTCGGCGGACCCACCTCCATGGCTCGCGAAGGTGACACGAGGGCCGTCTGCGCGAGGGGTCTCCAAGCGGCCACGCCAACTTCTTTTGTCAGAAGCGTTGACGAAACTCTGGGGTGCTCCTACTTTCATCGCGTCGTACTTCGTACGTCATATATGAGACGCGATACGTGAGATCAGATACGCGAGCCCTCGATCCGTTGGGGGCTCCGTTACCCCGAGAGGCGCGCATGACCTCTGTGCCCACGCCGATCCCCTCCCGCACGCAGTTCGTGCTGGAAGGGATCAAACACCGCATCCTCACCGGGCAGTTGACCCCGGGACAGGCTCTGGTCGAGACCGAGCTCGCCGCACAGTTCGGGGTGTCCAAGACCCCGGTGCGCGAGGCGCTCAAGACCCTGGCCGGTACCGGGCTCGTCGTGATGAACCAGTACAAGGGCGTCACGGTGCGCATGGTGGACGCGGACATGGCGCGCGAGGTGTACGACGTGCGGCTGCTCCTGGAGCCGGAGGCGCTGCGGCGTTCCGTCCGGCGCGGCTCCTCCCTCGACACGGCGCGCGAGGCGCTCGAACGTGCCGACGCCGCCACCGACACCGCCCAACGCTCCCTCGCCAACCGCGAGTTCCACCGCTCCCTCTACGTCCGCTGCGGCAACCCGCTGCTCGGCCGGATGCTCGACGAGGTCCGTGACCAGGCAGCCCTGGTCTCCGCGGTCGCCTGGGCCGCCAACCCGTCCTGGGAGCGCGAGGCAACCGAGCACCGGGAGATCCTGCGGCTCGCCCTCGACGGCGACTCGGACGGCGCGGCGCGCGCCCTGCACTCGCACATCGCCTCGTTCGTGCAACGGGCCTTCCCCGAGGCCCAGGGAAAGGGTGAGCAGGAATGACCGCGACCACGACCGCGTTCGACGCCGGGCGGGCCGCTCTCGCCGACGTGGTGGCGATCCCCGTGACCCCGTTCGCCGAGGACGGCTCCATCGACCAGGAGGTCCACCGCGTCCTGCTGCGCCGGGTGCTCGACGGCGGCGTACGCATCCTCACGCCCAACGGCAACACCGGTGAGTTCTACGCACTGAGTCCCGAAGAGCGGCGCACGGTAACGGAGTTGACCATCGAGGAGGCGGGGGACCGGGCGACGATCCTGGTCGGTGTCGGGCACGACGTGCCGACCGCCGTCGCCTCCGCCCGCCACGCCCGCGAGCTCGGGGCACAGATGGTGATGGTCCATCAGCCCGTCCACCCGTACGTCTCGGAGGGCGGCTGGGTCGACTACCACCGGGCCATCGCGGAGGCGGTGCCCGAGCTGGGCGTCGTCCCGTACATCCGCAACCCGGTGCTCGCCGGCGCCCGGCTCGCCGAACTGGCCGACGCCTGCCCGAACGTCATCGGCGTGAAGTACGCCGTGCCGGACGCGGCCCGCTTCGCCGCGTTCGCGCGGGACGCGGGTCTTGAGCGCTTCGTGTGGGTGGCCGGACTCGCCGAACCGTACGCGCCCTCGTACTTCTCGGCGGGCGCGACGGGCTTCACGTCCGGGCTGGTGAACGTCGCCCCGGCCGTTTCGCTGAACATGATCGAAGCGCTTCGGTCCGGTGACTACGCGGGCGCCATGAAGGTCTGGGAGCAGATCCGCCGCTTCGAGGAGCTGCGCGCGGCCAACAACTCCGCCAACAACGTGACGGTCGTGAAGGAGGCCCTGGCCTCGCTCGGCCTGTGCCGCCGCGAGGTCCGCCCGCCGAGCAAGCAGCTCCCCGAGTCCGAACGGGCCGAGGTCGCCGCCATCGCCGCGGGGTGGTCCATATGACCGACGCCAACCCGACGACACCGGGCGCCGGCCCAACCACACCGGACGAGGGCGCCACCCCGGACGAGGGTCAAGTCCCGGACGCCCCACGGCAGTTGCGCAGCCACCAGTGGTACGGCACCGAGGGCCTCCGCTCCTTCAGCCACCGCGCCCGCACCCGCCAGCTCGGCTACCTCCCCGAGGAGCACCTCGGCAAGCCGGTCATCGCGATCCTCAACACCTGGTCCGACATCAACCCCTGCCACGTCCACCTCCGCGACCGTGCCCAGGCGGTCAAGCGGGGCGTGTGGCAGGCCGGCGGCTTCCCGCTCGAATTCCCGGTGTCGACGCTGAGCGAGACCTTCCAGAAGCCGACCCCGATGCTCTACCGCAACATGCTCGCCATGGAGACCGAGGAGCTGCTGCGCTCGTACCCGGTGGACGGGGCCGTCCTCATGGGCGGTTGCGACAAGTCCACGCCCGCGCTGCTCATGGGCGCCGCGTCCGTCGACCTGCCGGCGATCTTCGTGCCCGCCGGGCCCATGCTGCCCGGCCACTGGCGCAACGAGGTCCTCGGCTCCGGCACCGACATGTGGAAGTACTGGGACGACAAGCGCGCCGGGCTCATCGGCGACTGCGAGATGACCGAGCTGGAGAGCGGCCTCGCGCGCTCGCCCGGGCACTGCATGACCATGGGTACGGCGTCCACGCTGACCGCCGCCGCCGAGGCCCTCGGGGTCACGGTCCCGGGCGCTTCCAGCATCCCCGCCGTCGACTCCGGGCACGACCGGATGGCCGCCGCCTCGGGCCTCAGGATCGTCGAACTCGTCCGCAGGGACCGGAAGTTGTCCGACATCCTCACGGCGGACGCCTTCGAGGACGCGGTGACGACGGTCCTCGGGCTCGGCGGCTCCACCAACGCCGTGATCCACCTGATCGCCATGGCCGGACGCGCCGGAGTCCGGCTCACCCTCGACGACTTCGACCGGATCGCCCGTACGGTGCCGGTCCTGGCGAACGTACGGCCCGGCGGCCGGACGTACCTCATGGAGGACTTCCACTTCGCCGGCGGACTGCCCGGGTTCCTCTCGCGGATCACCGACCTGCTGCACCTCGACCGGCCGACCGTCTCGTACGACACCATGCGCGAACAACTCGCGTCCGCGCAGGTGCACAACGACGACGTCATCCGCACCCGCCAGAACCCGGTCGCCGCCGAGGGAGGCGTCGCCGTCCTGCGCGGCAACCTCTGCCCCGACGGCGCCGTCATCAAGCACATCGCCGCCGAGCCGCACCTGCTCAAGCACACCGGTCCCGCGGTCGTCTTCGACGACTACCGGACCATGCAACGCACCATCAACGACCCGGAGTTGGACATCACCGCCGACACCGTGCTGGTGCTGCGCAACTCCGGACCCAAGGGCGGCCCGGGCATGCCCGAGTACGGGATGCTGCCCATCCCCGACCATCTGCTGAAGCAGGGCGTCCGGGACATGCTGCGGATCTCCGACGCCCGGATGAGCGGCACGAGTTACGGCGCCTGTGTGCTGCACGTGGCGCCCGAGTCGTACATCGGCGGGCCGCTCGCCCTGGTCCGCACCGGCGACACCATCACGCTCGACGTCGAGTCGCGCGCGCTCCAACTCAACGTGGACGACGCTGAGTTGGAGCGGCGCCGGGCGGAGTGGACCGCGCCGCCCGAGCGCTACGAGCGCGGCTACGGCGCGCTCTACAACGAACAGATCACCCAGGCGGACACCGGCTGCGACTTCGCGTTCCTCGCGCGGCCGGGCAAGGTGCAGGACCCGTACGCGGGCTGAGGGACCGGCCCATCGGCGCCCTCTTCTGTCCGAGATCTCGAACGACGTATGTGAAGCGCTTCACCCAGTACTGCCCGGATAGCAAGCGCTTCCACGGAAGCGAAGAAACGAACAGAACGAGCGCACAGCACCACCCGCACACCCCCGAGAACGGAGAACAGTCATGGCCCAAGCCGCAGCCGTGGCGAAAAAGCCCGCGCCACCCCGGCGGCGCCGTGGCTCAGCGACGCCCCGCAGGCTCCCGTATCTGCTGATCGCCCCGGCGGGCCTGCTGATGCTGGGCTTCATCGCCTACCCGGTGCTCAGCGTCTTCTACTACAGCCTGCAGAACTACAACCCCACCAAGCCGTGGCGGAACGGCTTCGCGGGCTTCGACAACTTCGTGCACGCCTTCACCGAGGACCCGCAGTTCTGGGACACGCTGGTCTTCAGCGCCAAGTGGGTCGTCGTCGAGGTCGGGCTGCAGCTGCTGTTCGGTCTGGCGCTCGCGCTGATCGTCAACCAGACCTTCGTGGGCCGCTCGCTGGGCCGCGCCCTGGTCTTCTCGCCCTGGGCCGTGTCCGGCGTACTCACCTCCGCGATCTGGGTGCTCCTCTACAACTCCCAGACGGGCATCACTCGTTACCTCGCCGACATGGGCATCGGGGACTACGGCACGAGCTGGCTCTCCGACACCTCAACCGTCTTTCCGGCGGCGGTGGTCGCCGACCTCTGGCGAGGCGTTCCGTTCTTCGCGATCCTCATCCTCGCCGACCTCCAGTCCGTCTCGAAGGACCTGTACGAGGCCGCCGAGGTCGACGGCGCCAGCCGCTTCAGGCAGTTCGTGCACATCACGCTGCCGCACCTCAAGGACGCCATCATCCTCTCCACGCTGCTGCGCGCGGTCTGGGAGTTCAACAACGTCGACCTGCTCTACACCCTCACCGGCGGCGGACCCGCGGGCGAGACGACGACACTCCCGCTCTACATCGCCAACACCAGCGTCGACGCACACAACTTCGGCTACGCCTCGGCCCTGACCACGGTCGCGTTCGTGATCCTGCTCTTCTTCTCGATGGTCTATCTGCGGCTGAGCAAGTTCGGAGGCGGGGACAAGTGATCACCAAGGACATCGACACCGTCGTTCCGGCCGTGCCCGCACCGGTGGCCGACGAGCCGCCGCAGCGCCCGGGAAAGCGCAGGCGCGCCTGGGACGAGGCCCCGCGCTGGCAGATCTACGTCCCGCTCGGCATCTACCTGCTCTTCACGCTCATCCCCTTCTACTGGATCCTGCTCTTCGCCCTGCGCAAGCCCGGCTCGACCTCGCTCGTGCCCTGGCCCATGACCTTCGAGCACTTCGAGAAGGTGTGGAACGAGCGCAGCTTCGGCACGTACTTCGAGAACAGCGTCTACGTCGGCGTCGCCACGCTCTTCATGACCACGCTCGTCGCACTGGCCGGCGGCTACGCCCTCGCCCGCTTCGACTTCAAGATCAAGCGCGCCTTCATGCTGGCGCTGCTCTGCTCCCAGTTCGTGCCGGGCGCGCTGCTCCTGGTGCCGCTGTTCCAGATCTTCGCCGAGCTCCAGATGATCAACTCGCTGGGCAGCGTCATCATCGCCGAGACCGTCTTCCAGCTGCCGCTGTCGATGATCCTGATCAGCGGCTTCATCCGGAACGTGCCGTACTCGCTGGAAGAGGCCGCCTGGGTCGACGGCTGCAACCGCTTCACGGGCTTCCGGGTCGTCGTCCTGCCGCTGCTGCGCCCCGGGTTGATCGCAGTCGGTTCCTTCGCCTTCGTGCACTCCTGGAACCACTTCCTGTTCGCCCTGATGTTCCTCAGCAACCAGGACAAGCAGACGATCCCCGTCGGCCTCAACAGCCTGATGAGCGCCGACAGCGTCGACCTCGGCGCACTCGCCGCCGGCGGCATCATCGCGGCCGTGCCCGTCGTGATCGTCTTCGCCTTCATCCAGAAGTGGCTGATCACGGGCTTCAGCGCCGGGGCGGTGAAGGGATGAGACCTGTACGCACCTTCCTGCCGCGCACGACAAGAGGGCGCCGCGTCCTCCAAGTCACCCTTGCCTGCGGACTGTTGGCCGCACTGGGGGCACCGGCGAACGCCGAGTCGCGGGACATCGGCCGCGACACCCTGCCCGCGAACGACGGCTGGGCCGCCGCCGACGGAGGTACCACGGGGGGTTCCTCCGCAGACGACGCCCACGTCTTCACCGTACGGAACCGGGCCGAGCTGGTCCGCGCCCTCGACGGCGGCAGCGCGACCCCGAAGATCATCAAGATCGCGGGGACGATCGACGCCAACACCGACGACTCCGGGAAGCGGCTGGACTGCGACGACTACGCGACCGACGGCTACGGTCTGAAGAAGTACCTGGCCGCGTACGACCCGCGCACCTGGGGCGCCGCCAAGCCGTCCGGTCCGCAGGAGGAGGCCCGCCAGGCCTCGGCGGCGGCCCAGGCTTCCCGTGTGGAGCTGACCGTCGGCTCGAACACCACCATCGTCGGGCTCGGCGACAGCGCTGTACTCAAGGGCGCGAGCCTCCAGGTCCGCGACGCCGACAACGTCATCGTCCGCAACCTCGAACTCCGGGACGCCTACGACTGCTTCCCCGTCTGGCAGCCCAACACCGGCGGCCTCGGCGACTGGAAGACCGCGTACGACACGCTGTGGCTGCGCGGCGCCACCCATGTGTGGATCGACCACGTCACGGCGTCCGACAAGGGCCACCCCGACGAGGACGAGCCGACCTACTTCGGCCGCAACTACCTTCGCCACGACGGCCTGTTGGACATCACCAACGCCTCCGACCTGGTGACCGTCTCCTGGAGCCGGTTCGCCGACCACGACAAGGCGATGCTGATCGGCAACGGCGACACGGCCACCGGCGACCGGGGCAAGCTGCGTGTCACCCTGCACCACAACGAGTTCGAGTCCGTCGTCCAGCGCGCCCCGCGCGTCCGCTTCGGGCAGGTGCACGTCTACAACAACCGGTACGTCGTCCCGGCCGACGCCCACGACTACCGCTACTCGCTCGGCGTCTCCACCGAGTCGGCGGTCTACGCCGAGAACAACGCGTTCACCACGCCGGGCCACATCGAGGTCGCCGACCTGGTGAAGAGCTGGAACGGCACGGCCCTGCACCAGTCGGGCACGCTCTTCAACGGCTTCCCCGTCGATCTGCTCGCCATCTACAACGCCTACAACTCCGGCAGCGAACGCGACCTGACCGCCGACGTCGGCTGGACGCCCGCCCTGCACGGCACGGTCGACGGCGCCGCGAAGGCCGACCGCGACGTCGAGCGCGGCGCGGGAGCGGGGAGGGTCCGATGAACGCCGCCACCGGCCCGACGAGCACCGCCACAGGCCAGATGAGCACCGCCACCGGTCCCGGAACCGCTTCGATAGGGCCCATGAACTCTTCCTCAGGGTCCCTGCCCTCGCACGAGTCGCCCCTCCCCGTCGTCCTCGCGGGCGCCCGCGGTCACGGCCACTGGCACCTCGCCAACATCCGCCGCCTCCAGGACAAGGGCCTGGTCCGCCTCGCCGGGATCTGCGAGCTGACCCCGCTCACCGAGGCGGAGTTGGACGGCTTCACCGCGCCGGGTGAACTCCCGGAGCAGTCCGCCGACTTCGGCGCCCTGCTGGACTCCACGGGTGCCGCGATCGCCGTGATCTGCACGCCGATCCCCACCCACACCGACCTCGCGCTGACGGCCGCGGCCAGGGGCGTACACGTCCTGCTGGAGAAGCCGCCCGCGCCCTCGTACGCCGAGTTCCGGCGCATGGCCGACGGGGTCGCCGCGGCCGGGGTGGTCTGCCAGATCGGCTTCCAGTCGCTGGGCTCGCAGGCCGTGCCCGCGATCCGGGAGCTGATCGCGCAGGGCGCGATCGGCCGGGTGGACGGCATCGGCGGGGCCGGGGCCTGGGCGCGCGCCGAGGAGTACTACCGCCGCGCGCCCTGGGCCGGGCGGCGCCGGATGAACGGGGCCGACGTCATCGACGGGGTGCTGACCAACCCCCTCGCGCACGCCGTCGCCACCGCCCTCGCGCTCGACGGCGCCACCCGCGCCGAGGACGTCACCCGCATCGAGACCGAGCTGCTGCGCGCCAACGACATCGAGTCCGACGACACCTCCTGCGTCCGTGTCACCACTACGGCCGGCCACCGGATCACTGTCGCCGCGACCCTGTGCGCCGAGCACCCCGACGAGCCGTACGTCCTCGTGCACGGCACCAGCGGTCGGATCACCTTCTGGTACAAGCAGGACCGCGTCCTCGTCCAGCGGTCGGGACACGGCCCGCAGGAGATCACGTACGGCAGGACCGACCTGCTGGAGAACCTCGTCGAGCACCTCGAAGGCCGGGCCGACCTGCTGGTCGCGCCGGACTCGACGGGCGCCTTCATGAAGGTCGTTGAAGCGATTCGACAGGCGCCGGACCCCGTCGCGCTGCCCGCCGACGCCTGGTACCTGAAGGCCGACGAGAACCGCCGGATCGTGCACGGAGTCGACGGACTCGTCACGGCCGCCGCCGACACCCTCGCCCTCTACTCCGAGCTGGGCGCCTCGTGGGCGCTCCCGAAAGAGGTGAGTACCTGATGAACAACGAGTCGCTGGTCCTGCGTGTCGCTGGCCGCCCGGTCGGCCGTTACGTCACCCGGCCCGAGCTGCCGCCGAAGCTGTCGCCGCGTCCGTACTTCCACCCCGTCACCACCCTGGCCGGCACGGCTGTCACGGAGCTCAGCCCCGTCGACCACATCCACCACCTCGGCGTCGGTGTCGCCGTTCCCGACGTCGAGGGGTTCAACTTCTGGGGCGGTCGCACGTACGTACGCGACCAGGGGCCGACCGAGCTGGACAACCACGGGGCCCAGCGGCACTCCACGTTCCAGCTGAGCGACCCGGACGGCTTCGTGGAGGAGCTGCGCTGGGTCGCGGCGGGCGGTGAGCTGCTGCGCGAGCGGCGTACGGCCGCGGCGACCGAACTCACCGACACCGCCTGGGCGTTGGACTTCACGTTCTCGCTCACCAACACGACCGCCGGGCCCCTGTCGATCGGCAGCCCGGCGACCAACGGCAGACCGGGAGCGGCCTACGGCGGCTTTTTCTGGCGGGCCCGCAAGGAGGCCGACGCGCCCGCGGTGTTCACGGCCGGCACCGAGGGCGAGGAGACCGTGCACGGCGTACGCGCCGACTGGCTGGCGCTCGTGGGCGCCAACTGGACGCTGGTGTTCGCCGGGGCCACCGAGCAGACCCGCCGCGACCCGTGGTTCGTGCGCACCGCCGAGTACCCGGGCGTCGGCTCCTCCCTCGCCCACCAGGAACGGCTGCCGATCCCGGCCGGGGAGACCGTCGTACGCCGGGTCGTCACCGTCGTCGCCGACGGCCGCCTCGACCGGGGCGAGGCCGCGGCCCTCGTCCGCAAGGCGGTGAGCCCATGAGCGGCCAGAGCGCACCCGCCTTCACCGCCGACCTCGGCGACGGCACGTACCGCAACCCGGTCCTGAACGCCGACTGGTCCGACCCCGACCTCATCCGCGTCGGCGACGACTACTACCTGACGGCCTCCAGCTTCGGCCGGGTCCCGGGCCTGCCGCTGCTGCACTCCCGCGACCTCGTCAACTGGACGCTCGTCGGCCATGCTTTACAACTCCTCGAACCGGCGCGGGAGTTCAGGAAGCCACGGCACGACCGCGGTGTCTGGGCACCGTCGTTGCGCCACCACGACGACCGCTTCTGGCTCTTCTGGGGCGACCCCGACCACGGCATCTACCAGGTCAACGCCCCAGAGATACGCGGCCCTTGGACCCGCCCTCACCTCGTCAAGGCGGGCAAGGGGCTCATCGACGCCTGCCCCCTGTGGGACGAGGAGACCGGCGAGGCGTACCTCGTGCACGCCTGGGCCAAGTCGCGCTCCGGCGTCAAGAACCGGCTCACCGGCCACCGGATGCGTCCCGACGCGACCGGCCTGCTCGACGACGGCAAGGTGATCGTCGACGGCGACCGCATACCCGGCTGGTTCACGCTCGAAGGGCCGAAGCTGTACCGGCACGACGGCTGGTTCTGGATCTTCGCCCCGGCCGGCGGCGTCCAGACCGGCTGGCAGGGCGCGCTGCGTTCCCGCGACTTCTTCGGACCGTACGAGGAGAGGGTCGTCCTGGAGCAGGGCGACACCGACGTCAACGGCCCCCACCAGGGCGGCTGGGTGACCACCCCGTCCGGCGAGCACTGGTTCGCGCACTTCCAGGAGAAGGGCGCGTACGGGAGGGTCGTCCACCTCCAGCCGATGCGCTGGGGCACGGACGGCTGGCCGGTCCTCGGGGACGAGGGCGCCCCCGTCGCCGTACACCGCAAGCCCGACCTGCCGCGGCAGCCGCTGTCGGCGCCCGCCACCGACGACGACTTCCCCGGCGGGCGGTTCGGACGGCAGTGGCAGTGGACCGCCAACCCGCAGGACGGCTGGGCGACCCAGCACTCGGGCGACGGGCTGCGGCTGGCCTGCGTACGGACGGTCGACGCGCAGGATCTGCGCAAGTTACCGAACGTACTCACCCAGCGGCTGCCCGGGACCCCGTGCACCGTCGAGGTCGGGCTGCGGCTCGACGCCGAGGAACCGGGCGCGCGGGCCGGACTCGCCGTACTGGGCGACGCGTTCAGCTGGATCGGGCTCGAACGGGGGGCCGACGGGACGGTCCACCTCGTGCACCGGTTCGCCGAGTCGGTCGCCGAGCGGGAGAGGGACGCCGCTCATCCCCGGCTCGCGCCCGAGGGACGGGTGCGGCTGCGGATCGAGGCCGGCGCCGGGGCACGCTGCCGCTTCTCGTACGACCTCGGGACCGGCTGGGAGCACTCCGGCCAGGTCTTCGCCGCCACCCCCTGGCGCTGGGTCGGCGCCCTGCTCGGCCTTGTCGCACTCGCGCCGAACGGCGGGGGACACGCCGGGGCGGCCACGTTCACGCAGTTCCGCATCACCGCGCCACCCGCCTGATCGCTGTCACCGCTCCACCTGCCTGACCGCTTCAAGTCATCACCGTTGTAAGCCTGTTGGGAGCCGCAATGACGCACTTCCGTAGCAGCAAGCGCTTGCCCGTACCGGGGCCAGGGCTTGGCCCCGGCCGGGTCCTGATCACGGTCACCGCCCTGGTGGCCGCACTGGGGCTCGGGGTCGTCGCCCCGGCCGAGGCGGTGTCCGAGAGTGCCGGCCGGACCGCCGAGGCCCACGGTTTCGCGTCCCTGGAGGGCGGTACGACGGGAGGCGCCGGCGGCAAGGTCGTCACCGTGACCACCCAGGCCGACCTGGAGCGCTACGCGGCGGCCGAGGAGCCGTACGTCATCAGGGTCGCCGGGACTATCAAGGTCGAGCCGTTCGGCGCGAACGTCGTCGTGGCCTCGGACAAGACCATCATCGGCGTCGGCACGGCCGGGGAACTCGTCCAGGGCGAGCTGCACCTCACGCCCGGCACCCACAACGTGGTCATCCGCAACCTGACGATCCGTGACTCGTACGTCGAGGGCAACTGGGACTGCAAGGACACCGACTTCGACGGCATCCAGATGGACACCGTCCACCACGTCTGGGTCGACCACAACCGCTTCTCGCGGATCTGCGACGGGCAGCTCGACATCCGCAAGGACAGCGAGTACGTCACCGTCTCGTACAACCGCTTCGAGAACAACAACAAGACCTTCGGCATCGGCTGGACGCCGAACGTGAAGACGCAGATCACCATCGACCACAACTGGTTCCGCGGCACGAAGCAGCGCAACCCGTCGGCGGACAACTGCGCCTACGCACACCTCTACAACAACTACATGACCGCCCAGGCGGACCCCGGCGACCCCGTATGGACGTACGGCAACTGGTCGCGCGGCAAGACAAAGATGGTCATCGAGAACAGCTACTACCAGGACGTCCAGCACCCCTATCAGGCCGACACCACGGCCGAGTTGGTGCAGCACGGGTCGATCCTGAAGAACACCAGCGGACGGCAGGAGACGTGGGGCACGGCCTTCGACCCGCGGGACTTCTACGACTACCGGCTCGACCCGGCGGCGGCCGTTCCCGCGCTCGTGTCCAAGTTCTCCGGTCCGCAGAAGCGACTCGGTGCCCACACCGTCGCAGACCGTTCCGCCGCCGGGACCGGCAACCGGGCGCCCCGCGCCCGCCATTGACCCCCACAGCTTCACAACGTCACAGCGACACAACCCTCGTTGGATCCAGAAGAAGAGAGCCGATGATGAAGACCAGCATTCACAGGAGCAGCAGAGGCGGGCGCCGCTCGGTAGCCGCCGTCGCCCTGAGCGCGGTGCTCGCGCTGACCGCCACCGCCTGCGGTGACGACGGCAGCGGGTCGGCCGGTGACAAGGGTGCCGACGGCAGCGGCAAGGGCGAGATCGTCTTCTGGGACAACAACGGCGGTATCCGGACCGAGGTCTGGAAGAAGATCATCGCCGACTTCGAGAAGGCGAACCCGGACATCGACGTCAAGTACGTCGGGATCGCCGCCACCGAGTACCAGTCCAAGGTCGACACCGCCCTCCAGGGCGGCGGGCTGCCGGACGTCGGCGGTGTCGGCGCTGCGATGCTCGCCGGGTTCGCCGCCCAGAACGCGCTGGAGCCGCTGGACGACCGCCTCGGCAAGTCCTCCCTCAACGGCAAGCTCAACGAGGACATGGTCAAGTCGCTGAAGGCCGCCGGTGGCCGGGACGACACGCTGTACTCGATCCCGACCTCCGCCAACAACGGCGTCCTCTATTACCGCACCGACCTGTTCAAGCAGGCGGGCCTGGACGAGCCGACCACCTGGGAAAACTTCTACGAGGCCGCCGACAAGCTCACCGACAAGGGCAAGAACGAGTTCGGCTACACCATCCGCGGTGGCGCCGGCTCCATCGCCCAGGCCCTCGACGCGATGTACGGCCAGTCCGGCATCACGTCCTTCTGGGACGCCGGCAACGAGAAGACCACGGTCAACGACCCGAAGAACGTGGCGGCCCTGGAGAAGTACGTGGGCCTCTTCAAGAAGGTCACTCCGGCCGCCGACCTCAACAACGACTTCACCAAGATGGTCGCCCAGTGGGACTCCGGAACGATCGGAATGCTGAACCACAACCTGGGCTCCTACCAGGACCATGTGAAGGCGCTCGGCGTCGACAAGTTCCGCGGTATTCCGCAGCCGGTCGGACCCGGTGGCAAGCGGGTCCAGGTCTCCAACCCCGTTGACGGGCTGGGCATGTTCAAGAGCTCCAAGAACAAGGACGCCGCCTGGAAGTTCATCGACTTCGCCACCTCGAAGGCGGAGAACTCCATGTTCAACGAGGCCGCTGGGCAGGTGCCGTCGAACAACGACGCCGCGAAGGACGCGTGGGTTTCGAAGGCCGAGCCCACGAAGCTTGCCGCCGAGGCGCTGAGTGACGGGTCCACGACCATCGTTCAGCTGCCGTACTACCTGCCCGACTGGAACACCATTTCCAAGACGGACAACGAGCCGGCGTTCCAGAAGGTCATGAACGGGTCCATGAGCGCCAAGGACTTCCTGAACACCCTGGCCGATCAGCTCAACGAGGCTCAGACGGAGTGGAACGAGCAGAAGGGGTAGCCCTTCTGCTCGTTCCTTCGCAGGGGTCGATCGTGGGGTGCTGCGGGGCCGTTGTGCTGGTCGCGCAGTTCCCCGCGCCCCTGATGGGGCGCGATTTGGGCGCCACCTCCTGCACCAACCGCAGCTTTTCCATGTCCGAAAGGCACATCGTCGTGTCACTCACCCGCAGACAGGTCACCACCGCGGCGCTTGCCGCCGTTCCCCTCGCCGTCGCGGCGACGGGGCCCGCTGCCGCCGCCTCCCCGCAGGGGCGGCCCCACGGACGCACGCGCACTCTCTATATCGCCGGTGATTCCACCGCCGCCCAGAAATACGCCGATGCCGCGCCCGAGACCGGTTGGGGCATGGCCCTTCCGTTCTTTCTGCGGGAGCCGTTGGCTGTCGCCAACCATGCTGTGAACGGGCGTAGTTCGAAGAGTTTCATCGACGAAGGACGTCTCGACGTCGTTCTCGCCGCGATCCGGCCCGGTGATCTCCTTCTCGTCCAGTTCGGGCACAACGACTCCAAGGTCGCCGATCCCACGCGGTACACCGAGCCGTGGACGACGTATCAGGACTGTCTCCGTCAGTACGTCGACGGGGCACGGGCGCGGGGGGCGCGGCCGGTGCTGGCCACGTCCGTGGAGCGGCGGAAGTTCGACGCCGACGGGAATGCCGTGGGGACCCATGGCGACTATCCCGCGGCCGTTCGGGCCCTCTCCCAGGAGGAGGGGGTGGCGTTGCTCGATATTCAGGCGCTGTCGATTGCCCTCTGGCAGCGGCTCGGTGTCGAGGAGACCAAGAAGTACTTCAACTGGACCGATGTCGAGCAGGACAACACGCATTTCAATCCGCCGGGGGCCATTGCTGTGGCTCGGATGGTGGCGGGGGAGTTGCTGCGTCGGCGGGTTCTGGCTCGTCGGGATGTTCGGCGGCTTGACGAAGTGATTCCTGAGTCGTGGATCAGTTGGCCTGAGTCGTAGTGCCGCAGCCGAAGGTTCGTTTGTAGCCGTCCGTCCGTTGTGGCTGGTCGCGCCCACGCGGCGGAGCCGCAAATCGATACAGCCCCGCGCCCCTAAAAACGTAGGCCCTCCCCCTGTTTGGAAGGAACCCCGCACTCATGCGTACCCGTATGTGGCATGCCCATGTCATGACATCCTTTGTTGGATGCACCGCCCTCGTCCTCGGTGTCACCGGGACCGTCGCCCATGCCCAGGCCGCCGAAGCCCCTCAGGCCGCTCAGGGTCGTGACCTCGGGCGCGAGACCCTCGCCGTCGGTGACGGCTGGGGGTCCGAGGGGACCGGCACCACGGGCGGTGCCGCCGCCACCGCCGAGCACGTCTACACCGTCACCAACTGGGCAGAGTTCAAGGCCGCGTTGAAGGCCGGTGGGGACGCGCCGAAGATCATCAAGGTCAAGGGGGTCATCGATCCGGTGGCCGAGGGGTGTGCTTCCTTCGCGGCGCCGGGGTACGACTTCGACGCGTATCTGGAGAAGTACTCGCCGGAGAACTGGGGGCTCGACAAGGACCTGTCCGGGGAGCCCGCCGACAGCCCGGAGGGCCTGCGGGCCGCCTCCGCCGCCAGCCAGGACAAGGCGATCAAGGCGAACGTGCCGGCCAACACCACGATCGTCGGGGTCGGCAAGAACGCCGGGATCAGAGGCGGCAGCCTGCAGATCAAGGGCGTCGACAACGTCATCCTGCGCAACCTCACCATCGAGGCCCCGCTGGACTGCTTCCCGCAGTGGGACCCGACCGACACCGACACCGGTGCCTGGAACTCCGAGTACGACGCGGTCGTCGTCTACGGCTCCACCCATGTGTGGGTCGACCACAACACCCTGACCGACGGCCGCTACCCGGACAGCACCCTGCCGACGTACTACGGCCAGACCTACCAGCAGCACGACGGTCTGCTCGACGTCGTGCGCGGCGCCAACTACGTGACGGTGTCCTGGAATTCGGTCGAGGACCACGACAAGACGATGCTGATCGGCAACAGCGACAGCGCCGGCTCGACCGACACCGGCAAGCTCAAGGTCACGCTCCACCACAACCGCTTCGAGGGCATCGTCGAGCGTGCCCCGCGCGTGCGATTCGGGCAGGTCGACGCGTACAACAACCACTTCGTGGTGGCGAAGGGGCAGTCGTACGGATACACCTTCGGCATCGGCGCCTCCTCGCAGCTGTACGCCTCGGACAACGCGTTCTCGCTGCCCGCCGGTGTCAGCGCCGCCAAGACCCTGAAGAAGTGGAACGAGGCGCCGCTCACCGCCGAGAACAACTACGTCAACGGGAAGTTGACCGATCTCATCGCCGTCCACAACGCGGAGATCCCGGGGGAGACCCTCCAGTCGGGGGCCGGGTGGACCCCGACCCTGCGGACGAAGGTCGACTCGCCGCGGGCCGTGCCCGGCATCGTCGGCGGCCGTGCCGGTGCGGGTGCCGGAAAGGTCTGCTGACCATGACCCTTCCGGTACCGGTCAGTAGACGGTCGTTCGTCGTCGCGAGTGTGGGAGCCGCGCTCGCGCTGGGGGTCTCCTCCCAGGCCCAGGCGCGTGGGCGGGCCCCCTTCGGGCGGTACGGTTCGCCGTCGGCCCGGTTGGACGAGCGCACCCTGTACGTCCACCCCGGCGGCCTCGGCGACCACACCACCGTCCAGGCCGCCGTGAACGCCGCGAGCGGCAGCGGGTACACGCTCGTCATCGCCCCGGGTACGTACCGTGAGACGACCGCCGTGAGTGCCGCCCGTACGGAGATGACCTGGATCGGGGCCTCCGGCGAGGCGCGGGACGTCGTGGTCGTGTACGACAACGCGGCCGGTACTCCGAAGCCCGGCGGTGGCACGTACGGTACGACCGGGTCGGCGACCACCCTCGTGCAGGCCGACGGGTTCACCGCGCGGGACCTCACCTTCGCCAACGACTGGCTGCGCGCCGAGCACCCCGGGATCAGCGGCACCCAGGCCGTCGCCATCAAGGTGCAGGGCGACCGGTCGGTGTTCCTGCGCTGCCGGTTCCTCGGCCACCAGGACACCCTGTACGCCGACTCGATGGCGCTCGGCACCTTCGCCCGGCAGTACTACCGGGACTGTTACGCCGAGGGTGACGTGGACTTCGTGTTCGGGCGGGCCACGGCCGTCTACGAGAACTGCCACTTCCGGACGCTGACCAGGGACGACCTGACCAGCGCCCCGTACGGGTTCGTGTTCGCGCCTTCCACCGCGGGCGTCAACCCGCGTGGCTACCTGGTGACCGGTGGCCGGATCTCCAGCGAGGCACCGGACGCCTACTACAAGCTGGCCCGCCCATGGGTGCCCAGCTCCGACACCACCGCACGGCCCATGCTCACCGTGCGCGGGACCCGTATGAGCGCTGGCATCGACGCCGTGGCGCCCTACACCAACATGTCGTCGGGCTTCCCGTGGCAGGACCAGCGGTTCGCCGAGTACCGGAACACGGGACCTGGTGCCGTGGTCTCCGTGCCGGAGAACCGGCCCCAGCTCACCTCTGCGGAGGCCCGGTCGCACACCCGGGAGGCCTACCTCGGCGACTGGACCCCGTGGAAGGGGTGCTGACATGCGCCGGCGCACACTGCTCACCGGGATCGCCGGTGGCCTGGTGGCCGTCGGCACGACCCCCGCCTTCGCGGAGGCCCGCCGCCGCGTCCTGCACGTCCGCCCCGGCGGCTCCGTCCAGGACGCGGTGGACGCCGTGGAGGGGGAGGGCTGGACGATCGTCGTGCACCCGGGTACGTATCGCGAGGTCGTCAACATCCCTGCGGAGAAAGGGGAGTTGACGCTTCGCGGTGCGGCCCGCGATCCGCGGGCCGCCGTGGTCGTCTTCGACAACGCCAACGGCACCCCCAGGCCCGGCGGCGGCACCTACGGCACCGCGGGCTCCGCCACCCTCACCTCGGCGGCGCCCGGCCTGACCGTGCGGGACCTCACCCTGGCCAACGACTGGCTGCGCGCCGACCACCCCGACATCACGGGCACCCAGGCCGTGGCGGCGTACGTCACCGGGGACCGGTCGCACTTCGAGCGCGTGCGGTTCCTCGGTCACCAGGACACGCTGTTCGCGGACACCACCGCGCTCGACGCCTTCGACCGGCAGTACTACCGGGACTGCTATGCCGAGGGTGACGTGGACTTCGTGTTCGGGCGGGCACGGGCGGTCTTCGAGCGGTGCCATTTCCACACGCTCGACCGGGAGGTGGACTTCAGGCCCGAGGGCATGGTGTTCGCCCCGGCCACGGCCCGCGCGAATCCGTACGGCTTCCTCGCCGAGCGGTGCCGGATCACCTCGGGTGCCGAGGACGCCGCGTACAGGATCGCCCGGCCGTGGGTGCCCTCGTACGAGACGACCGCCTGGCCCTCGCTCGTCGTGCGGGACACCTGGCTGGGGCCCGGCATCGACGCCGTGGAGCCCTACATCAACATGCGCGAGGCGTATCCGTGGCAGACCATGCGCTTCCGCGAGCACGCCAACTCCGGTCCTGGCGCAGTGATTTCGGTGCCGGAGAACCGGCCGCAGCTCACGGAGGCGGAGGCGCGATCGCACACCCGGGAGGCGTATCTCGGGGACTGGAGGCCTTATGAGTGCCGGTCCTGAGTGGCCCCCCGGCATGAGTGCCGGTCCTGAGTAGCCCCTGGCCCCAGCAGGACGGGGTTCCCGCATGGCTGAACCCCGCCCTGTGACCTGCAATCTCCCCACACCACTCGACGAAAGGTCCCCACACCCATGTCCCGTCGAACCGCTCTGTCCTTAGGCGCAGTTCTCGCCCTCGGTGCCGGACTCGCCGTGATCCCCACCCAGGCCCACGCCGCCACCGTGGTCGTCAGCAACTCCACCGACCTGTCCAACGCCATCAAGAACGCCACCGCGGGCACCACGATCCAGGTGCGCGCCGGCACCTACTACCCGACGGCGACCCTCCAGTCGACCGCCAACGGCACGTCGTCCAGCCGTATCTACCTCCAGCCGTACGGCTCCGAGACCGTGAAGATCGACGGCTCGAACCTTCCCGACGGGGACTGGATCTTCAAGCTGACCGCCGACTACTGGACCGTCTCGGGGATCACCTTCCAGAACTCCCCGGACAGCGCGGTCGTCTGCCAGTCCTGCGCCTCGACCGTCTGGGACAACATCAAGACGATCAACGGCGGTGACTCCGGCTTCACGCTCACCGGGGACAGCACCACCAACAACACCGTCCGGAACATCGACAGTTACGGCCACTACGACGCCGCCACCCACGGCGAGAACGCGGACGGCATCGCCATCAAGTTCGGCTCGGGCAGCGGCAACCTCGTCACCGGGGCGCGCCTCTACAACAACTCGGACGACGGACTGGACTTCTGGTCGTTCTCGTCGCCGGTCACCGTCGAGCACACCTGGGCCATGGGCAACGGAAAGAACCGGTGGTCGGACTCGGCGTTCGCGGGTGACGGCAACGGCTACAAGCTCGGTGGCGACGGCGAGGTCGTCGCCCATGTCGTCAACAACTCCGCGGCCTGGGACAACGCGGGCAACGGCTTCACCGAGAACAGCAACAAGGGCGCCATCGTCATCAACCGCACCACCGCCTACGCCAACGCCAAGTGGGGCTACTACTTCGCCACCGGCGCCGCCAGGCTCGGCAAGAACCTGGCGGTGAGCAACAGCGGCGGCTCGGTGAGCAAGGGCGCGTCGGTCGTCTCGTCCGGCAACAACTGGGACTCGGGCATCTCGACGCCCGCCTTCCGGTCCACCAGCGCGACGACCACGTACAACGCCCGCCAGTCGAACGGCGCGCTGCCCGTGACCACGTTCCTGACCACGGGCAGCACCACCATCGGCGCGACGATGGACTGAGACCGACCGGGACTGCGCCTCTCAGTCCCTTCGTACCGGCCTGATCGACTCCAGGGTCGGCACCACCGGCAGAATCGTGCCGTCGGCCGCGAACTTCATGCGATCGATGGTCGTCTCCCTGTGTGTGCCGTCCCCGCCGGCCAGCCCCGGCCCGTTCAGGCCGAACCGGTGGTAGACCATGTACCAGTCGTCCGTGCCGGGCGCGTTGACCACCGAGTGGTGGCCCGTGGCGAGGATGCCGTACTCCGGCCGCTTGGACAGGATCGTGCCCTGCTTGGTCCACGGGCCGAGCGGGGACGGGCCGGTCGCGTAGGCGACGTGGTAGTTCTCGCTGCGGGTGTCGTCCTCGGACCACATGAAGTAGTACGTGCCCTTGCGCTTGACCACGAAGGACCCCTCCCGGAAGTTGTCCGGGGTGATGTCCTGGATCTTCGACGCGTCGAACGACACCATGTCGTCGTTCAGCGGGACGACGTACCCGTGGCCGTTGCCCCAGTAGAGGTACGACGTCCCGTCGTCGTCCGTGAAGACCGCCGGGTCGATCATCTGGCCCTGCAGCGAACCGCCCTTCGCCACCAGGGGTTTGCCGAGGGCGTCCTTGAACGGGCCGGCGGGGGAGTCGGCCACGGCCACGCCGATCTGCTGCTCGGCGCAGAAGTAGAAGTAGTACTTGCCGTCGCGCTCGGCGATCGCGGGCGCCCAGGCATTCTTGTCCGCCCAGGACACATCAGGACCCAGGTCGAGGATCTCGCCGTGGTCCTTCCAGTGGACCAGATCCTTCGAGGAGAAGGCCTTGAACTTCGTGCCGCTCCAGCCGGGGAAGCCGTCGGTGGTCGGGTAGATCCAGTAACGGCCGTCCAGGTACTGGATGTCGGGGTCCGCGTACAGCCCCGGCAGGACCGGGCTGCGGGTGGGCACGGCCTCGACGGTCCAGGTGCGGGTCGTGCCGTCGGCCGCCGTCACCTGGTACTTCTGCGGCTTGCGGAAGTCGCGGCGCGTGCCGGACGCCGGGCTCACCGTGGCGCCCTCGCCGAGCCAGAGTTTCGGCGCGATCCGCGAGAGGTTCTCGCCCGGCTTCATCGGCAGCACGACCTTCGAGGCCGCCTCGGTGACGATCGCGTACCCCTTCTGGTCCTTCACCGTCGCGTCCACGACCGAGGTGCCGTCGGCTGGATAGGCGGCGAGCAGCCGGTCGTACTCCGCCTGCGTGACGGGCATGACCGTGCCGTGCCGCGGGCTCGCGGGCAGCTGGTAGTTCTCCGACATCGTCCACCGGCCCGAGTCGAGATCGGTCGTCTCGAAGGGCACGTAGCCGCGACCGCCGTACTCGTCGATGAACAGGTACCACTTCTCCTCGGTGTTGGACTTGAAGACCGTCGGCCCCTCACCGCGGTCGATCGAGCCACTGCCGATGCAGTCCGACACGAAGTCGTACGAGGTGTCCGTGAGGGAGGTCGACTTCTCCGCGGTGATGAACTTCGAGCAGGGGCTGGAGGACGTGGGGTCCCGCTCGTCCTTGGTGTATCGGTAGTAAGTGCCCTTGTTCTTCACGACGGTCGAGTCGATCACCGAGTAGCCGGGGTCGTCCCAGACCTTCGGCTCGCTGAAGGTACGGAAGTCCTTCGTCGTCGCGTACATCATCTTGTTGTACGTGGAGCCGGTGTGGTCCGGGTCGTCGTCGGCGTACAGCTTGGACGCCCAGAAGACGACGAACTCGCCGAGCTTGTCGTCCCAATAGGCCTCCGGCGCCCAGGTGTTGCCCGCGCTGTCGGGGGAGACCCTCACCAGGCGCTGGTCGGTCCAGTGGACCAGGTCGGTGGACTCCCAGACCATGATGGACCTGCTGCCGTGGCGCTGGACGTCGTCCCAACTGCCGCTGGAGTTCTGGTACATGCGCAGATCGGTCGCGATCATGAAGAACTTGTCGCCCTTGGGGGAGCGGATCACGAACGGGTCGCGCAGGCCCTTCTCGCCGGTCGTGGACGTGAGGACCGGCTTGCCGCTGTTCAACTCCCGCCAGTGCAGCGGGTCGTTGCCGCGGCTGAGGGCGTAGCGGATCTGCTCACCGTCCGCCGTGCCCTCGCCGG
This sequence comes from Streptomyces phaeochromogenes, assembly GCF_001418655.1. Lineage (GTDB taxonomy): Bacteria > Actinomycetota > Actinomycetes > Streptomycetales > Streptomycetaceae > Streptomyces > Streptomyces phaeochromogenes. The sequence goes on along the minus strand of NZ_LIQZ01000303.1, from coordinate 25,108 downwards.
TGAAGTAGGCGAAGAGATAGCCGGCGTACTTCTGTTTGGTCACGTGAGGTGCTCCGGATGGGGCTTCGGGCGGGGCCTGGGGCTGGGCCGCCGGGCTCGGTGGGGCGGCGAGCAGGCTCAGGAGGAGGGCGAGGAGGGGGATCAGGAGCGTTCGCACGGTGCGGGGGCGCATGACACATCCTGTGGGGGTCTGGTGGATTCTGTTGGGATGGACTGCCCTCGGAGTGTCACCAGTGGCGGACGGGGCCGTCAATCGGTGGAAGCGGCCCCGGGGCGAGCGAAAGTTTCGATTCGTTTCGCGCTGGCCCGGCAACCTTTTGAGGGCAGGCGGCGACCAGGGATCAGAGGCGGGGCCGAGTAAAGAAAGCGGCCCCGGCCCCGCCTCTCTCCCCGTTCCCCAGGAAAGGAACGTCCCCGTGCGTCTCGGCACCGGACGGCACCGCAGGACCGGCACCCTCTCCGTCGCCACGGCGGTGGTCGTCGCCTCCGGGGCGGGAGGCGTCTACCTCGGCCTCGCGCCCGACGGGGCGAGCGCCGCCGGCACGACGGTGACCGTGTCGACCTCGGCGCAGCTGGAGTCCGCCGTCAGGAACGCCACGGCAGGCACCACCATCGAGGTGCGCGGCGGCACGTACTATCCGACGCGGACCCTCAAGTCGGCCGCGAACGGCACGAGTTCGGCCCGGATCACGCTCCGGGCGCACGACGGCGAGAAGGTACGGATCGACGGGGCGAAGCTGACCGCCGGATCCCCGCTCGCCGGTATCGACGGCGACCACTGGACCGTCCAGGACATCACCTGGCAGAACTCGCCGGCCCTCGGCTTCGTCGCCACCTCGTCCGTCGGCGGCGTCTTCAAGAACCTGGTCACCGCGGACAACGGCGACTCCGGATTCACACTGCGCGGGGACGGTACGACGGACAACCTCGTCCAGAACCTGCGCAGTTACGGCAACTACGACGCGGCGGGGCACGGCCGGAACGCGGATGGCATCGGGGTGAAGTTCGGTTCCGGCACGGGCAACAGGATCATCGGAGCCCGGCTCTACGACAACTCCGACGACGGCCTGGACCTCTGGCAGTTCTCCAGCCCGGTCACCGTGGAGCACTCGGTGGCGTACGGGAACGGGAAGAACCGCTGGAAGGACCGTGCCTTCGAAGGCGGCGGCCACGGGTTCGAACTCGGCGGAGGAGGCGCTTCGGTCGCTCATGTCCTCGACGACAACGAGGCCCACGGCAACAGCTCCGCCGGGTTCTACGTCCCTGGCGCGCGAGACGGGCTCTGAGTTCAGGACAGCAGGTCCAAGCAGTCGAAGGACGTGCCCGGACTCAGGAATGCCGAGCCCGTCGATCCGCTGACCACGTTCAGCTTGAGGACGTTGTACTGACTCGTGTCCGACTTCCAGGCGGTCGCCGGGATGTTGTAGGTGAACGTGTGGTTGTTGCCCCGGTACGAGCCCGTGGTGAGGGACCGTGTCGAGGGCTGTGACGGAGCGGCCGGGATCGCCGACACCCAGTCGTTGACCGTCACGCGCGGGCGGCCGTTGATGTACGCGGTCGTCACCCCGACGCGCAGGGTGTGCGCGGCTGCCGCCTGCGTGGCCGTCAGCTTGAAGTAGACGAGGATGCCGTCGTTGACGTCCTTCCAGATGTAGCAGGGGAAGGACGCGGCCTCGCCGCCGCTGCCGATGGTGACGTTGCCCGTCCACTTCGAGGCACGGCCGTCGGACGGATGCGCGTACGTCATCAGGTCGGCGTTCTTGAACTCGCCGGGCGTGCCGTCCCAGTCGCCGAGCCGCCAGATGGTGCCCGCGGTGCTCGGGTCACCGCTGATCGTGATGCTGTTGAGGGCCGTCGTACCGCCCGCCGTGACCGTCACCTCCCGGGTGTGGACGGCGAGTTCGCCCTTGTGGACCATCAGTGTGTACGTGCCCGGGAGCATCCCCGGGCACGAGAAGGCACCCGTGCCGGCGGCGGCCTTCGCCCAGTACTGGGCCGCGGAGTTGGCGAAGCCCACGGTGTACGCGTACTCCGCGTCCATGCCCTTGAGGCCGACGCCCGCCACCTTGCCGCGCCCCGCCTTGCCCACCCAGCCGGTGATGCCCAGACCGTCCACCCAGGACGTGTCGAGGTTGGCGTGGAACAGCGAGGAGGAGGGCGCGCCGCCGTCCGTGAAGCTCAGCACGTACGGGCCCTGCAGCCCGTACCGCTCGGGCTCCGTCTGCGACTGGTTGTAGTGCAGGATCTCGTACAGAGCCGCGCTGGTGGAGTTGGTGTGCCGCAGGAGCGAACGGTAGAACGGGCCGCCGGAGGCCTTCTCGTGGTTGGAACGCACCAGCCACAGCGCGGCCGAACCGGTCGTGAAGCCGATGTGCTCGTAGTCCATGACGCGCTTGCCCGAGTAGTGCTTGGAGTGCGTCGTGCCGTCCGAGCGGGAGAAGACGTCCGAGGCCTCGATGGTCGTGTCGGACGAAGTCCAGGCGTCGGCACCCGAGTTGGGGAAGATGCCGGGCTTGATCCGGACGATGAACCGGGTCGCCGTGAAGGACGAGTCCGCCTTGTCGGTCCACAGGTAGACGTTGTTCTGGCCGCTGCGGGCCGCTATCCACTGGGTGATCGATCCGTGGGCGACCTTCACCAGGATCGTCGTGCCGACCTGCTTGATGGTGACGGTGGACGCGCCGAGCCCGGTCTCGACATGCGAGTGCTTGCCCTCGAAGCCCTCGTACTCCTTGCCCTTGTAGACCAGCGAGTTGAGGTCGCCGGTCGACTTGGACACCTTGAGGACGAGTGAGGCGCCCGTGTCGATCACGTAGTTGGAGCCGTCGTCCGTGTACCCGAACGTCGCGGCCGACGCCGAGGACAACAGCCCGGTGCCGGTCACGACGGCCGCGCCGGTGCCGGCCACGCCCACGGCGGACGAGGCGAGCAGCCGACGACGGGTGAGGTGCTTCTTGTGCGTGCTCAAGTGCGGAGCTCCTGGTCGTACGTCACTGGTAGGTGAGGTCGGAGGTGGTGTAGTTGCAGTGCGTGCCGTCGGGCCCCGAGCCGTTCGTCGGCGGCTCGGCACCGGTGTTGTTGCCGATGTACTTCTGGCACGGGACGATCTTCTTGCCGCTGTCGCCGATGATCGTGATGCCCCGAAGGGCCGCGGTGTCGCCGTAGTTGGTGTTGATGCCGACCAGCCGCGAACCGGGCGCGGTCACCTCGATGGTGTTGAAGATCGAGGTGCGCTTGTACTGCGTCGAGCAGTTGCCGCAGGAGCGGTACAGGGTCTTGAAGTCCTGGGCGGCGAACTTGGAGACGACGAGCTTGCCGCCGCCGTTGTGCTGGAAGACCTTGTCCGCGGCCTTCTTCGCACCACCGCCGTACACGGTGTAGGTGGCCGAGTTGCCGCCCCGGAAGGTGGCCGCGTCCTCGCCGACGTCCTCCCACCAGACGTTCTGCAGATTGCAGCTGCCCTGGCAGTGGATGCCGTCGGCGCCGGGCTTGCCGATGATGACGTTCTTCAGCGTCGCGCCGTCGGCGAGCCGGAAGATCGGGTCCTGGCCCTCCTCCTGGCCGTCACCGGCCAGATCGCCGCTGCCGTAGTAGCGCTTCATACCGCCGTCCCGGGTCCCCGACACGGGGATCGTCGCGGAGACGGCCTCGCTGCCGTTGGCGGTCGGCCAGGTGGTGGCGGCGCTCGCCGACGACGACATCATCGTGCTGGTGACGATGGCGGCCCCGGTCAGGGCGAACGCGGAGAGCCCGCCGACGACGGCACGCCTCCGGCCGGCCCTGCGACGGTGACGGTGACGTGCAGGGCGTTCCGGTTCCACGCGTGAAGTCATGTCCCGGTTCCTTCAGGTGGGGGGAGAGTGACCTTGCGTCTCCTGGTCGCCACCCGGAGGGCGGGGGTTGCCGCCCGGCGGAACTTTTTTACGAGTCGTCGTCTACGCGCCGTCGTTTACGGGTCGCTGTCTACGAGTCGCCGTCGTCGTCGGACGCGTCGCGCGCGAAGTCGCCCGCCACGCCCAGCTGTTGGTCCCCGGCCTGCGCGCCGACCGCGTACGTGTCGTCACCGGCGTCGCGCCCGCCGCGGTCGTGGTCGTACTGGCCCGCGAACACCCACTCGCCCGGCCACACCGTGCGGCCCGACTTGAGCACCCACGTGTAGACGAGGAAGCCGTCCTTCTCGGCGACCGTCACCGTGAAGTCGTCCTCGGGCGCCGAGCGCCAGGCACCCGCCGACGTGACCCCGCCGGTCTGCTTGACCTTCAACACGACGGTGAGCGCGGTGAGTTGCTTGCTCGTCTTCAGGGTCACATTGCTCTGCGCCCAGAACTCGTTGCTGTGCGGGTCGACCGAGCCGTCCGACCACAGCGGGCCGTCCTCGTCGTCCGCCTTCGCGGGCGGGTCGACCGGAGCGGTCCGAGTCGGCCCGGCCGTCGGGGAGTTCGGCGTGCTCGGCCTGTCCGGCGGGGGCGACGACTTGACCGGGTCCGGCGGGACCGGGGCACGGCTCGTCGCCTCCGGCGAGGGGTCGGGGGTGGGCGAGACCGCGACCGTCTGGTCGGCCGCCTTGTCGTCCTTCACCGCGGACGCGACCGCGTAGCCGCCCACCGCGAGCACACCGGCGGCGGCAGCCGTGGCACCGACGACACGGAACCAGCCGAGCGGGGACGACCTCGGTGAGGGGTACCGGGCACTCTCCGTGCCGGCCATGCCGCGTTCGACACGGGCCAGGATGCGCGCGCGGTCGGGCTCATGCGCCTCGGCCGCGTCCCGCAGCGTGGCGCGCAGCTCCTCGTGCACGTCCTTCATCGTTCCCTCCCTTCGGCTCCGGTGGCACGCAGTACCGCCGCGTGCATCCGCCGCGGAGCCTCCTGGGACCCCAGCAAGCGCTGCAGCTCCGCCATCCCCTTCGACGTCTGGCTCTTCACCGTACCGACCGAGATTCCGAGGGCGAGCGCGGTGTCCTTCTCCGAGAGGTCGAAAGCATGCCGCAGAACCACGCACGCCCGCTTGCGGAACGGCAGTCTGCGCAGGGCCTCCTGGACATCGACCATGCCCGGTATGTCGGGGTTTTCGGTCTTGTCCTCGCGCTGCGACCAGAACAGCGTGATCCGTCTGCGCTCACGCACCGCGCTGCGGATCCGGCTCCTGGCCAGATTGGCGACCACGCCACGCGCGTACGCCACCGGGTGGTCCGCCGCGCGCACCCGGTCCCAGCGGTGCCACAGCGCGAGCAGCGCGTCCGCCGCGAGATCGTCGGCGGCGTCCGACTCGCCGGTCAACAGATGGGCCAGGCGGGCCAGTTCGGCGTAGTGGCGCTCGAAGAAATCGTGGAACTCCACGGAGGCGGCGTCGTCGACGACAGTGCCCACGGGCGACCTCTCCCTGTCGGTTCCTGCGCGGTTCGCCTGACGGCTCTCACGGGGGTACGTGCGTATACGGCCCCTGCGTTGCGGGTGTGAAGGAACGGTGTCCTGTGGGGCGAGATCCGAGAGAGTATCAGGCGCTCGTACAGCGCTTCGAACATCGTATGGCGGGCCGAACTCGATTCCGTAACACGGGGAAAACCTGAAAACGGTTCAACGAGGGAACAATCCAGCCAGCATCCGCACTCTGAACACGCAGGTAACGAGGAGCATCCGCCATGTCCGAAACTGAGAAGGTGGCAGACCGGCCGAGCGTCGGACCACCCCCGGCGAACAGCGTCGACCGGTACTTCAAGATCTCCGCCAGGGGCTCCACCTTCGCCCGTGAGGTACGCGGCGGCTTCGCCACGTTCTTCACGATGGCCTACATCCTTGTCCTGAACCCCATCATCCTGGGAAGCGCCAAGGACAAGTTCGGTGACCAGCTCGACACCGTCCAGCTGGTCACCGCCACCGCACTGGTGGCCGCCGTGATGACGATCATCATGGGCGTCGGCGGCAACCTGCCGCTCGCGCTCGCCGCCGGGCTCGGCCTCAACGCCGTCGTGGCCTTCCAGATCGCCCCGCTGATGAGCTGGGACGACGCGATGGGCCTGATCGTCCTTGAGGGCCTGCTGATCTGTGTCCTGGTGGTGACGGGTCTGCGCGAGGCCGTCATGCACGCGATACCGCAGCCGCTCAAGCAGGCGATCAGCGTCGGCATCGGCCTGTTCATCGCCTTCATCGGCTTCGTCGACGCCGGGTTCGTCACCCGCATACCCGACGTCGCGAACACCACGGTCCCGGTGCAGCTCGGCGGCACCGGCGCGCTGGCCGGCTGGCCGGTCCTCGTCTTCTGCCTCGGCGTGCTGCTGACCATCGGACTGCTCGCCCGCAAGGTCAAGGGCGCGATCCTGATCAGCATCGTGACCATGACGATCGTCGCGATCATCATCAACGAGATCGCGGACATCAAGAGCTGGGGCCTGACCACACCGAAGATCCCCGACGACATCGTGGCCTCGCCCGACTTCGGGCTGCTCGGCGACTTCAGCCTGTTCGGCGCCTTCGGTGAGGCCAGCGTGATCACCGTCGTGCTGCTGGTCTTCACGCTGATCCTGTCGGACTTCTTCGACACCATGGGCACGGTCGTCGGCATCAGCGCCGAGGCCGGACTCCTGGACGAGGAGGGCAAGGTCCCCAACCTCGGCCGAGTCCTGCTCATCGACGGCGCCGCGGCGGTCGCGGGCGGCGCGGCCTCCGCCTCCTCCTCGACCTCGTACATCGAGTCGGCGGCGGGCGTCGGCGAGGGTGCGCGCACGGGCTTCGCGAACCTGGTCACCGGCGGGCTCTTCGCCCTCGCCCTGTTCATGACCCCGCTGCTGACGATCGTCCCGCTCCAGGCGGCGGCGCCCGCGCTCGTCGCGGTCGGCTTCCTGATGATGACCCAGGTCAAGCACATCGACTGGGACCGCTACGAGATTGCCATCCCGGCGTTCCTGACGATCGCCGTGATGCCCTTCACCTACTCGATCACCAACGGCATCGGCGCGGGCTTCCTCGCCTACGTCCTGATCAAGACGGTCCTCGGCAAGGCGAAGGAGGTCCACTGGCTGCTGTGGGGAACGTCGGTGCTGTTCCTGATCTACTTCGCGATCGACCCGATCGAGCAGATCCTGGGCGTGAAGTAACGGTCACCCCAACGACTGCGCAGTTCCCCGCGCCCCTGATAAGGGGCGCGGGGAACTGCGCAGTCTTTTAGGGGCGCGGGGAACGGCGCGGCCAGCCTCCACCGGCCCGCAGCCGACCAACCGACCGGAACCGTCAGTCCTGAAGCGCGGCCCGCATCATCGCCTTCGCAACAGGCGCGGCCAGACCATTGCCGCTGACCTCAGACCGTGCCGCATCCGACTGCTCGACCAGCACAGCCACAGCAACTTCCTTGCCGCTGGAGTCGTCCTTCGCATAGGACGTGAACCACGCGTACGGCGTCTTGCTGTTGTTCTCGCCGTGCTGAGCCGTACCGGTCTTGCCGCCCACCGTCGCCCCGGAGATCTGCGCGTTCGTCCCCGTGCCCTCCTCGACGACCGTCTGCATCGCCGACTGCAACTGCTCGGCCGTGGACGAGCTGACGATCTCCTTCGAGTCCGTCGAGTCGTCGTAGTTCTCCAGCACGTTGCCGTCCGAGTCGCTGATCTGCGACACCATGTGCGGCGAGACCAGCTTCCCGCCGTTGGCGATGGTGGCCGACACCATGGCCATCTGCAACGGCGTCGCGGTCACGTCGAACTGGCCGATGCCCGTCAGCGCGGTGGACGACTTCTCCATGTCCGACGGATACACGCTCTCGTACGCCCGCACGGGCACGTCCTGCGACTTGTCGTTGAAGCCGAACTTCTCGGCCATCGCCTTCAGCTTGTCCTGGCCCAGGTCGACGGCCATCTTCGCGAAGACGTTGTTGCACGAGTACTGGAGGGCGACCCGGATCGTCGCGTTCTCACAGGGCGCGGACTTGCTCTCGTTCGCCAGGACCCTGGTCGTGCCCGGCAGCGTGTACGGGTTCTCGCTGTCGGTCTTCGTGTCCACCGAGGAGTACAGGCCGTCCTCCAGCGCGGCGGCCGCGACGACCAGCTTGAACGTCGAGCCCGGCGGCAGCGGCTGGCGCAGCGCCCGGTTCGTCATCGGCTTCTCGGGGTCCTTCGTCAGCTTCGTCCACGCGTCGGAGTCGCCGGCGCTGATCACCGAGGGGTCGTACGACGGGGTGGACACGACGCCGAGGATCTTGCCCGTCTTCGGGTCGATCGCGACGGCAGCGCCCTTCTTGTCGCCGAGCGCCTCGTACGCCGCCTTCTGCACGGCCGGGTCGATCGTGGTGACCACGTCACCCGGGTCGGCGCGCTTGCCGGTGACCGTGTCGAGGGGGTTCTTCAGGCGGTTGTCCGTGCCGTCGAGCAGGTCCTGGTAGATGCCCTCCAGCTGCGTCGCCCCGAACACCTGCGAGCTGTAGCCCGTGACCGCCGAGTAGAGGCTGCCGTCGGTGTACGTGCGCTTGTACTTGAGGTCGCCGCCCTTCGTCTGCGCGGAACCGGTGATCGCGTCCCCGGCCACGATGATGTTCCCGAGCGGGTACGCGTACTGCTCGATCGCGTTCCGTCGGTTGTCCTTGCTGTCCGCGAGCGCCTGGCCTTCGTAGAACTGCACCCAGGTCGCCCGGACAAGCAGGGCGAGGACGAGCAGCAGGGTGAAGACGGAGGCGCGCCTGATCGTTTTGTTCATCCCATATGGACGACGACCAGGACGGACCCGATCGTTCCCACCCACCCGGATTTTTCATACGTCCTTCATGAAGCCGGCCTCGTACGCCGCGATCACCGCCTGTGTACGGTCCCGGGTCGCCGTCTTCGCCAGGACGGCCGCCACGTGCGTCTTCACCGTCGCGGGCCCGACCCCCATGCGACCGGCGATCTCGGCGTTGGTGAGCCCGGCGGCCATCAGCCGCAGGACCTCGCTCTCCCGGCCGGTGAGCCTCGCCACCCAGGCCGGCGGTGCCGTCTTCGCCCGCCCGTACTCGGTGGCGAGCGCCCGCACCGCCGCCGGGAACAGCAGGCAGTCGCTGTGCGCGACCAGCCGTACAGCCTGGACCAGTGCATCGGCGTCGGCCCGCTTGAGCAGGAACCCGGACGCCCCGGCGCGCAGCGCCTCGTACACGTACGCGTCGTTCTCGAAGGTCGTCACCACGACGATGCGTGGGGGATCGGGAAGCGTCGCCAGGATCTGCTCGGTGGCGCGGATGCCGTCGATCTCGGGCATGCGGACATCCATGAGGACGACGTCCGGTGCCAGCTCGCGGACGACGGACACCGCCTCGGCGCCGGTGGCCGCCTCGCCGACGACCTCCAGACCGGGCTCGGCCGTCAGGATCGCGCGCAGCGCGGTGCGCACCATGCGCTCGTCGTCGGCGAGGACGATCCGGATGGTCATACGGGTCCTTCCAGGGGGAGTCGTACGTGCAGCCGCCACACCCCGTCCACCGGCCCGCACTCCGCGGTGCCGCCCAGCAGCCGGGCCCGGTCGGCGATGCCGCGCAGACCGTGGCCGCCGCCGGGACGGGGGACCACGGCCGTCGGCGCGGGATTCTCGGCGGTGATGGCCAGCTCCCTGCCGTCGGGGACCACCCTGATCCGGAGCGTCACGGAGGTACCGGGCCCGGCGTGCTTGAGGGCGTTGCTCAGGGCCTCCTGCACGATGCGGTACGCCTCCCGGGAGACGAGCGGGGGCAGCGCCTCGGGGCCGGCCTCCACGGCGGCGGCCACGCGCAGCCCGCCCGCGCGGGTGCGACGGAGCAGACCGTCGAGGTCGGCGGCGAGGGTGGGCGAAGGAGCGGGGGTCGTGCCGGGGAAGCCCGGCGCGCCGCCGGGGGAGTCGGCATCGCGCAACACCCCCAGTACGGCGTCGAGTTCGCCCACCGTGCGCCGCGTGGTGTCCTCGATCACGGCAAGCGCCTCGCGCACGAACTCCGGGTCGCTGTCCAGGACCCGGCGGGCCGCACTCGCCTGCAGCGTGACGGCGCTCAGCGCGTGGCCGACGGAGTCGTGCAGCTCGCGAGCCAGCCGGTTGCGTACGGCGAGGTCGGCGGCGTGGGCCTCCGCGGCGGCGAGCCGGTCCTCGGGCGTGGGCCCGAGCAGCTCCGGCGCCCAGCGGGCCAGCAGCGCGCCCGCGCCCGCCGCGCAGCCGGCGAGAGCCGCCAGCGTCGCCGCGCCCGCGACCGGGGAGAGCGCCAACACCCAGGTGTGGTCGAGGAGTTCGGGCAGATCGGGCCGTGAGTCGCGCAGCCCCACGTAGAGCGGCAGCACGATCAGCACCACCGCGAAGGGCGGCGTCGCGAGGGACATCCCGGCGATGACTCCGCCGAACCCGAGGTGCAGCGTGAACCACACCGCCGTACGCCCCTTCGCCTGCCGGGTGCGCGCGGGTCCGTCGGCGAGGCGGTCGCCGTCGACCCCGCACAGGGCCCGGACCACGGCCACCGACATCGGCCGGGTCAGCGGGAACAGCCCGGTGATCGCGGCGAGCGGCAGCCCGGCACCGAAGGCGAGCAGCTGGTGGGGCAGCGAACTGAACAGGTTCTGGGAGTTGGTGAACGGGCCGACGATCAGCTCGCCGACGAAGACGTACGGCATGGCGAGCGCGCCGCCGAGGATCAGATGGATCCACCGGCGCCGCGTCCGCCTCCCGAACAGGATCCGGGCGAGTGCGATCACGTCGGCCGCTCGGCGACGGCGCACACCATCCGGCGAAACGTCTGCGTCATGTCCCCCAGGCTCCCGCCCCACTCCGCCGGACCACGTCCTGCGCGACGACGATCCGCCTCCGCCGCACGGGGGAGGGAGGAGGACGCGATGTCAGCCCCGACGGTGCCCCGGCGGAGCTCATCCCTCCAACGTCAGCACAACCTCGTCGATCTCCTCGCCCCGCGCGTTCGCGAACCCCCTGTCCTGCGCGGAGACGCGGAACCCGCACTTCTCCAACACCCGCAACGAGCCCATGTTGTCGGCCGCCGCCCGAGCGAACAACGGACGCTCGGGCACGGCAGCGAGGAGCGCCCGCAAGGCACCCGTGGCGATCCCGCGCCCCCAGTACGCCCTGTCGATCCAGTACGTCACTTCGCGCTCTTCGGGCGGGCCGTACACCGCCGCGTTGCCGACCACGTCACCGTCGACGAGGACCGTACGGTTGACGACGTCGGGCAGGCTGCGGATCCGCTTCCAGTGGGCGTCGAAGGCGTCCCGGTCGGTCGGGTCCTTCGCGGTGAACGCGGCCATCCGCACCGACTCGGGATCCATCATCTGCCGGAAGAACACCGGCAGATCGCTGTCGTGGATCTCGCGGAGCACGACCTCCGGGTGGGACATGTCAGAGCCTCCGGGTGGCGAGCGTCAGTCGGTCCCGCGCGTCGAACAGCGCGTCCTTCACCATCTGCTCGTGCGCGGGCGTCAGCCGTGCCACCGGCACCGAGCAGCTGATGGCGTCCCGCGCGGGCGTCCGGTAGGGGATCGCGACGCCGAAGCAGCGCAGCCCCAGCGTGTTCTCCTCGCGGTCCACCGCGAAGCCCTGCTCCCGCACCTGGTGCAGCTCCTCGATGAGCTTCTCCCGGTCGGTGATCGTGTGCTCCGTCAGCGCGGGGAGCGTCTCCGGGAGCAGCTTCCGTACCTGCTCGTCGGTGTGCGTGGCGAGCAGCGCCTTGCCGAGCGACGTGGAGTGCGCGGGCAGCCGGCGGCCGACGCGCGTGAAGGGGCGGAGGTAGTGCTGGGACTGGCGGGTCGCGAGGTACACGACGTTCGTGCCGTCGAGGCGCGCCAGGTGGATGGTCTCCGTGGTGTCGTCGGAGAGCCGGTCCAGCGTCGGCCGGGCCGCGGCCACGACCTCGTCGCCGTCGATGTACGACGTACCGACGAGCAGGGCCCGTACGCCGATGCCGTACCGCGTGCCCGTCGCGTCCGTCTCGACCCAGCCGAGCTCGACGAGGGTGCGCAGCAGCATGTAGAGACTCGACTTGGGGTACCCGACGGCCTCCTGCACGGCGGCCAGGGAGTGCATGCCCGGGCGTCCGGCGAAGTACTCGAGCAATTCAACCGTCCGCACCGCGGACTTGACTTGCGCCCCGCCGCCCGTCTCGACTGCCGACATCGCCTTGACCCCCTAGTTGGCCGGGAAATAGTCTCCACAGCATATTCACCACCAGAGACAGCGTTCAGCATATCGAACGCCGCTGGTGAGTGGCACATGTACTGCGGCATTACATCTGGAGGGACCCGCGGTGGCAGCAGCACCAGTCTGGAGTGTCGACCCCCGAACCGGGAAGCAGCGCGAGCAGGTTGCGGTGGAAGCCACAGCCCAGGAGGTGGACGCGGCCGTCCGCGCGGCCCACGCCGCCCGGGGAGCACTCGCCGACCGCACCGTCCGCGCGGCCTTCCTGCGCTCCGCGGCCGACCAGCTCGAAGGCGCCAAGGAGTACCTGGTCGAGGCAGCGGACGCGGAGACCGCGCTCGGCCCGGTCCGGCTGACCGGCGAGCTCGCCCGCACCTGCTACCAGCTGCGGGCCTTCGCGGACATCGTCGACGAGGGCGAGTTCCTCGGGGTCGTGATCAACCACCCCGACGACACCGCGACCCCGCCGATCCCGGACCTGCGCCGCTACAAGGTGCCGCTGGGTGTCGTCGCCGTCTACTCGGCCTCGAACTTCCCCTTCGCCTTCTCCGTGCCCGGCGGCGACACCGCGAGCGCGCTCGCCGCGGGCTGCCCGGTCGTCGTCAAGGCGCACCCGGACCACCCGGGCCTGTCCGAGCTGGTCGCGTCCGTCCTGCGCCGGGCCGCCGCCCTGCACGACATCCCGGACGGCGTCCTCGGCCTGGTGCACGGCTTCGACGCGGGCGTCGAGCTGGTCAGGCACCCGCTGGTCACGGCCGCCGGATTTACCGGTTCGGTACGCGGCGGACGCGCCCTCTTCGACGCGGCTGCCGCCCGGCCCGCGCCGATCCCCTTCCACGGCGAGCTGGGCTCCCTGAACCCCGTCGTCATCACCGAGGCCGCGGCTGCCGAGCGCGCCGAGGCGATCGGTACGGGACTCGCGGGCTCCATGACGCTGGGCGTCGGCCAGTTCTGCGTGAAGCCAGGCCTGGTGCTGGCGCCGGCCGGTGCGTCCGGTGACCGCCTGATCAAGTCCCTCACGGACGCGGTGAGCGACACGGACGCGGGCGTTCTCCTGGACCATCGCATGCGCGACAACTTCGTCGCGGGGGTCGCCGAGCGGGCCGAACTCCCCGACGTGGACGCCCCGGTGACCCCGGGCGCGGGCAGCGAGCACACGGTGAGCCCCGGCTTCCTGACGGTTCCGGCCGAGCGGCTCGCCGCCGAGGGGGAGTACGACCTGCTCCTTGAGGAGTGCTTCGGGCCGGTCACCGTCGTCGCGCGCTACGAGGACGAGGCCGAGGCGAACGCGGTGCTCGCGCGGCTGCCCGGCAACCTCACCGCCACCGTCCATCTCTCCACGGAGGAGACCGCGGGCGAGGGGCGTGGCGCGGAGATCCTCGCCGAGCTGACGCCGCTCGCGGGACGGGTCCTGGTCAACGCGTGGCCGACCGGTGTCGCGGTCGCGCCCGCCCAGCACCACGGGGGGCCGTACCCGGCGACCACCTCCACGTCCACGTCGGTCGGCGGTACGGCCATCGAGCGGTGGCTGCGGCCGGTGGCGTACCAGAACACACCGGAGGCGTTGCTGCCGGCGGAGCTCCGCGACGACAACCCGCTGGGGCTGCCGCGGCGGTACGACGGCCGCTTGGAGCGGTAGCGCTCCGCTTGGAGCGCCGTCGGGCCCGTGGTCGGTTTGCGACTGCGGGCCCGCTGGGGCTGCCGCGGCCACGCGGCGGAGCCGCACATCGATACAGGCCCGCGCCCCTGATGGGGCGCTCCCACTCGCCGCGCCCCATGACAGGACCACGCATCAATACGGCCTCGCAGGATCGTGCCACCTGGGACAATCTCTCAATGGACTTGGAACTTCCTGAACTTCCCTTTTCCCTCCGGACGTACGGGCCCGACGGGCACTGGTCGTACGAGGACGGGGTGCTCACCGGGTGGGCCGGAGCGCGGCAGGACCGGTTCGTGCCGCCGACCGACGAGGGGCTGGACCCCGCGTCCGACGCGCCCCGGCTGCTCGGGTCGCCTGAGGGGGACTTCCAGCTCATCGCCCGGGTCACGGTCGGTTTCGCCGGGGCCTTCGACGCGGGTGTGCTGTACGCGCATGTGGGCGAGCGGGCCTGGGCCAAGCTCTGCCTGGAGAACTCGCCGGACGTGCCCACCGTCTGCACGGTCGTCACCCGGGGCCACTCCGACGACGCCAACTCCTTCACGGTGGACGGCAGTTCGGTCTGGCTGAGGATCAGCCGCACCGGCCGCGCCTTCGCCTTCCACGCGTCCAAGGACGGCAAGCGCTGGACCTTCGTCCGCCTCTTCACCCTGGCCGACGAGAAGGAGACCGGCGCCGCCCTGATCGGCTTCATGACCCAGTCCCCGATGGGCGAGGGCTGCGTGGTCACCTACGACCACATCGAATTCCGCCCGGACTGGCCGGCGGACCTGAGAGACGGCACCTGAGCCTCGGCCGGCGGGGTCGTACCGGCGGGCGCCCGGTGTCATGCTGCCGGGCATGACCACCGACACGTACCGGACCCTGCCGGACGGCCGCCCCCTCCCGCTCATGACCGGGGCGGAGCGGCCCATGCTGGAGAGCTGGCTCGCGTTCCACCGGGCCACCCTGGAGTCGAAGTGCGTGGGGCTGGACGACGGCCAGGTGCGGCTGGCGTCCGCCGCGCCGTCGGAGCTGACGCTGCTCGGGTTGGTGCAGCACCTCGCCGAGGTGGAGCGGAACTGGTTCCAGTCGGTGTTCGCGGGACTCGACGTGCCGACGCTGTACGAGGACGGCGCCGGCGGGTACGCCCTCGACCCGGAGCGCGGGCTCGACGAAGCGCTGGCGGACTGGCGCCGCGAGGTCGAGCGCGGGCGGGAGCTGTCCGCCGGGCGCTCGCTGGACGACACCGGCCGAATCGCCGCGGGGCCGATGGCCGGGCTTGAGGTCAGTCTGCGCTGGATCCTTGTCCATCTGATCGAGGAGTACGCGCGGCACAACGGTCACGCGGACATCGTCAGGGAGCGGATCGACGGGGCAACAGGCGCCTGACCAGCGGGGCGGTGGATGATCGGGGAATTCCGGTCCGGCTTATCCGGGGCTATTTCTGAGCGCTTTTCCGGGGCCTTATTCAGTGCAGCTCCCCGTATTCTTCTGCCCGCTTTCCCGGAACCTAAACGCTAAGATTTCGCGAACACCAACCTCTTAATTCGGGCAGATCTCGTGGTGATTACGCGGCTGTGACGGAACACACAGAGCGCCCGGTTTCTCCCATATTTTCATGACAAAGCGGCAGCTTCGGGTCGGTGCTACGCGGCGTCCGCGCCCGCGTGATAACACAGCAGGCGCGTCGACGTAACCCCCTCCGACGATGCAATTTGAACTTTCGCTGGGTAAATTCAATCCGCATGACCGCCGCACAAGCAGACCTGCAAGCGGAATTCCTGGAAATGCCGGAAGGGCTGCGGATCGACCGTCCGCACGTGGTGGACGGAGCCGCACTCTGGCGCATTGCCAAGGACTCCGGGAACCTCGACCTGAACTCCTCCTACAGCTACCTGCTGTGGTGCCGTGACTTCGCCGGCACCTCCGCGGTGGCGCGCACGGCCGACGGCGAGCCGGTCGCCTTCGTCACCGGTTACATCCGGCCGGAGCGCCCGCACACGCTTCTCGTGTGGCAGGTGGCCGTCGACGCGGACCAGCGCGGACGCGGCCTCGCCGCAGCGCTCCTCGACGGACTGACCCTGCGGATCGCCCGCACACACGAGCTGACCACCGTCGAGACCACCATCACCCCGGGCAACACCGCCTCCGAGCGGCTGTTCACGTCGTACGCCGGACGCCACGGAGCGACCGTCGAGCGCGAGGTCCTGTTCGACACAGCGCACTTCCCCGACGGACCGCACGACCCAGAGGTGCTGTACCGCATCGGCCCCCTGTCGCACTGACGAACCCCCCACGCCTTGAGGAGCAACTCCGTGAGCATCACCCAGCCCGACCTGAGCGTCTTCGAGACCCTGGAGTCGGAGGTGCGCAGCTACTGCCGCGCCTGGCCCACCGTCTTCGACCGCGCGCAGGGCAGCCGCATGTTCGACGAGGACGGCCATGAGTACCTCGACTTCTTCGCCGGCGCCGGATCACTCAACTACGGCCACAACAACCCCGTACTGAAACGCGCCCTCATCGACTACCTGGAACGCGACGGCGTCACGCACGGTCTCGACATGTCGACGACCGCGAAGCGCGGCTTCCTGGAGTCGTTCCAGAACCTGGTGCTGCGGCCCCGCGACCTGCCGTACAAGGTCATGTTCCCGGGCCCGACCGGCACCAACGCCGTCGAGTCCGCGCTGAAGCTGGCCCGCAAGGTCAAGGGCCGGGAGTCCATCGTCTCCTTCACCAACGCCTTCCACGGCATGTCGCTCGGCTCGCTCGCCGTGACCGGCAACGCCTTCAAGCGGGCCGGCGCCGGTATCCCGCTCGTGCACGGCACGCCGATGCCCTTCGACAACTACTTCGAGGGCCAGGTCGAGGACTTCCTCTGGTTCGAGCGGCTCCTGGAGGACCAGGGCTCCGGCCTCAACAAGCCCGCCGCGGTGATCGTCGAGACCGTGCAGGGCGAGGGCGGCATCAACGTCGCCCGCCCGGAGTGGCTGCGCGCCCTCGCCGAGCTGTGCGAGCGCCAGGACATGCTGCTGATCGTCGACGACATCCAGATGGGCTGCGGCCGGACCGGGGCGTTCTTCTCCTTCGAGGAGGCGGGCATCACCCCCGACATCGTCACCGTCTCCAAGTCCATCAGCGGCTACGGACTGCCCATGTCCCTGTGCCTGTTCAAGCCCGAGCTGGACATCTGGGAGCCGGGCGAGCACAACG
This sequence comes from Streptomyces phaeochromogenes, assembly GCF_001418655.1. GTDB lineage: Bacteria > Actinomycetota > Actinomycetes > Streptomycetales > Streptomycetaceae > Streptomyces > Streptomyces phaeochromogenes. Next base: position 8,149 of record NZ_LIQZ01000303.1, on the reverse strand, counting down.
GCACGTTCCGCGGCAACAACCCCGCGTTCGTGACGGCCGCCGCCGCCCTCGAGACGTACTGGTCCGACGGCCCCGCCATGGAGAAGCAGACCCGCACCCGTGGCGAGCAGGTCGAGGAGGCGTTCATCTCGATCACCGAGGAGAACCTCGCCGACGTCAAGGAGTACCGCGGCCGGGGCCTGGTCTGGGGCATGGAGTTCCACGACAAGGCGCGCGCGGGCCTGATCGCCAAGCGGGCCTTCGAACTCGGCCTGCTCATCGAGACGTCGGGCCCGGAGAGCGAGGTCGTGAAACTCCTCCCGGCGCTCACCATCACCCCCGAGGAACTGGACGAGGGCCTGCGCATCCTCGCCCGCGCGGTCCGCGAGACGGCCTGAACCACCCCTGAACGACCCCTGAAACACAGCGGCCACATCGACCGCACCAGCCGCACATCAGCCTGAAGGAGGCTTCGCAGCACCGTGATAGTCCGTTCGTTCAAGGAGATCGAAGGCACTGACCGACACGTGAAATCGGCGTCGGGTACCTGGGAGAGCAAGCGCATCGTCCTCGCCAAGGAGAGGGTCGGCTTCTCCGTGCACGAGACGATCCTCTACGCGGGTACCGAGACGTCGATGTGGTACGCGAACCACATCGAGGCCGTCGTCTGCGTCGAGGGCGAGGCCGAACTCACCGACGACGAGACTGGCGAGAAGTACACGATCACGCCGGGAACCATGTACCTCCTCGACGGGCACGAGAAGCACACGATGCGGATCAAGCAGGACTTCCGCTGCATCTGTGTCTTCAATCCGCCGGTGACCGGACGGGAGGACCATGACGAGAACGGCGTCTACCCCCTGCTGACCGAGCCCGAGGAGGTCTGAACCGATGGCGACCATCACCGACCTGTATCCCAGCCGCGGCACCAGCGAGGTGTCCGTGCCCCGGCAGGACCCGGTCGTCTGGAGCGAGCCCGGCACGCCGGGACCGATCCCCGGGGCCGACCTGCAGTCGTACGAGCGTGACGGTTTCCTCGCCGTCGACCGGATCATCGGCGAGGACGAGGTCGCGCTCTACCACGCGGAGTTGGAGCGCCTGGTGACGGACCCGGCGATCCGTGCCGACGAGCGCTCGATCGTGGAGCCGAAGTCGCAGGAGATCCGCTCGGTCTTCGAGGTCCACAAGATCAGTGAGATCTTCGCCCAGCTCGTACGCGACGAGCGGGTGGTCGGCCGCGCCCGGCAGATCCTCGGCTCCGACGTGTACGTCCACCAGTCGCGGATCAACGTCAAGCCCGGCTTCGGTGCGAGCGGCTTCTACTGGCACTCGGACTTCGAGACCTGGCACGCCGAGGACGGCCTGCCGAACATGCGGACCGTGTCCGTCTCGATCGCGCTGACCGAGAACCACGACACCAACGGCGGTCTCATGATCATGCCGGGGTCGCACCACACGTTCCTCGGCTGTTCCGGAGCCACGCCGAAGGACAACTACAAGAAGTCGCTGCAGATGCAGGACGCGGGCACGCCCTCCGACGAGGCGCTCACCAAGTTCGCGTCCAAGCACGGCATCAAGCTCTTCACGGGCAAGGCGGGCTCGGCCACCTGGTTCGACTGCAACTGCATGCACGGCTCGGGCGACAACATCACGCCGTTCCCGCGCTCGAACGTCTTCATCGTGTTCAACAGCGTGGAGAACGCGGCGGTGGAGCCGTTCTCGGCACCGGTACGCCGGCCCGAATTCATCGGGGCACGGGACTTCACCCCGGTGCAGTGACATACGTCTGAAGCGACGTACACCTGAAGTGACGTACGCCTGAGGGTGATTGGCCCGGTGTCCGACTCATGGAGTCGGACACCGGGCCAACTGCCTTACAGCGCCGGGTAGTCCGTGTAGCCCTTCGCGTCCCCGCCGAAGAACGTCGCCCCGTCGGGCTCGTTGAACGGGCCGCCGGTCCGCAGACGGGCGGGCAGGTCCGGGTTGGCCAGGAACAGTTGGCCGTACGCGACGAGATCGGCGACGCCGTCCTCGACGAGGGCCAGGGACTCCGGCCCGGTCGGCCCCTCGGTCGCCGGGTTCAGGACGAGGGCCCCGCTGAACCGCTTGCGCAGCGCGAGGGTCAGCTCACGCATCTCGACCGCCTCGGTGACGTGCAGATACGCGAGGCCCAGCGGCTCCAGCTCGGCCACCAGCGCGGTGTACGTCGGCTCCGGCTCGGGCTCCTGGATGTCGTTGTACGGGTTGCCGGGCGAGAGCCGGATGCCGGTGCGCCCGGCACCGATCTCGGCGGCGACGGCCTTCACGGTCTCGACGGCGAACCGTATGCGGTTCTCGACGGAGCCGCCCCACTCGTCGGTGCGGTGGTTGGAGCCGGGGGCGAGGAACTGGTGGATCAAGTAACCGTTGGCGCCGTGCAGTTCGACCCCGTCGAAGCCCGCCTCGACGGCGCCCCGCGCGGCGGTCACGAACTCCGCGATGGTGGCGCGGACCTCGTCGCCCGTGAGCTCGCGCGGGGCGATGAAGTCGAGGGGGCCCTCGTGCGTGTAGACCTGCCCCTGGGCCGGTACGGGGGACGCGCCGACGTTGACGAGTCCGTCGGGCAGCAGGGTGGGGTGGCCGATCCGGCCCGCGTGCATGAGCTGCGCGAAGATCCGGCCGCCGGCGGCGTGCACGGCGTCGGTCACCTTCCGCCAGGCGGCGATCTGCTCGTCGCTGTGCAGGCCCGGGGTGTCCGGGTAGCCCTGGCCGATCGCGGACGGCTGGATGCCCTCGGTGATGATCAGCCCCGCGGAGGCGCGCTGGGCGTAGTACTCGACGGTGAGGTCGGTGGGGGTGCCGCCCTCACCCGCCCTGCTGCGGGTCATCGGCGCCATGGCGATGCGGTTGGCGAGGGGTGTGCCGGACAGGTCGATCGGGTCGTACGCAGTGGTCACAAGAGCTCCCGGGGGGATTTATATGGTCGGCCAATCATCTGAACCGAGAGCCACCCTAAACCATTCCTTGGTCGACCAAGGTAATCTCGTTGGAGGAAGGTCGGAAGACAGCCGGAAAGCAGCCGGAACACGGCCGGGAGAAGACGCGAGAAGGTGCGAGAAGGCGGGGGAGGCGGTGGGACGTACGGTGGACAGCACGTCCGCACGAACCGGGGAGTCGAGATGAGTGCCAGCCAGGAGGTCGCGGCCCCGCAGGCCGACCCCGTCTGTACCGACAAGCTGCCCTCCGCGGCGCGCGGCGGCCCGGTCGGCCACGCCATCTCTCGGGTCGCCCGGCTGCACCGCACGACCGCGGCCAAGCTGCTGCGCGGGGCCGGGCTCTACCCCGGGCAGGAGTTCGTGATGATGCACCTGTGGGACCGGGGCCCGGTGCGTCAGTCGGACCTCATCAAGGCGGTCGAACTCGACCCGTCCACGATCACGAAGATGCTCCAGCGCCTTGAGCAGTCCGGGCACGTGACCCGCAGCCCGGACCCGAAGGACCGGCGCGCGGTGCTCGTCGAGGCGACCGAGAAGAGCTGCGGACTGCTCGATGAGGTCACACTCGTCTGGGCCGGCCTGGAGGAGCACGCCCTCGCGGGCCTGAGCCAGGCCGAGCGGACCCAGCTCGTCGCTCTCCTCTCCCGGGTCGAGGCGAACCTCTGCACGGAGACGGGGGGCTGCCCGGCTCCGGGCTCATAGCTCCCCATCCCCAGGGCCGGGGGCGCGCTCCCCGGACCCGCGGGAGCCGAGCTACAGCCAGGACAGGTCGGCAGCCCGCTCCAGTACGCCGCGTACGACGTCCTCGTCGCCCGCAACACCCCTCGGTACCTCGTCGGGTGTGTACCGGCCGCCCACGAGGAGGCAGAAGTCCACGGCGTCCAGGACGAGTTCACCCCGGACGGCCTCGTCCTCGGAGCCGAGTACCCACTCGGTGGAGCTCTCGCCGGCGGTCACCGCGAACAGCACCGGCGGTGCCGTGGGCCCCAGCGCCATGCCGAGGATGCGGACGGCGAGCCGGACCAGCTGCCACAGATGGGCGTCCGGGGGCGGCGGCACGGCGAGACCGAGCGCGCGGCCGATGTCGTCCGTGTGGATCCACGCCTCGAAGCCGCGCACGACGAAGTGGTCGGCGACCGGCAGCCGTACACCCATCAACGTCGTCGCGTGCGCGGCCCGTTCGGGATCCCGCGCCTCGGGCGTGGCCAGCAGCGCGGCGGCCCGCTCGGCCCACGCGGTCACCGTCTCCTGGGGGTCGCGCGTCCGCTCGTACGCGATGACGTCGGCGGTCCGCGTGTTCCAGGCCTCCTCCCACGGTGTGTCCTCGGTGATCCGGGAGGGAGGTGTGTGGGTCCGAAGGCCCAGGCGCACGGCCAGTTGCTCGTCGGCGGCGATCAGATGGCCGACGGTGTCGCGGACGTCCCAGTCGTGCACGACGGGCGTGCCCCACGGCCCGTGGCCGTCCACCTCCCGCAGCAGCGCGCGCAGTCCGGCGACGGCTGCCGCGTACGGGGCCGCGTGCGCGGCGACCCGCGGCAGGGCGGGCCGGGACCGCAGGGCGAGGGCGAGCACACCGTCCGCTCCGGCCGGACCGCCGCCACCGACGACGGACGCTTCCGCGGATCCGGCGCCCGTCACCCCGCCGCCCGTCATCCCGGCGGCCGAACCGTTCTGCGAGACCGCGGCCGAACCGTTCTGCGAGACCGCGGCCGAACCGTTCCGCGCGGCGGGCGATCCGTTGCCGGCGGCGGCCGTCCCCGGTGGCACGTCCAGCAGCCGTACGGTCTCGCGGAGCCGTTCCGCCTCCGCCGCGCAGCTCTCGCAGCCGGCCAGATGCAGCGGTACGACCTTCTCGTCCGCGGGCTGCAGCGCGCCGAAGGCCCAGGCGGCCAGCAGCTCGGGCACACCGTCGTGGTCGTCGGTCACCGGACGCCTCCTTCCCCTGTCGCCATCATGCGCCCCTTTCCCACGCCGGATCCGGCGGCTCGGCCAAAGTCTCGGCCAACTTGCGCAGCGCGGACCGTAGGCGGGTCTTGGCGGTGCCCTCCGGGATGCCGAGCTCGACGGCGGCCTGGCGGTAGGTGCGGCCCGCGAAGTAGGCGAGGTGGACCACCTCCCGCTGTGGCTGCGGGAGTTCGGCCAGCGCGGAGTGCAGCAGCAGCGAGCGCTCGCGGTCGACGACCGCCTCGTCGGGGCCCGGTCCGGTGTCGGGGATGGCGTGCAGCGCGGAGTCGTCCGCCCCGGCGGCCTTGCGATGCCGGGCCTCGCTGCGCACCCAGTCCACGGCCCGCCGGTGCGCGAGCACGGACAGCCAGGTGCGCAGCGAACCGCGGCGCGCGTCGAACGCGTACGGCCTGCTCCACAGCTGGGCGAAGACCTCCTGCGCCACGTCCTCGGCGGCTGCCGGGCTGTTCGTGACGCGCCCGGCGATCCGCCGCACGAGCCCGCCGTACGCCGCGTAGGCCTCGGACAGCGCGGACTCGTCGCCGTACACCAGCCGCCGATGCAACTCCGCATCCGCGGGCGGCCGTTCGGACTTGTGGAGAGTTGGCTCCACCGGCACCACCACCTCGTGGTGCCCTTCCTAGCGTCCCCGTGGACCCCGCGCCAGTGGGTCGCGCAATCAGCCCGACAGGACGTCCAGCAGACGATCGACATCCGCGGCCGTGTTGTACAGGTGGAACGCGGCCCTCAAGTTGCCCGCGCGGTCCGAGACTTCGATCCCCGCCCGGCTCAACTCCGGCTGCCTGTGGCCGAGTCCGGGCACGGAGACGATCGCCGAGCCAGGCGCCGGAACGGGCTCCTGCCCCAGTCCGGCCAGGCCCGCGCGGAAGCGGTCGGCGAGCGCGAGGTCATGGGCGTGCACGGCGTCCACGCCCAACTCCTCGATCAGCTCCAGCGAGTGACGGGCGCCCGCGTACGAGAAGAGGCTCGGGCTCTCGTCGAACCGCCGTGCGGAGTGGGCGAGTTCCTCGACCGGCCCGTAACAGCTGTCCCAGGGGTGCTCTCCCGCGACCCAGCCCGCGAAGATCGGATTGAGTCCTCCCAGGTCCTCCGGAACGACCAGGAAAGCCACGCCCCGGGGGCAGACGAGCCACTTGAAGGCGACGGAGGACACATAGTCGTACGCGTCCGCCTCGATCGGCAGCCATCCGGTGGCCTGGGACGCGTCGATGTACGTACGGGCCCCGTGCTCGCGCGCTGCCTCGCGCAGCGCCGGCAGATCGACGATCCGGCCGTCCGCGGACTGTGCGGCGCTGACCGCGACGAGCGCGGTGCCGGGGCGCACCGACTCGGCGATCCGCTCCAGCGGCACGGTGCGCACCTTGAGGTCGCTGCGCACGTGGAAGGGGTTCACCACGGAGGTGAAGTCGGCCTCGGCGGTGAGGACTTCGGCGCCCTCGGGCAGCGAGGCGGCGATCAGTCCGCTGTAGACGGCGACGGAGGCCCCGGCCGCGACACGGCGGTCCGGGACTCCCACGAGGCGGGCGAAGGCGGCGCGGGCCGCCTCCACGTCGGCGAACATGTCCTGCGGCTGCCCGGCCGCCACGGACTCTACGCCGGCCCGCATGGCGTCGACGGCGCGGGCCGGGAGCAGCCCGGTGCTCGCGGTGTTGAGATAGGTGTTCTTCGCGGCGAACTCGGCTCGGACGAGGGTCTCGAAGGTCTCCATGGGACCACTCTGCGGCCCGGGAATCTCCCCGTCCATTGCCGACTTCTACGTGGTTTCGCCAAGCAACGCTTATGGATCCGCCCCGACCTGCGCTTTTGCCGTCCCCGTCAGTTCTGCGGGACCGCGCATCCGTCGGGGCCGCACGCCTCGGCGTCGTCCTGCTGGATCAGCTTGAGCGGCGAGTGGCTGCCCCATGCCTGCTCCAGGGCCTGCGCGAAGACCTCGGCGGGCTGGGCGCCGGAGACGCCGTACTTCCGGTCCAGGACGAAGAACGGCACGCCGTTCGCGCCCAGCTCGGCCGCCTCGCGCTCGTCGGCGCGGACCTCGTCGGCGTACGCGGCCGGGTCGGCGAGCACCTTGCGGGCCTCGTCGGCGTCGAGCCCGGCGGCGACGGCCAGCTCCACGAGCCGCTCGTCGTCGCCGAAGACGGACCGCTCCTCGGCGAAGTTCGCCTTGTAGAAGAGCTGGATCAGCGCGTCCTGCCGGCCCCGCTCCTTGGCGAGGTGCAGCAGCCGGTGCATGTCGAAGGTGTTGCCGTGGTCGCGGTCCCGCGTGCGGTACTCCAGACCCTCGGCCGCGGCCTGCGTGCCGAGGTTCTCCTCACCGGCCTGCGCCTGCGCCTCGCTCATCCCGTACTTCTTGGTGAGCATCCTGATCACCGGCTGGATGTCCGTCTTGGCGCGCCCCGGGTCGAGCTCGAAGGAGCGGTGCACCACCTCGATGTCGTCGCGGTGCGGGAAGGCGTCGAGCGCCTTCTCGAAGCGGGCCTTGCCCACGTAGCACCACGGGCAGGCGATGTCGCTCCAGATCTCGACGCGCATGTCTTCGGCTCTTTCGGCTCGTACGGACACGGAGGCACCCTCCGCTCAGTACGTGAACGTTCAATGGTCTTGGATCATTCCCGGGCGGGGGCCGCGCCCACCGGGTACCGCAGGAAGAGATGGTGATCGCCCGCGACCGGCGGTTTCTCCGGATCCGGCACCCAGCCGCGGCGGGCGTAGAAGTCCCGGGCCCGCTCGTTGTCCACGTGCACGTCGAGCGTGGCGGTCCGCCTGCCGTCGGCCCGCCACTGCTCCACGCACTCGGCGTGCAGGGCGGTCCCGAGGCCCGTACGCCAGTGGTCCGGGTCGACGTGCAACTGGAACAGCCGCACGGTGTCGGCGGGTGCGTCCTCCGCTGTGCGGAACGAGGCGATGGCGACGATGCGGCCCTCGTGGACCGTGCACAGCACGTGTCCGTCGGGGCGCTCGATGGCGCGGCGCCAGGCCGCGACCCAGTCCGTGCCGTCCTGAGGCGCCGCCCCGGCCGGGTAGTAGGTCGACCGTGCGCGGGAGTGCAGCTCCGCGACGGTCTCGGCCTCTACGGACAGCACGGTTCTGGTCACTCGGCGGCCGGTCACACGGGTTCTGATCATGCCGGTCATGCCGCCAAGGACGCGGGTCGCCTCCGGCGTGGTTCCTTGGGTGTGCGGGTTCGTATTGGGGTTGGGTGCGCGGTTCCTCGCGCCCCTGGGTGGGTGGGG
>NZ_LIQZ01000302.1 GCF_001418655.1 Streptomyces phaeochromogenes | reverse complement strand
CCCGCCCCCGCACCACCCCGTCCCCGTAGTGCCCGTGCCGCGACCGGCCGGGCAGAGAAGAAGGCAGGACCCGAATGTTCGGACTGAGTGAAGTCGCCATCATCCTCGTCGTCGTCATCCTCGTCCTCGCCGCCAAGAAGCTCCCCGATCTGGCCCGTTCGGCGGGCAAGTCGGCCCGCATCCTCAAGGCCGAGGCCGCGGCGGCGAAGGACGAGCCGGCCGGGGCGGACGGGCAGACGGCTCCCCGCGTCATCCCTGGCGAGACCGTCATCCCGGGCGAGACCGTAGGCCCGAAGAGCGCTGCTCCGGCCGACAGTTCCCAGCCCTCCGCGGCACCCCACCCCACGCAGCCGGACTCCGGGCAGCCCCGTCCGCAGGACTGAGGCAGCGCGTCACGGTCACCGGTGCCGGAACCCCAGGCCACGCAGCAGCATCGGGAGCGAGCGGTACAGCTCACGTTTCCAGTACGCGGGCGAGTGCGTCCCGGCATAGAAGTGAGTGGTCACCGGAGCCCCGACGGACGCCAGGCGGGTGGCCAGGGACCGGGACTGGCGTTGCATGAGGGTCTCCGTGGGGGAGATCGCGTCCTCGGGGAACGGGTCGGCAGGGTCCTCAAGTCCCGGGATCTCCACGTCCGGTGGTGTGCCGGGCGGATCGAGGACGCCTGCCGTGCCGTCGCCGCCGGAGAGGTGGACCGGGGTGGTGCGCAGCCGGTCGGCCAGGTAATAGGGGTCGTGGGCCTGCCAGTTGGCCCGCTGGGCGACCGGATCGCCCCACAACGCCGTCCAGTCCAGGCACAGGTACGTCATCGCGGCCCGCACCGCGTGCGGATGGCGCAGCGGATGCACGAAACCGCTGTAGCTCGCCACCGCCCGGAACAGCCCGGGGTGGCGCGCCGCGTAGGACAAGGCACCGAACCCGCCCTGCGACTCCCCCGCGGCCACGCGCCGGACGCCCGCTCCATAGCTGCGCTCCAGAAGAGGGCGTACCTCCCTGAGATGGAAGGTCTCGACCGCCGGCGGCCCGCCCTCACCACTGTTGAACCAGTCGCTGTAGAAGCCGAACAACGGCATCTCCGGCATCACGACCAGTACGTCCCGCAGGTCGGGCAGCTCCTGGAGATGAGCGTCGTAATCCTCGGTCCAGGCCTTGTAGTTGCCGTCGCCGCCGACCAGCAGATACAGGGTCGGCCAGGTCTCGCCGGGCCGTCGCCCCTCCCAGCCGTCCGGGGTCAGCAGGCGCACCTTCGCGGTACGGCCCAGCGCGGGCGAGTCCACCGTGAGATCGACCAGGCGCTCACCGGCTTCTTCCTCCGCGATGATCCGGGCGCCGTGCGGGGCGGAAACGGTCGCCTCCGCACACGTCGCGGACACCGCGGCCAGCAGCAGGAGGTCGGCGACCACCAGGGCGAGCAGGGCGCGTAGGCGAGCGGCGCTCCAAGGCATGAGCGTTCCTCCGTTCCTGTCAGACGTCACGTCCGCGCAGTGCCCCGGTCGCGAGCAGGAGCAGGGCCGCCGTGTAGCCCGTCACCAGGAGCAGGGACGGCCAGGGGCCGAGGCTGCCGACGGTCTCCGCGGTCGCGTCCGAGGTCTGGATCAGCTTCTCCAGGGCGCTCGTCGGGGAGACGCCCGCGATCCAGCGCTGGGCGTCGCCGAAGAGCGGGCCGAGTAGGGAGGGCAGGAGCAGGACGCCGATGACGGTGGTGACGGCTCCCGCGGAGTGGCGTACGAGGGTGCCCACCGCGAGGCCGAGGAGCCCGGCGACGGCGAAGGAGGCGGCGATGCCGAACAGGGCGGGCAGCGGCTCGCCCTGGGCGTACCGGCCGTCGTCGAGCATCGCGCCGCCGATCAGGTAGGCGAGGGTGCAGGAGACCAGTGCCAGGACGTACATCAGGGCCGCGATCAGGGTGGCCTTCGCGGCGAGCACGGTGGCTCGGCGCGGGTTGGCGGCGAAGGTGGTCCGGACCGTGCCGCTGCCGTACTCCCCCGTGATCAGCAGGGCACCGACCACCGCGGCCAGCATCTGGGCGGGAACGGAGGCGGTGAGGCTCCCGCCGAGCACCGTGTCGTCCGGCTGCAGGCTCTCGGTCGCGGCCACGAACACCGCGCCCAGCACGGGTACGACGGCGGTCGCGAGGGTCGTCCAGACCGTGGAGCGCACGCTGTTGAACTTGATCCACTCGTGGGCGAGGGCCCCCGGGAAGCCGGCCCGGGCGGTGGTGAGCGTCGTGGGCGCCATCAGACCTTCTCCTTCCGGCTGCTCCGGACTGCGTGCGGGCTCTGGACCGCGTGCGTCCGGTACTCGGCCGAGTCCTGGGACAGGGCCGTGTAGACCTCCTCCAACGAGGAGTGGGCGGGGGTGAGTTCATGGATCGCGAGTCCGTGGTCGCGGGCCAGGTCGCCGATGGCCGCGGCGTCGGGACCGTCCACGCGCCAGCCGCCGCGCGCGTCGAGACGGACGTCGGCGCCCTTCGCCTCCAGCAGGCCCCGCAGCTTCTCGGGTTCCGGAGAGCGGACGAGCGTATGCGCGCGGGAGTTGGTCTCGATGAAGTCACGCATCGTGGTGTCGGCGAGGAGACGGCCGCGTCCGATGACGATCAGATGGTCGGCGGTCAGCTCCATCTCGCTCATCAGATGGCTGGAGAGGAAGACCGTACGGCCCTGCGCGGCAAGGGACTTCATCAGGCCGCGGATCCAGCGGATGCCCTCGGTGTCGAGCCCGTTCACCGGCTCGTCGAGGATCAGCACCTCCGGGTCTCCGAGCAACGCGGCGGCGATACCGAGCCGTTGGCCCATGCCGAGCGAGAAGCCGCTGAACCGGCGTCCGGCGACCTCGGTCAGACCGGTCAGGTCCAGCACCTCGTCGACGCGGCGGCGCGGGATTCGGTTGCTCGCCGCGAGCCCGGCCAGGTGCCGGTACGCCGAACGCCCGCCGTGCGCGCCTTTCGCGTCCAGCAGCGAACCGACGGCACGCAAGGGTGCGGGCAGTTCGGCGTAGGGCTTCCCGCCGACCGTGACGGAGCCCGAAGTGGGCGCGTCCAGGCCGAGGATCAGGCGCATGGTGGTGGATTTTCCGGCGCCGTTCGGGCCGAGGAAGCCGGTCACCCGGCCGGGCCGGACCGTGAAGGACAGCTGGTCGACGGCGGTCCTGTCGCCGTACCTCTTGGTGAGTTCGCGTGCCTCGATCATGCCTTCGACGGTAGGGAGCGGCGACGCTCCGGACATCCGCCGCCGGGAGTCGGCCGCTACTCCCGCGGGAGTACCCTCACCGCTCCCCCGCCCGGACCAGCCCCGTCTCGTACGCCAGCACGACCAGCTGCGCCCGGTCCCGCGCTCCCAGCTTGGTCATCGCCCGGCTGACGTGGGTCTTCGCGGTCAACGGGCTCATGATCAGCCGCCGGCCGATCTCCTCGTTGCTCAGTCCGGCGGCGACCAGGGCCATCACCTCGCGCTCCCGGTCGGTGAGCGCGGCCAGCCGCTCGGCGCCCGCCGTCTCCGGGGCCTTCAGCCGGGCGAACTCCTCGACGACGGACCGCGTGACCGCCGGTGCGAGGAGGCTCTGTCCGGCCGCGACGGTACGGATGGCCGCGCGCAGCCCGTCCGGTTCGATGTCCTTCAGCAGAAAGCCCGCGGCGCCGTGCCGCAGCGCCTCGAAGACGTACGCGTCGACCTGGTAGGTGGTGAGCATGACGACGCGTACGGCGTCGAGGGTGCGGTCGGCGGCGATGCGGCGGGTGGCCTCGATGCCGTCGACGCCGGGCATGCGGATGTCCATCAGCACCACGTCCGGCCGGGTCAGCCGGACCGCCGCGACGGCCTGTGTCCCGTCGGCCGCCTCCGCGACCACCACCAGGTCGTCGGTCAGGTCCAAGAGGGCCCGGAATCCGGCCCGTACGACGGTCTGGTCGTCGGCGAGCACCACGCGTACGGTCATGGCCGCCCTCCATGGAGCGCCTCGGCCGGGAGTACGACCGGGAGTACGGCCCGTACCCGGAAGCCGCCGCCGGGCGCCGGACCGTACTCGATGCTGCCACCGACCGCGGCGGCCCGCTCCCGCATGCCGACGAGCCCGAAGCCTTCGGCCGCCGGCGGGGACGGTGGTCCGACCGACGAAGGGGGCCTGGGCTGCGGGGTTGGTCCGGGCTGCGAAGGTGGTTCGGTCCGCGAGGGGCGTCCGTCGTCCGCGATCTCCACGCACAGCCGGTCGCCGTGCCGGGCGACCGAGACCGCCGCGTGGCGTGCGCCGGAGTGCTTGACCACATTGGTCAGCGCCTCCTGCACGATGCGGTACGCCGCCAGCTCGACCATCGGCGAGAGCCCGTCCGCCGTGCCGTCCTGGCGCAGCGTCGCCTCCACTCCGCTGTCGGTGAACCGGCCGACCAGCTCGGGCAGTTGGGCAAGTCCGGGAGCAGGTGCCGTGGACTCGCCGTCATGGTCGCGCAGCACGGTGACGGTGGCCCGCAGTTCTCCCACGGCCTCCTTGCCCGAGTCACGTACCTGCCGCATCGCCCGCCGGGAGACCTCGGGACGGGTGTCGAGGGCGTCGAGAGCCACTCCGGCCTGCACCGTCATCGCGGTCACCGTGTGCGCGACGATGTCGTGCAGTTCGCGGGCGATGCGCAGGCGCTCCTCGTGCACCCGGCGCGCCGCCTCCCGCTCCCGCTCCTCCTCCGCGCGGACGGCCCGGGCCGCGTACTCGTCCATCAACTGCCGCCGCATACGGATGACTTCGCCGAGGAGCAGGGGCACCAGCGGCCAGATCATCTCCAGCAGGGGCAGCCCCTGCGGGTTGGCCACGTCACGCCCCACCCGCAGCGCGACCGCGCCCGAGACGAGGGACGCGACGAGCCCGGTCCACAGGGTGCGCCGCCGGTCGCCCAGCACCGCGACGGTGTACAGAGCGACGATCACCGGCAGGTTGAGCAGCTCCCCGATGTGCCCGTGCAGCGCCCAGCCCGCGCAGGCGGCGCCCGTGACGACCGCGACCGGGACCGGCCACCGTCGGCGCCACACGAGTGCGGTCAGGGAGATCGCGAGCAGCAGCCAGGTGAGTCCGTCCGCCTGCTGGTAGTCGGGGTCGTTGGACGCGGCGTCGGACGCCGTGAACAGCCCGACCACGGCGACCACCAGCAGATCCGCGGTCGGCGGCGACAGGGATCGCGCACGCTCCACCAGTCCGTCGAAGCTCGTCACGTCATCACCGTATGGGCCGGATCATCCCGGCGCATACGCCGCCGGGAGTAGCCCGCGAGACTCGTCGGCCCCCGCGGTCGCTAGGACTTGCGGCGGGGCTTTCCGCGCTTCGTTCCCTTGGGGGCGCCGGAGCCGCTCCGTGGGTTCCTGCCGGTCGGCTTGCCCGTTGCCTTGCCCGCGGCGGGTTTCCGGCGAGCGGCGCCTTTGTCCGTTTTCTCGGAGCCCTTGCTCTTCGGCTCGGCCTGGGCCGCGGAACGGCCCCGGGAGCTGTTGACGGTCCGGCCGCGGACGATGCCGATGAAGTCCTCGACCCGGTCCGTGGTCCGGTCCTCCGGCCAGGACAGGGCGACGCGCGACTCGGGGGCGTCTGTGACCGGCCGGTAGGTGAGGTCCTTGCGGTGGTGGAGGCGGGCGAGCGACTGCGGGACCACCAGGAGTCCCACCCCCGCCGCGACGAGTTCGATCGCGTCCTCCGTCGTCGCGGGGCGCTCGATCGCGGGGCGGCCCGGCAGCTGCTCCCAGTCGAGGGTGTCGTCGAGGGGGTGCAGCACGATGTCGTCCGCCAGGTCCTCGGCGGTCACCTCGTCGACGGCCGCCACGACGTGGTCTTTGGGAACCACGACGACGGTCGTCTCGGTGTAGAGGGGGATCGCGCTGAGGTCCGTACGGTCGACCGGCAGCCGTACGAATCCCGCGTCGGCGTCGCCGCGCCGCAGCGCGTCGAAGACCTCGGCGAGGGACACCGCGAGGAGGGTGAGGGGGACGTCGGGCAGCCGCTCGTTCCAGATCCGCACCCACTTGCTGGGCGTCACTCCCGGGACATACGCGAGCCGGAACGAAGGGGAATCTTCCGAGCCTGTCACCTGGCCAGGTTACCCGGCGTGGTCGGCGGTGGTTCACATGCTCGATACCCTGGACACCATGACGTCGCACCAGAACACCCAGACGATGAAGCCCGCGACCGCGGCCAAGAAACTGGGTGTGTACCTCGAAGCCACACCCGCCGAGTTCCAGGAGGGTGTCGTCTCGCGATCCGAGCTCACCGCACTGCAGGCCGACCCCCCGCAGTGGCTGCAGGACCTGCGAAGCAACGGCCCGCACCCCCGACCGGTCGTCGCGGCGAAGCTGGGCGTCTCCATCGCGGGGCTCGCGCGCGGCGGTGTCACGGAGGCTCTCACCACGGAGCAGATCGAGGCGCTGAAGGCCGAGGGTCCCGAGTGGCTCCAGAAGGAGCGCGCCACCCAGGCCGAGGTCCGCAAAGAAGCGGTCCGCATCAAGGAGAAGAACGCGGAGCGCGACGACAAGGGCGACCAGCCTCGTAAGTAACAGTCCACGAACCGCCCCGGTCACTCCTCGAACCACCGCGGCACGCTGTGGAAGACTCGACCCGTGATCATCGAACGCGCGTACGCACACATCGCCTCGCACGACGAGAACGCGTGGCCCTGGTCCGTGCCCTGTGTGCGCGGGCTGATGGATGACGGGATGCGGTTCACGAAGCCGGTGACCTTCGTCGTCGGTGAGAACGGCTCGGGCAAGTCGACCCTGGTCGAGGCGCTGGCCGAGGGCTTCGGTCTGGACTCCTGGGGCGGCTCGCACGACTGGCGGTACGCGAGTCCCCGGGCCAAGTCGGTGCTCGGCGAGCGGATCCGCTTCGACGCGGCGGCGCGCGGGCGGCGCATGCTCAGCAGCTGGTCGGCCCGCAAGGGGTTCTTCCTGCGGGCGGAGACGGCGATGGACGCGCTGGACCGGGAAGGGCTCGCGCCGAATTCGGTCAGTCACGGCGAGGGCTTCCTCGCGGCCTTCCGCGGGAAGTTCCTGGAGCCCGGGCTGTATGTGCTGGACGAGCCGGAGGCGGCGCTGTCGTTCGGCTCGTGCCTCGAACTGCTCGGCCATTTCGACCAGTTGGCGAAGCAGGGCGCACAGGTCATCTGCGCCACGCACTCGCCGCTGCTGACCGCGCTGCCGGGTGCGGACATCATCGAGGTCGGCGACCACGGGATGCGCCGGGTGGCCTGGCAGGATCTCGCCCTGGTCGACCACTGGCGCCGCTATCTCGCCGACCCGCACGCGTATCTCCGGCACATACTCGGCTGAGAGCCACCCCGTGACCGAGGGCGACCCCTGCGAACGCCCCCGCGAGTACTGCCCCCGGTGATCGCCTGCCAGAATGGCGATCAGCGCAGGCGTTCGACAGAACCCGCCCAGGACGATGGAGGAGCCCCGTGCCGCTGCCCTCACAACCGTTGCGGAAGCTGGGCTTCTTGACCATCGGGTTGTTCGACGAGGCCGACCCCCGCAAGGGCCACGAGTCCACGCTGGAGATCATCCAGCTCGGTGAGCGGCTGGGCTTCGACAGCGCGTGGCTGCGCCACCGCCATCTCCAGTACGGCATCTCCTCCCCCGTGGCCGTCCTGGCCGCGGCCTCGCAGCGCACCACCCGTATCGAGCTCGGCACCGCGGTCATCCCGCTGGGCTGGGAGAACCCGCTGCGGCTGGCCGAGGACCTGGCCACGGTCGACATCCTGTCGGGCGGCCGGCTCAATCCCGGCATCAGCGTCGGCCCGCCGATGCACTACGACCAGGTCAAGCAGGCGCTGTATCCGGACACCGCCGACGCCGAGGACTTCGGGTACGACCGGGTGGCCCGGCTGCTGGACTTCGTACGCGGCAAACCGGCCACCGACTTCAGCGGTGTCGAGGGCTTCGAGGTGTTCTCGGACCGCGTCCAGCCACATGCGCCCGGTCTCGGCCGTCGCCTCTGGTACGGCGGGGGAAGCCTGCGGTCGGCCCAGTGGGCCGGTGAGCACGCGATGAACTTCCTGACCAGCAGCGTCGTCAAGGCGGAAGGACCACAGGAGCCCGCGGACTTCGCCGAGGTCCAGCTGTCCCACGTACGCGCCTTCCGCGCCCACCACCCCGACGGCGACCGCGCCCGGGTCTCCCAGGGGCTCGTCGTCATCCCGACCGACAGCGCCTCACCGGAGCAGCGCGCGAGGTACGAGGCGTACGCGGAGAAGCGGCTGCCGCGGACCGCCACGCCGCAGGGGCCTGCCCGCCTGATGTTCGCCCCGGACCTCGTCGGCACGTCCGCGGAGATCGCCGAACGGCTCTACGCGCACGCGGCGTTCCGGGAGATCGACGAGGTGGCGTTCGCGCTGCCCTTCACCTTCGAGCACGACGACTACGTGCAGATCCTCACCGACATCGCCACCCGGCTCGGCCCGGCACTCGGCTGGCAGGCGCCGGTCCAGCACGGGTAGAGGGCCCGTCGGCTGCGTCTGCGGCGTGGCCGGAAGCGGTCGGCGGTGCCGGCGGTGTCAGTCGCTGACCTTGCTGCGCGCCTGGTACAGCAGGTCTCCGTACGCGGGGTGGCGGGCGATCCAGCCCGCGTAGAAGGGGCAGGTGGCCAGCACCCGCAGGCCCGCGGCACGTGCCTCGTCCAGGGACGCCCGGACCAGCGCGGACCCGACGCCCTTGCCCTCGCTCTCGGGGCTCACCTCGGTGTGGACGAACGCGATCAGCTCCTCGGTACGGATGTACTCGGCGAAGCCGGCGACCGTCGACGCCCCGTCGATCCGGGCCTCGTAGCGTCGCGCCTCGGGCTTGTCACTGATCTCGATCGCCATGTCTCCTCCTTGAACCCCGTTGCGCCGGTGCCCGACACTAACCCACAGTGGCCAAAACCCGTACGGTCCGCCCGAGTTGCTCTCCGGAGCGCAGACGCGCGGGTGGATCATTCGACTAAGTTGACGTTCGATTGCCGAACAACGATCCGCAGGAGGCCCTCTCGTGACAGAGCACGAACCCGAACTCGCCGCAGCTGCCGAGATACGGGCCCGGATCGACACGGACAAGCCGCACTCCGCCCGTTTCTGGAACTACTTCGTGGGCGGCAAGGACCACTACGAGGTGGACCGTGAGATCGGCGACCACATCAAGGAGATCTTCCCCGGCCTGGTCGATGTGGCGCGCACGAGCCGCCACTTCCTCGGGCGCGCTGTCACGCACCTCGCCGGCGAGCAGGGCATCCGGCAGTTCCTGGACATCGGCACCGGTCTGCCGACCGCCGACAACACCCACGAGGTCGCCCAGCGCGTGGCCCCGGACGCACGCATCGTGTACGTCGACAACGACCCCCTGGTCCTCGCCCACGCCCGCGCGCTGCTCACCAGCACGCCCGAGGGCGAGACGGCGTACCTCGACGCCAATCTGTACGAGCCCGAGGCTGTCCTCAAGGCCGCGGAGCACACGCTGGACTTCTCCAAGCCCGTCGCCCTGATGATCCTCAACACGCTCGGCCATGTCGCCGAGTACGACCAGGCCCGGGATCTGGTCTCGCGCCTCATGGCCGGTCTGCCGTCGGGCAGTTACCTGGTGATCAGCGACAGCACCGCCACCAGCGAGGGCATGATCGCCGCGTCGGACGCCTACAACGCCAGTGGCGCCGTCCCGTACTACGTGCGGGCCGTCGACGAGATCGCCGGATTCTTCGACGGTCTTGAGCTGGTCGAACCCGGCGTCGTACAGGTCACCCAGTGGCGTCCGGAGGCCGCCGGTTCGGTGGTCGACGCCTACGGAGCGGTCGGCCGCAAGCCGTAGCGGGTCGTCGCGGTCGGGCCCGTCCCAGGACGGGCCCGCCTCACCCGTGCGCATCGGAGGCGCGCTCAGGACACGTCGGTCAGCTTCGGCATCTCGCCCTCGGTCGTGGTCACGTCGATCACGGAGAACGACGCGCCCTGGGGGTCGCTGAGTGCCGCGAACCGTCCGAAGGGGCTGCTCATCGGGCCGAACCGCAGGATCGCGCCACGTTCGGTGGCCTTCGCCACGGCGGCGTCGCAGTCCTCGACCGTGAAGTAGACGTTGACGTAGGACGGCACCTCGGGCGGGAACTCGTCCGTCATCTTCATCCGGCCCAGGACCGTCTCCTCGCCGAGGTTGAAGATCCTGAAGTCGATCGCGTCGTCCTCCATCTGCTGTGCGCGGTAGGGGAAGACGGCGGGGAGGAAGGCGTCCACCTTCTCGGTCTCCCGGGAGAAGAACTCGCCCCAGCAGTAGGCGCCCGGCACGGCCGTAGCCTCGAAGCCCTCGTGGACGCCGGCCTGCCACACGCCGAAGACGGCGCCGCTCGGCTCCTGGGCCAGCAGCATGGTGCCGAAGTCGCCGACCTTCATCGGTTCCATCAGGACCTGGCCGCCGTTGGCGCGTACCTTCTCGGCGGTGGCGACTGCATCCGGCGACGCGAGGTACAGACACCACGCCGACGGGCCCTCGTCGCCGGGCATCGGCGGCACGACCGCGGCCACCGCCTTGCCGTTCGCGTAGGCCTGTGTGTAGTTCCCGAACTCCGACGACGCCTCGCCGAACGTCCACCCCAGCACGTCACCGTAGAAGCTCTTGGCACCCTCGACATCGCTGAAACTGGCGTCGGCCCAGCACGGTGTTCCCTCAGGTTGTACGGCCATGGCTCTGACTCCCTCGTCATTGAAGGCTCTGGCTTGCCACGCTAACCAGCCATCGGCGGACACGCGCGGCGAACACCACGAGACATGTGACGCAGGTCACTATTGAACGCCGATGATGTTCCGTGACCACCTCGGTCCAACACTGCGACACCACTCGAAGCAGCAGACCAGAGGATGGACACCGACATGAGCGAGACCGTGAAAGGGCCCGCGAGCTACTTCCCCTCCATCGAGAAGAAGTACGGCCGCCCCATAGCCGAGTGGAAGGGCCTCATCCGCTCCTCGCCCCTCACCAAGCACATGGAACTCGTGGCCTGGCTCAAAACCGAGCACGGCATCGGTCACGGCCATGCCAACGCGCTCGTCGCCCACACACTCGCCGAGGACAGCGGCAGGTGATCCACCGGAACCGTTCTCGACCTCGCAGGTCCGTCGAAGACCTGACCAGAGCGGTTTCCGTGGCCGGTTGTGAACCCTGTTCCGGCACGGGCTGGTGCGGCGTCATGCGCTCCCCGCGCCGCACGCGCCCGCACCGGAACTCCCCCGGGCGGCTCCCCCTTGAACCGTGGGTGCTTACTGTTCTACCTTCGCCACATGGTCGGGGCATCAACGCCCGCTCACCAGCGACACAACGTGCGGGCGGCAGTTGGGCCGGGTGATGACGAGTGCGTCCACACCTCGCGCTGATCGAGGACGATCCCGACTTCGCACTGATGTGCCGTACCTATCTGGAGCGTGAGGGTTTCACCGTCACGTGGGCCATGGACGCCCGGGCCGGCAAGGCCGTCATGCACGACGGCGGCATCGATCTGGTCGTCCTCGACCTGGGACTTCCCGACGGCAGCGGTCTCGAACTGCTGCGAGCGCTGCGCTCGACCAGTCGACTTCCGGTCATAGTCGTCAGCGGTCGCGGGGACGAGACGGACCGGGTGGCGGGGCTGGAGATCGGCGCGGACGACTACCTCGTCAAGCCGTTCTCGCAGCGGGAGCTCGTGGCCCGTATCGGCGCCGTGCTGCGCCGGTGCCGGCCGCCCGAGCTGCCGGCCGTCCTCGCCGTCGGGACGCTGCGCGTCGACACCGCCGCGCGCCAGGCGAGCGGGACGGGTGTCCTGCTGAACCTGCGCCCCAAGGAGTACGCCCTCCTGGAAGCCCTCGCGCGCTCCCCCGGCCGGGTCTTCTCCGCCGAGCAGTTGCTGGAGCTGATCTGGGGAGCGTCCTGGCAGCAGTCCGCGACGGTCATCGAGCACGTGTACCGGCTGCGCGGCAAACTCTCCCGACTCCCGGCGCCCGCACCGCGGATCACCACGGTGCGTGGCTATGGATACCGTCTCGATCCGTGAGGGCCGCCATGTCCACGAGCCGTCCGTCCAGCACCCCGAAGCCCGTCCCGGACTTCCGGCGCCTCTTCGACTCCACGCTCTCCCCGCTGCTCATCCTCGCCCCGGACTTCACGATCGTCGAGGTCAACCGCGCCTATCTGACGGCCACGGGCACCCGGCGGAGCATTGTCGGGCGTCCCATCTTCGAGGTGTTCCCCGACAACCCCGAGGACCCCTCGGCCGACGGCGTCACCAACCTGCGCCGCTCGCTGGAGACGGTGGTGGGCACGGGCCGCACGGACACGATGGCGCTGCAGCGGTACGACATCCCGACGGGCGACGAGGGCGGTTTCGCCGAGCGCTACTGGAGCCCGGTCAACACACCGGTCCTGGACGCCGACGACCGGGTGACGCACATCATCCACCGGGTCGAGGACGTCACCGAGTTCGTACGGCTGCGCCGGGCCGGGCACGAACGCGAGCGGGCAGCCGCCGAGGCGCAGATGCGCGCGGAGGGCATGGAGATCGACCTGTTCGTCCGCGCGCGGGAGATCCGTGAGGTCAACGAGCAGTTGCGCCGGGTGAACGGCGAACTCGACGCCGCCGGGCGGCAGTTGCAGGAGGAGCAGCGGGCCAAGGACCGTTTCATCGCGACGCTCTCGCACGAGCTGCGCAATCCGCTGGCCGCCGCCACCGCGGCGACCGAGCTGCTGGCGCTCGACCTGCCCGGCGGCCATCCGGCGCTCTCCGTCCTGGAGCGGCAGCTCGGCATCCTGGCCAGGATGAGCAACGACCTGCTGGACGGCACGCGCGCGCTGACCGGCCGTCTGGAGCTGGTGCCCGAGCGGATGGATCTGAGGTCGGCCGTCGAGAGCGCCTGCGCCGACATGCGCGGCCTGTTCGGCCACGAGGGGCGGGCCCTCGACCTCCGGCTGCCCGACGGTCCCGTGCTCGTCGACGGAGACCGGCTGCGGCTCGCCCAGGTGCTGACGAACCTCCTGTCCAACGCGCTCAAGTACACGCTGCCGGGCGGCCGTACGGACGTGTGCCTGGCGACCGTGGACGGGCAGGCGCAGCTCACGGTCAGGGACGACGGGATCGGTTTCGACCCCGGGCAGGCCGAGGAGCTGTTCGGGGTGTTCATGCGGGCGGCTCCCGCCGGGCCGCACACTCCCGAGGGGCTCGGACTCGGGCTCGCGGTAGCCCGCACCATCGTCGAACTCCACGGCGGCCGGATCTCCGCGCACAGCGACGGGCCGGACAAGGGCGCCTCGTTCGGCGTGCTGCTGCCGACGGCGGCCCCGGACGCCCCGCGGCCGGCCCGCCCCGCGTCCACCGGCCGTGCGCAGCGGCAGCTGGTCATCCTGATCGTCGAGGACAACACGGACCTCGCCGCGACCTACCGCGCGCTGCTGGAGCGCCAGGGGCACCACGTCACGGTCGTCCACACGGGCGCCGACGCCGTCACGGCCACCGAGGCCGGCCTCTTCGACGTCGTGCTGTGCGATCTCGGGCTGCCCGACATGGACGGCTACACGGTCGCCCGTGCCGTACGGTCCCGTCCGCACGGCGCCGGGCTGCGCCTCATCGCGGTCTCGGGCTTCAGCCGGGGCACCGACCGGACGCTGGCCCACGAGGCCGGATTCGACGCCCACCTGGCCAAGCCGCTGCCGCTCGCGGATCTGCTGGACCTGCTGGAGCGCTGACCCTGGGTGTGCGGCTCCCAGGAGGCGTCCACCTGGGAGGACGGCAGCCTGGTCGGCCCGCGCCGCCGGGGCGACCGTGGAGCCATGACCACGAGAACGAGCACGAACGACGACACGTCCCGCGCCCCGCACCCGTACGTCGGGATGTGGGTGACCGCAGACGGCTACATCCGCCAGGAACTGCTGCCCGACGGACGGTACGACGAGGCCCGCGGCGCCCGGCGGAGCGCGTACACCGGCAGCTACACCGTGACCGGCAACCACATCGACTACGTCGACGACACCGGATTCACCGCCACGGGCGATGTCCGCGACGGAGTGCTCTACCACGAGCACCTGGTCCTCTACCGCGAAGCGATCTGACCGGTCCCGGATCGGGCCCTTCCGGCACCGCCGTACCCCGACGGCGGTACGGGCCGGTCCCTGGGGAGTCAGGCGCGTACAGAAGAAAGGCGCAGGTCGGCGCCCTGGTGGGCGTGCGGCGGGAGCTCACTGTCGGTGTGTGATCGGTTGCGGTGGGTCGGCTGGTTTCACACGGTGGGGCCCAGATACTGCCGTCCTCGAAAGGAACCGGTATGCGCGCCCTGGTATCCCGCGGGCTCCTTCTCCCGCCCCTCGTCTGTGCCGCTCTCGTCTGCGGGCCGGTCGCTACGGCCACTGCCGCCTCCGACGTGTCCACGGGGTCCGTGGGCAGCCCCGTCGCGGTGGCCCCGCTGTCCGCCGACGCGGCCGACACGGCCTTGGAGCGGATCCACGCCCTGGAGGCGGCGGATCACGGAGACGTCCTGAGGCCTCTCCTGGACGCGCTCATCCCCCTCGCCGACCGGGATCACGAACCGCTCGACGCGGACGAGGCGGCCGAGCACGGCCAGGCCGTCACCGAGGCGACCGCGTCCGTCGAGGAGCGGCTGGAGACCGTGGACCGTCCCACCGAGCTGGCCGCGGCCGACCCGGTGTCGGACGCGGTGGCAGGGCTTCAGGAATCACTCGGCGGGCTGCTCTCGGCTCTGACCTCCCTCGATGTGGGCGGAGTGGTCGCCGAGGTGCCGAAGGTGCTGTCGAACGTGATCGGCGTGCTGACGGGGCTCCTCGGCGGCGGTCTGCCCGCTCTGCCGAGCGTCCCGGCGCCGACGGAGTAGTCGCACACCGGCGGGGTGCGCCGCGGTGACGCGGACACCCCGCCGGGACGACAACCGGGTGGTGCGGGCGGGGGCCTACGGGCCTCACCCGGATCGGTGGGGCCCACGAGCTGTCGAAACCGCTCCAGCGGGTATCCGTATGCCATGGCTGATGTCGTGGACTCCGACGAACTCCTGCGCCGTATCCAGCGTGCTCGCGCCTGGGCCGAGCGGGAGGAGGAGACGTGGAAGGCGCGGAGCGACGACCTCAGGCGGGGCGATCCCGGCGGCTCACGCGACGCCGATGTGCGGGGTCAGGCCTATGAGGCCGTACGCAAGGTGCTGGACGAGATCCTGACCCCGGGCGTGCATGCCGTGGACGGCTGACGGAGCCGGGCGAGCGGCCCCATCAGAACCGGCCCGGCTGAGAGAGCCGGGCCAACCGGCCGTGCCGACGCTCAGTCACATGCGGGACGACGGCCGCCGTCCGTTCGCGTGGGCCGTTCCCGGCTCCGTACACGCGGGGCCTCATCGTCGGCCTGTGCGGGAACTGCTCGAACGGTGCGCGGGACGTATGCGTCACCCCTGAGGCGACGCAGAGGCGTCACGCGGATCCTGACCTCCGGGTGCTTGGTGGTGTTCATGGGGCAACACTGCGCCAACGGTGCCGGAGCAACCAGATCACTGTTGTGTGCAGGACCGCGGATCCTGGTACCGGAACCACCAGCCAACGGATGCCGAACCACCGGTCAGTGGGCGTCGGGGAGCCTCAGGGTGAAGACCGATCCGCTGCCGAGTTCGCTGGTGACCGTCACCGTACCGCCGTGGGCCGTGACGAGTTGACGCACGATCGACAGACCCAGGCCACTGCCGCCGGTTCGCCGGCTTCGGGACTTCTCCGCCCGCCAGAACCGTTCGAAGACGCTGGGCAGGTCCTCCGGGGCGATCCCGCTGCCGGTGTCGGCCACTTCGAAGACGACCTCGTCGTCGTGGCGGCGGGAGGAGAGCGTGATCGTGCCGTCGGCCGGCGTGTGGCGAATCGCGTTCGAGACCAGGTTGCCCAGCGCCTGCCGCATCCGGACGGGATCCGCGTCGAGCCAAGGTGTGCCGTCGGAACCGTCGGAACCGTCCGAGCCATGCAAGCCGTGCGAGCCGTCCGCGCCGTCCGAGCCCTTTGAGGCGGCCACGGCCGTGTGCAGCCGGACTCCCGCCGCCTCGGCCGCCACCCGGTGTGCCGCGACGACCTGTTCCAGCAGTTCGTCGGCGCGGACCGGCTCGCGGTGCAGCCTGAGTGTGCCCGCGTCGGCTGCCGCGAGGTCCTGGAGGTCGTCGATGACTCGCTGGAGGACGACCGCCTCGTCGTGCAGGGAGGCGAGCAGTTCGGGGTCGGGGTCGACGACGCCGTCGCGGGTCACCTCCAGCCAGCCGCGGATGTTGGTGAGCGGGGTGCGCAGTTCATGGGCGATGTCGGCGACCATCGCCTTGCGCTGCGCCTCCATGCGTTCACGGCGATCGGCCAGGTCGTTGAACGCGACGGCCAGGATGCCCGTCTCGTCCTGGGTGGTCACGGGTACGCGTACATGCTGCTCCGGCGGCTGCTGGGCGGCGTGCGTCAGCGCGCGCAGCGGCCGTACGAGCCGGGTGGCGACCAGCACCGTCACGGCCACCGTGAGAGCGAGGACGAGGCCGGCGACACCCGTGACCTTGGCCTTGTTGGCGGCCGACATGTCGAAGTGCGGGACGGCGCTGTCGCCGCGGCCGAGGAACAGTTCCGCGGCCGGCGCGACGTAGGGCTCCAGTTGCTGACGCCGGGCACTGTCGACGCACTCCTGCGCCTTCTTGTCCTGGTCACGGGTGGTGTCGATGCCCGTCTCCGCTTTCCCGCCGACGTAGCGCGTGAGCATGGACCGGTCCGCGAAGTCGACCGTGGCGGCGAAGAGCGAGGGGAATTTCCCGCCGACGTGCTTCAGGCAGTCCCCGGCGTACGTGTTGAGTTCCGCCAGGGCCTTCTCCTCCGTCGCGGTCGGGGTGTTGAGCACGCCGTCGGCGCACGGCGTCGGTACCTGGCCTCCGTCCACCGTGCCCTCCTCGTCGGTGAGGACGGAGCGGCCGCTGGGCATTTGCGTGATGCGGGTCTGGACGCCGTTGTTCGAGAAGCAGGCCCGGCGCTTCTCGGCCAGCAGCCGTACGCGCTCGCGCTCGGCGCGCGGCAGCCGGAACGGGCCCACCGCGCGCGGGTCGATGCCGGTCCGCTGCGCTCCGGGCTCGGTGAAGGTGTCGGTGTGCAGGGGATCGACCGCGGCGGCGGCCCTGGGCGGCAACGCCGTGTTCCGCGTCTCGGAGTCCGCGATCGGCGTACGGTCCGGAGCCGTCAGGGCGATGCGCCGCCCGGTCCGGTCCGACAGCGCGCGAACGGTCTGCCCGACGCCGGACCAGTCGCGATGGGTGGCCGCGTATCCGCTCAACTGCCGCAGGATGTCCATGTCCTCGGTCAGTACCTGCCCCTGCTCCTCCTGGATCGCCCGGGTCGTGGTCTCCACCGCCAGCCAGGCCGTCGCCGCCACGGAACAGATGGCGATCAGCACCGACGTGATCAGCAGCCGGACCAGCAGCCTCTTGCGCAGCGGTATCGGGCGGGTCATCAGCGGTCCCCGCTGAGCTTGTAGCCCACGCCGAAGACGGTGAGCAGCCGCACCGGTCTGCGCGGATCCGCCTCGATCTTCTTGCGCAGGTTCATGATGTGCACGTCGACCGCCCGTTCGGTCGAGGCCCGGTCGATGCCCCGGGTGCGGTGCAGCAACTGCTGCCGGGAGAAGACCCGTTCCGGCTCGGCCACCATGGCCAGGAGGATCTCGTACTCGGCCGGCGTGCAGACCACCGGCGATCCGTCGCACACCACCTCGTGCCGTACGGGATCCACGGCGATCCCGGCGGCCCGTACGACCGGGTCCTCGCGGTGCCCGGCGGCCTGCCGTCCGCTCCGGCGCAGGACGGTGCGGATGCGGGCCATGAGTTCGCGCGGGCTGTACGGCTTGGTCATGTAGTCGTCCGCACCGAGTTCGAGGCCGAGCAGCACGTCCTCCTCCGTGGAGCGTGCGGTGAGCATGAGGACGGGGATGTCGTCGTCCTGGCGCAGCGCACGGCATACGCCGAAGCCGTCGATCACCGGAAGCATCAGGTCCAGGACGACGAGGTCGGGCCGACGCTGCCGGGCCGCCTCCAGGGCGGCCCCGCCGTCGTGGACCACGGTGGCGGTGTGGCCCTCGCTCAGCAGGGAACGGCGTATCAGCTCCGCCTGCTTCTCGTCGTCCTCGGCAACCATCACATGTGCGCACACGGGGCCGATGCTAAGCGCCCCGGGCCGTGGCGGGACCGTGGGTGAGGGGCTTCCCACGCCCTGACATCTTCCTCACAACCGCCTGCTAGTGCTTGCCCGGCGGCGCTGCTCATCGTCTGAGCGCGGCAGCGTTGCCCATGACGATCACGGGATCGCGGTCGGGGTCGAGGGCGCGCAGGAGTTCCTTCATGTGTTTCTTCCGGAGGCTGACACAGCCCTGGGTGGGGCCGCCGTGGTCGACGTGCAGCCAGATGCCGCCGCCGCGGCCGGCTCCGAGGGGGCGGGTCCAGTCCAGCGGCGTGGTGCCGGCCTGGCGGTTGTAGTTGATGGCGACCACGTAGTCGAACGAGCCGGCCAGGGGCTCACCCTCGAATCCCGTGCCGCCGATGCTGAAGCCGCCGGACTGGTCGTACGGAAGGCTCGTGCCCGGGTCGGGGCGCAGGCCGCCCGCGTCCGTGAGCGGGTAGACACCGATGGGTGAGCGGAGGTCTCCGGCCCGGTGGTGGTCGGTCCAGCCCTTGAACGCGTTGTGCGCGGGCCAGCTGGCCCCGGCGTGCCAGCCGGACTCCGTGCGCTCGTACAGCACCGCGGTGGAGGTCGACGAGTTCTTGCCCCGGCCTGTCACCACCAGGGCCTGACGGGTCTTCGGGGGCACCTTGGCCCACGTCTTCGAGCCCAGGCCGGGCAGCTGCTGCGGTGCCACGCTCAGGGCGACGCGGGGTGCGGGGGTGGGTGAGGCTCCCGCACTGCCGTTCACCGAAGTCGTGCCGGGCCTCTGATCCGACGTCGCCACCGTTCCGCCTCCGCAGCCGACGAGGACGAGAGAGACGGCCAGAACGGCGACGGGGCGGAGCACGGCACCGTGTGTGGGTGTGATCATGCGTCGACCTTGACCCGTACATGTGAGGAACTCGTCAGGTCGGTTCGATCGGTGACGCAGAATCACTCGGTTGTCCTCCTGTGTCCTCCTGAACCTCTCTCTTCGAAACATTCGCTGACGATGGCGACTGTTGTGCGGAATGTAGACAGAACCTGGTTGCTCGGCAAGGGACATGACGAGACTCGCGGGGCGGCCCGATCATCTTGAGCCATCCGAAATCCGTGCCAGCACGGGGCGTTGACGCCTCCTGAGGCCAGCCGTAAGGTCTGCGCAGCCAATCGGAAACATGCTCGAAACTTTCGAAACGACAGAAAGGGACGACATGATCACCCGCACGTCATCAGGTCCCACGGCCACGCCTCCGCCCCGGCAGTCCCGCACCCGAAGAGCCCTGGTGATCGGCATGGCGAGCCTGCTCGCCGCAGCCGGTGTCACCGCACTCGCGGGGACGGCCGAGGCCGCCGGCACGCTCGGCGCCGCGGCGGCGGAGAAGGGCCGCTACTTCGGCGCCGCGGTCGCGGCCAACCACCTGGGCGAGGCCCCGTACGCCTCGACGCTCAACACGGAGTTCAACTCGGTGACTCCGGAGAACGAGATGAAGTGGGACGCGGTCGAGGGGACCCGCAACTCCTTCACCTACGGCGCCGCGGACCAGATCGTCAGCCATGCCCAGAGCAGGGGCATGAAGGTCCGCGGGCACACCCTTGTGTGGCACTCCCAACTGCCCGGCTGGGTCGGCGGGCTCGCCGCCGCCGACCTCAGGACGGCGATGAACAACCACATCACGCAGGTCATGCAGCACTACAAGGGAAAGATCCACTCCTGGGACGTCGTCAACGAGGCCTTCCAGGACGGCAGTAGCGGCGCCCGGCGCAGTTCGCCCTTCCAGGACAAGCTCGGCAACGGCTTCATCGAGGAGGCCTTCCGCACCGCGCGGGCCGCCGATCCCGCGGCCAAGCTCTGCTACAACGACTACAACACCGACGGGGTCAACGCGAAGAGCAACGCCGTCTACAACCTGGTGCGGGACTTCAAGGCGCGCGGTGTGCCCATCGACTGCGTGGGCTTCCAGTCCCACTTCAACAGCGCGTCCCCGGTGCCCGGCGACTACCGCGCGAACCTGCAGCGCTTCGCCGACCTCGGTGTCGACGTACAGATCACCGAGCTCGACATCGAGGGCTCCGGTACGGCACAGGCCGGCAGCTACACCAATGTGGTCAACGCCTGTCTGGGCGTGTCCCGTTGTACGGGCATCACCGTCTGGGGTGTCACCGACAAGTACTCGTGGCGAGCCAGTGGCACTCCGCTGCTGTTCGACAACAACTACAGCAAGAAGGCCGCCTACAACGCCGTCCTCACCGCACTCGGCGGCACCGGCTCGGGCGGCGGCGGTGGCGGCGCCTCCTGCACGGTGTCGTACAGCAGGACGGACGACTGGAGCGACCGCTACAACGGCAGGGTGACCGTGACCGCGGGTGGTTCGGCGATCAGCACCTGGACGGTGGCCGTCACGGTGACCTCCCCGCAGAAGGTCTCCACGACCTGGAACGGCACACCGAGCTGGGACTCCAGCGGCAACGTCATGACCATGAGGCCGAACGGCAACGGCAGTCTGGCCGCCGGAGCGTCGACGAGCTTCGGGTTCACGGTCATGAAGAACGGCAGTTCCTCGGCCCCTTCGGTGGGTTCCTGTAGCGCGTCCTGAGAACGGGCCGCGCCCTTCGGGGAGTTCGGTGGCAGCGGGGGCGGGGCGCGGCGGTCAGGACCGCCGCGCCCCCGGACACGACAGGCGCCTCAACAGTTCCGGTAAAGAGAGCACCAATTTTGGTATGTACCTGACCATGAAACGCCGCTAGGCTCTGCCCCGCCATGCACTGAGAGCGCTCTCACAGTTCAGCTGTTCCTCCCCCACCACGCCGGAACAACGAAGGGCTACTGCCTTGAGACGCACCACAACCATGCGCACAGGCCTGTCCGCACTCCTCATCGTCGGCGCCTGGGCAACCTTCGCCGCCGGACCCGCCTCTGCCGCCGGCGCCCCCGAACCCACCCGCACCTCCGGCGCTCCGGCCTCCGCCGGTCTCCTCGACGCCATGCAGCGCGACTTCGGCCTGACGAAGACCCAGGCCGAAGCACGGCTCGCGGCCGAGAAGACCGCGACGGCCGTCGAGTCGCAGGCGCGGCGCGCGGCGGGAGCCGCGTACGGCGGTTCCTGGTTCGATGCCAAGAGCGGGAAGCTGACCGTCGCCGTCACGGCCGGCGCCTCCGACGCCGCCGTCAACTCCGTACGGAAGACCGGCGCGACCGTCCGTACCGTCAAGCACAGCGCGAAGCAGCTCGACGCGGCGAAGGCGCGCATCGACAAGCTGGCAGCGCCCGAGGGCGTCAGCAACTGGTACGTCGACGCCAAGGCGAGCTCGGTCGTCGTGGCCGTCGTCGCCGCGCAGCGAGCTGACAACGATGTCCGCACGTTCCTCTCGAAGGCCCGTGCGGCGGGTCCCGTCAAGGTCGAAGAGGCCGCCTCGGCACCTGAGACCTTCGCCGCCGGGACCGTCGGCGGCGACCCCTTCTACACCGGCAACGTCCGCTGTTCCATCGGCTTCTCGGTGCACGGCGGCTTCGTCACCGCGGGCCACTGCGGCGGAGCGGGACAGGGCGTCAGCGGTTGGGACCGCTCCTACATAGGCAACATCCAGGGCTCCTCGTTCCCGGGCAACGACTACGCCTGGGTCAACGTCGGAAGCGGCTGGTGGACCGTGCCGGTCGTGCTCGGCTGGGGCACCATCTCGGACCGCCTCGTCCGCGGGTCCAACGAGGCGCCCGTCGGTTCGTCCATCTGCCGGTCGGGGTCGACCACGCACTGGCACTGCGGCACGGTCCTCGCCAAGAACGAGACCGTCAACTACAGCCAGGGCGCGGTGCATCAGATGACCAAGACCAGCGTCTGCGCGGAACCGGGCGACTCCGGCGGTTCCTTCATCAGCGGCGACCAGGCGCAGGGCGTCACCTCCGGCGGCTGGGGCAACTGCTCCGGCGGCGGTGAGACCTGGTACCAGCCCATCAACGAGATCCTCAGCCGGTACGGCCTCACGCTCCACACGGCCTGACCCGCAAGGCTCCAGGGCACGGCTCGACGGGCTCCGTCACCGGTCAGGTGGCGGAGCCCCTCGGCGTCCGCTTCAGCACCGCCCGGCCGATCGCCGACCGGCTCCGACCGGCCCCAAGTGCCCCGGATTCACCACCCGTTCACCAGGGCTGCCACCTCTGTCGTTCCATCCCGCGTCCGGGCGGCCTACGCTCGGCGGCATTTCGCGGACCCGGATCCCCGACGGGCAGCCGGGGCCCGCTGTCCGTCCTGACGGAAGGTTCCGTTACATGGTCCTCGGATCCACAGGTGTGGCGCGGAGGTTCGGCAGAAGAGCCGCCGCGCTCGCGCTGACCACCGCGCTCGCCGCCGCACTGCCCGGCCCGGTCTCCTCCGCGGCCGGCGCCCCCGACACTCCGGCCCACCCCACGGCGTACGTCGATCCGCTCATCGGCACGACGAACGGAGGCAACACCTATCCGGGTGCCACCCTCCCGTACGGCATGATCGCCTGGTCTCCGACCAGCACCCGGGGCGACCAGACGAGCACGGGCGCCGCCAACGGCTACGAGTACAACGCGACCCGGCTGCGCGGGCTGAGTCTCACGCACGTGAACGGCGCGGGCTGCAACCCGGGGGCCGCGGGCGACGTACCGATCATGCCGTTCGTCGGGGACGTCACCTCGTCGCCGTCGGCCGACACCACGGACTCCGTGTACGCCGCGAACTTCTCGCACGCCGACGAGCGGGCCGTGCCGGGCCGCTACTCCGTCGGGCTCGACTCCGGTGCCCGCGCCGACCTCGCCGTTTCCGAGCGGGCCGGCGTCGCCGACTTCACGTTTCCCGCCGACAAGCCCGCCAACCTGCTCTTCCGGGTCTCCAACTCGCTGAACGGCAGCGAGGACGCCCACGTCGAGATCGACCGGGCCAAGCGCAAGGTGAGCGGCTGGGTGCTGACCGGCGCGTTCTGCGGGCGGCGCGCCAACGGCGGCGTCAACAACCGCAAGAGCTACTACCGGCTCTACTTCAGCGCCTCGTTCGACCGCGCGTTCTCGACCACGGGCACGTGGAAGGACGGCACCCTCTCACCCGGTGCCACCTCGGGCGGAGGCGGCGAGGGATACGCCACGGGCGCCGACCGCGCGGGCCGCGGCTCCGGTGGCTGGGTCGGCTTCGACACCAGCTCTGACAACGATGTCCGCATGCGGCTCGGGATCTCGTACGTAAGCAAGGCGGGCGCCGAGGCCAACCTCCGCGAGGAGATCGCGCCGAGGTCGAGCGTCGACCAGGTGGCCGCGGCCGGGACGCGGGCCTGGGACCGGGAGCTGCGGTCCGTGCGCGTCGGCGGCGGCAGTACGGCCCAGCGCACCGCCTTCTACACCGCGCTCTACCACTCGCTCATGCAGCCCAACCTGGTCAGCGACACCGACGGCCGCTATCCGGGCATGGACGGCAAGGCACATCGCGTCGAGCGCGGGCAGGGGGCGCAGTACAGCAACTTCTCGGGCTGGGACCAGTACCGGGCGCAGATACAGCTGCTCGCCCTGCTGAAGCCGCGGATCGCCGGGGACTTCGCGCAGTCCCTGTACAACTTCGCACGGCAGAACGGCGGGGTGTGGGACCGCTGGGTGCACATCAACGGGCCGACCCATGTGATGACCGGCGATCCGACGGCGGCCACGCTCGCCACCTTCTACGCCATGGGGGTCCGCAACTTCGACTACCGCGGCGCCTTCGACTCCCTGGCCCGCCAGGCCACCGTGCCGCACCCCGACGGGCTCTCCGACGCGGGCTGCCCGGGCCAGTGCACCGGCCAACGGCCCAACCTCGCCCAGTACTTGACCTCGCAGTACGCCGCGCAGGACGTCTGCCACTGCTGGGGCGGCGCCGCCGAGACCCTGGAGGACTCGGTCGCCGACGACGCGCTGGGCCGCTGGGCCAAGCTGCTTGGCCTCGACGAGCAGGCCGCCTCGTTCGCCGAGCGGGGCGGCTGGTGGCGCAACGTCTTCAACCCGGGGGCCACCGACGGCGCGGGCACCACGGGCTACATCCAGGCGCGCAACCTCGACGGGTCCTGGGTCACGCCGTTCAGCCCGGGCAGCGACCGCGGGTTCGCACAGGGCACCAGCGCCACGTACACGTGGATGGTGCCGCAGGACGTCCAGGGCCTCGCCGAGGCGATGGGCGGACGCGACACGACCGCGCGCCGACTGGACGGCTTCTTCCACAAGCCCGACGGCTCCTGGTCGGTGAAGGGCGGTGACGCCCTGCGGTACGACCCGACCAACGAGCCCGGTATCCACGCCCCTTGGCTCTACAACGCGCTCGGCCAGCCGTGGAAGACCCAGGCGACGGTCCGGCAGATCCTCGACACCGTCTACGGGACCGGACCGGCCGGGCTGCCCGGCAACGACGACCTCGGGACCATGTCCGCCTGGTACGTCTTCTCCGCCCTCGGCCTCTATCCGCAGACCCCGGGCAGCGGCAACCTGCTGCTTGGCGCCCCGCTCTTCCCGTACGCCGTGGTCGACCGGCCGGGCGGCGGTGACATCGTCATCGACGCGCCCTCGGCCGACGCCGGTCATCCGTACGTGAGCGGTGTCCGGCTCAACGGCCGTACGTACGACCGCTCCTGGACGGATGCCCGCTTCCTGCGCGGCGGCGGCAACCTCACGTTCGGACTCTCGCGGGAGCCGGACACCGACTGGGCGACCGCGCCCGGCGGTCTGCCCCGCTGACACGTCCGTTGCCCCGGATCCGACGGGATCCGGGGCAACGTCCGTGTGACGGGTCAGACCTTGCGGTACCTGGCCATGGCGAACGAGAACAGCCCGAAGAGCATCAGACCGACGGCGATGAGCACCAGCAGCCACGGCCCCACCGGGGTCTCGGTGAACGAGCGCAGGGTGTCGTCCATGCCCTTGGCCTTGTCCGGTTCGTACTCCACGGCGGCCCGGAGCGCGAAGCCTCCGGCGACGGCGAACACCAGACCGCGGGCCACACCGCCGCCGACGCCCGTCACGTCGACCGTCCGGCGCACCCGGTGCGACATCTCACCGAGCCTCATGTGCTTGTGGTACTTCCGGCGCGCGGCCTGCACCACCATCCACACACCCGCGCAGAGGATGCCCACGCCGGCCGCGGCCACGAGCCACTGTCCCGCGGGCAGGTCCATGGCCCTGGCCGTCGCGTCCCGGGACTTGCCGTCGCTCGATCCGCTCCCTCCGGTACCGGCGGCGAAGGAGAGCACGGTGTAGGCGACGAAGCCGTAGAACACGGCTCGTGCGGCCGACGCCAGCCTCTTCTTCGCCTTGCCGCCGTCGGGGCCCGCGGCGCCGAAGACCGCCTCGGACAGCCGCCAGAGCGCCATACCGACAAGACCGATGCCGAGCGCCCAGAGCATGACCCCACCGAAGGGCTTCTCGGCCACCTCCTGGAGGGCGCCCCCTTGATCTGCCTGCTTCCCGCTGCCGCCGAAGGCGATCTGCAGCGCCAGCAGGCCCACGAGCAGGTAGATGACACCGCGTGCGGTGAAACCTGCCCGGGCCGCGCCCTCGATCGCCGGGGCGGCCTTTCGTTTCCCTGCCCGGCCGCCTCGCGTCAACGTACTTGCGTTCATCATTGCCTCCCGTCCCCGGGTGCCCCTGCCCGGCCGTACGACACCCCGGCGGGCGCCGACCGTGCGGTACCTCCCGGTTTCGGAGCGAAGCAGGACGATCGAACATACGATGGGCATGCACTGGGGGCGGTACCGCAGACAGGCCGCCCCGGGACGCCGACCGCTCGGGGTGGGAGACGAATGGCACAGGGCACGGACGCAGCACGGACCGTCATCCTCACCGTGGACGACGACCCTGGAGTTTCGCGTGCCGTGGCCCGTGACCTGCGGCGACGCTATGGCGAGGGATACCGGATCGTGCGCGCCGAGTCCGGCGAGAGCGCCCTGGAGGCCCTGCGGGAGCTGAAGCTGCGCGGTGATCTCGTCGCGGTGATCCTGGCGGACTACCGGATGCCCCAGATGAACGGCATCGAGTTCCTGGAGCAGGCCCTGGACGTGTACCCGGGCGCGCGGCGGGTGCTGCTGACCGCCTACGCGGACACGAACGCGGCCATCGACGCGATCAACGTCGTCGACCTCGACCACTATCTGCTCAAGCCCTGGGACCCGCCCGAGGAGAAGCTCTATCCCGTCCTGGACGACCTCCTGGACGCCTGGCGGACCTCCGACCACCGGGCGGTCCCGATCACGAAGGTCGTCGGGCACCGCTGGTCGGCGCGCTCGTCGGACGTCCGGGAGTTCCTGGCCCGCAACCAGGTGCCGTACCGCTGGTACTCCTCGGACGAGCCGGAGGGCAAGCGGCTGCTGGCCTGCGCGGATCAGGACGGGGAGCGGCTGCCGCTCGTGATCACCGCGGACGGGGCCGTGCTGGTCGAGCCCGACGACCCGGAGCTGGCCGCCCAGGTGGGGCTGGCAACGACCCCGGCGGCGGACTTCTACGACCTCGTCGTCATCGGCGGCGGACCCGCCGGGCTGGGCTCCGCGGTGTACGGGGCCTCGGAAGGGCTGCGGACCGTGCTCGTGGAGCGTTCCGCGACCGGCGGACAGGCCGGCCAGAGCTCACGGATCGAGAACTACCTGGGCTTCCCGGACGGTGTGTCCGGGGCGCAGCTCACCGACCGGGCACGGCGGCAGGCGTCGAAGTTCGGCGCCGAGATCCTCACCGCGCGCGAGGTGACCGGTCTGGAGGTCAACGGATCCTCGCGGACCGTGCGGTTCTCGGACGGTTCCGCGATCGCCGCGCACTGCGTGATCCTGGCGACCGGCGTGTCGTACCGGCAGTTGCAGGCGCCGGGCACGGAGGACCTGACCGGGTGCGGGGTGTACTACGGGTCGGCGCTGACCGAGGCGGCCTCGTGCCAGGGACACGACGTCTACATCGTGGGCGGCGCGAACTCCGCGGGCCAGGCCGCGATGTACCTGTCCAGGGGCGCGAAGTCGGTCACCCTGCTGGTGCGCGGTTCTTCTCTGTCCTCGTCGATGTCGCACTACCTGATCGGGCAGATCACGGACGCGCCCAACATCTCCGTGCGTACGGGGACGGTCGTCGAGGCGGCGCACGGCTCCGACCACTTGGAGCAGCTGACCCTGCGGGACATCGAGAGCGGGCACACCGAACTCGTCGACGCGCAGTGGATGTTCGTGTTCATCGGCGCGGCCCCGCTGACCGACTGGCTGGACGGCACCGTGCTCAGGGACGAACGCGGGTTCATCGTCACCGGACCCGACCTGGCCGTCGGCGGGCAGCCGCCGCCGGACTGGGAGTTGGACCGGGCGCCGTACCACCTGGAGACCAATGTGCCCGGGGTGTTCGTGGCGGGTGACGCCCGGGCCGAGTCCGCGAAACGTGTCGCCTCCGCCGTCGGAGAGGGAGCCATGGCCGTGATGCTCGTCCACAGGTATCTGGAGCAGTCGTGAGCGGGCAGCCGATGCCGTGCGACGCGGCGGAACTCAGCACACTGTTCCTGTTCGAGAAGCTGGAGCCGGAACAGCTCGGGCGGCTGTGCAGCGAGGGCCGCGTCGAGAAGTTCGAGCCCGGCTATGTGTACGAGGAGGGCGAGCCGGCCACCTGCTTCTTCGTCCTTCTCGAAGGCACGCTGGTGATGTCGCGGCGGGTCGGCGAGGACGACGTCGAGATCAGCCGCACCTCCCAGCGCGGGGTGTACGCGGGGGCCATGCAGGCCTATCTGGCCGTGCCGGACGACGCCCGGTACAAGGGTTCCCTGCGGGTGACCGAGCCGTCGCGGTTCTTCATCCTGCCCGCCGAGACGTTCGCCGCGGTCCTGCGGGAGTGGTTCCCGATGGCCGTGCATCTGCTGGAAGGGCTGTTCTTCGGCAGCCAGAACACCCAGCGGACCATCGGGCAGCGCGAGCGGCTCCTGGCGCTCGGCTCGTTGTCCGCCGGGCTGACGCACGAGCTCAACAACCCGGCCGCGGCGGCCGTACGGGCCACGTCCGCGCTGCGCGACCGGGTGGCCGGGATGCGGCACAAACTCGGCATGATCGCGACGGGCCCGTACGCGCGCGCCGCCCTGGAGACGCTCGTCGAGATTCAGGAGCGCACCGCCGAACAGGTCGCCAAGGCCACGCCCTTGAGCCCGCTCGAAGCATCCGACCGGGAGGACGCGCTCGGCGACTGGCTCGAAGACCACGGCATCGCGGGCGGCTGGCAGCTCGCGCCGACGTTCGTGCAGGCGGGCCTCGACACCGACTGGCTGGACCAGGTCGCGGCGGCCGTGGACGAGGGGACGCTCGAAGGCGCGATCAGGTGGCTCAACTACACGGTGGAGACCGAGTTGTTGATGAACGAGATCGAGGACTCCACGACCCGGGTCTCGAATCTCGTGAACGCGGCCAAGCAGTACTCCCAGCTCGACCGGGCGCCCTACCAGGTCGCCGATGTGCACGAACTGCTGGACAGCACGCTGATGATGCTCGCCGGGAAGATCGGCTCCGGCATCAGGATCGTCAAGGAGTACGACCGTGCCGTGCCCAGGATCCCCGCCTACCCGGGCGAGTTGAACCAGGTGTGGACGAACCTCATCGACAACGCGGCCTCCGCGATGGGCGGCGAGGGCGTGCTGACCGTGCGCACCGCGCTCGAACGGGACCAGCTGCTCGTCGAGTTCCGTGACACCGGGCCCGGCGTGCCCGAGGAGATCCGCGGCAGGATCTTCGACCCGTTCTTCACGACGAAGCCGGTCGGCGAGGGCACCGGACTGGGGCTCGACATCTCCTGGCGCATCGTCGTGAACAAGCACCACGGGCATCTGGAGGTCCACTCCGAGCCCGGCGACACCCGCTTCCAGGTCTTCCTCCCGCTCACCGCCGCCGAAACCGACGCCCCTCAGGAGGCCTCATGACCACGGACGGAATCGACCCCGGCGTCCCGCCGAGCGGCGCGGGCTGCGTCGAATGCGACGAGGTGGGCGGCTGGTGGTTCCACCTGCGGCGCTGCGCGCAGTGCGGTCATGTGGGCTGCTGCGACGACTCCCCCGCCAAGCACGCCACCGCCCATCACCAGACCACCGGCCATCCGATCATCCGCAGCTTCGAGCCGGGCGAGCGCTGGTTCTGGAACTTCGAGACGTCCGAGCTGTACGAGTCCGGTCCGGAGCTCGCTCCGCCGGCCTCCCACCCGGCGGACCAGCCCGCACCCGGGCCCGCGGGACGGGTCCCGGCGAACTGGGCGGAGACCCTGCGCTGAAGTTGATCTCCGTCATCGGGAGCAGCCCCGGAGTCGGCAAGTCCACATTGTGCCGAGCCCTGGCCGACTGGCCGGCCGGGCTCGGCACGTCGGTGGACCACTTCGAGGAGGCCGACGTCCTCACCCGGCGCGCCTGACGGAGCTGCTGAGGCTGCCGACGCGGTCTTGAGGGCGGCCCAGGGCCACTGTCGGTGGCTGTGTCGGTGGTGCGTGCCAGGATGGATGGGTGCCGACCACCTCATTCACCACGCCGTTCATCGGCCGCGAGGACGAACTCGCCCGCCTGACCCGAGTCCTGGACCGGGCCCGGGCCGGTGAGGCGCGTGCCGTGCTCGTCGCGGGGGACGCGGGAGTCGGTAAGACCCGGCTCCTCGCCGAGGCCGCTGGGCATGCCGCCGAGGCCGGCACGACCGTTGTCACGGGGCACTGTGTGGACCTCGGTGACGTGGGTCTTCCCTATCTGCCGTTCACCGAGATCGTGGGTGTGCTCGCCGACGACGAGCGGTTCTCCGCCGCCCTGTCCTCGCATCCCGTGGTGGACCGGCTGCTCGGCGACGGCAGCGGTGGCGCGGGGGACGCGGGCGGGCGGCTGCAGTTGTTCGAGGGCATGGCGAGTCTGCTGACCGATCTCGCCGAGAGCGCCCCGCTGCTGCTGGTCCTGGAGGACCTGCACTGGGCCGACCAGTCCTCCCGCGACCTGCTGCGCTTCCTGCTCAGCCGGGGGATCCTGCAGTCCCGGGTCCGCTCAAGGGGAGGGGACCCGGTCGCGGGCGGCGCGCCCGGTCAGCGGCTCGCGGTGTTCGCCTCGTACCGCGCCGACGATCTGCACCGCAGACACCCGCTGCGCCCGCTGCTCGCCGAGCTCGTGCGGCTGCCCGTCGTGGAGCGCCTCGAACTGCGGCCGATGCCCGACGGCGAGGTGGCGCGCCTCGTCCGTGCCCAGCAGGTCGCCCCGCTGCCCGATGCCACCGTCCGCCGTATCGTCGAGCGCGCCGAGGGCAACGCGTTCTACGCGGAGGAGTTGCTCGCCGCCACCTCCGAGACCATGCCCGGGGCCGCGTCCGCCGTGCCGAGCGGGCTGGCCGACGTGCTGCTCATCCGCTTCGAGCAACTCGCGGCGACCGCCCAGCAGGTGCTGCGCACGGCAGCCGTCGCGGGGCGCCGCGTCGAGCACGATCTGCTGCGCGACACCGTCCAACTGCCCGAGGAGGAGCTGGAGTCGGCCCTGCGCGAGGCCGTCGGGCGGCAGCTCCTCGTCCCCGGTGACGACGACACGTACTCCTTCCGGCATGCCTTGATCCGCGAGGCCGTCTACGCCGACCTGCTGCCGGGTGAACGGGTGCGGCTGCACAGGGCGTTCGCCGGAGTGCTGGCCGGACGCGGCCACCGGGCCGAGAGCGCGGCGGAGCGCGCCCACCACTCCCGGGAGAGCCACGACCTGGCCGACGCGCTGGCCGCGTCGCTGGAGGCCGCCGACCACGCGGGCCGCGTCCGGGCACCCGCCGAGGAACTGCGGCATCTGGAGGCCGCGCTCGACCTGTGGTCGGCGGTGCCGCCCGACGCGCGGCCCGGAGGCTTCGACACGGTCACCTTGACGCTGCGCGCCGCCGCCGCCGCCGCGCACGCCGGTGAGACCCACCGGGCCGTCTCGCTGACGCGGTCCGCGCTCGCGAGGGTCGGCGACGACGAGGACTCCGAACTGGCCGCCCGCGTCCGCTATACGCTCGCGGGCAACCTCATGCGCATCGACAACCTCGCCGCCGCGTTCACGTACAGCAACGAAGCGCTCGCGATGATCCCCGCCGATCCTCCGTCGCGCACCTGGGTGTGGGCCGCGGCCACGCATGTCATGGCGGCGACGTACATGGGCGAGGACGAGGCCGCCCACCGCGTGGCCCGCAAGGCGCTGCGCATCGCCGAGGAACTCGACGTGTCCGACGCGCAGGCCGATCTGCTGATCTCCCTGGTCAGTCTCGAAGGGGGCAGCCGCCGCACCCCCGAGGGGCGGGCCCGGCTGCGGGACGCACGTGAACTGGCCCGCCGCGCGGGCAACGCCTCCGTCGAGATGCGCGCGCTCTTCAACCTCTCCATCGGCTCGCACGAGTCCGGTGACCTGGACGAATGCCTGACCTGGCTCACCGAGGGGCTGGAGCGCGCGGGCCGCGCCGGGCTCCTCTCGTCTCCGTACCCGGTGGAGATGCGCTATCTGCGCTCCCTGATGCTGTACACCCTGGGCCAGTGGGACGAGTGCCTCCGGGCCGCGGAGACCGAGCTCGTCGGGCTGCCGACGGCGGGCAGGTACGCGATCGGGCCCGCCCTGTCCGTGGCCCTGGCGCGCGGTGACCGGCATGCCGCCGAGCGGGCCCGGGCCCTGCTCGACGGGCCGTTCGACTGGATGGCCACGCTCGTCGCGGGCCTCCTCCTGACCGACGCCGCGGTGCAGCGACACGACGCGGAGGAGGCCCTCGAACAGTTCCGTACGACGCTTACCGCTCTCATCGACGACGCCGGCACCACGCCCCATGTGGCCGTACGGCTCGCGGCCCTCGCCCTGACCGCCATCGGGGACGCGGTCGTGGAGTCCCGGCGGACCGGCGACGAGGAGGGGGCCGACCACTGGACGGAGACCGGGACGGAGCTGGTGGAGCTGGCCCGGATCACGGCGAACAAGGGCGAGGACGATACGCCG
Organism: Streptomyces phaeochromogenes; assembly: GCF_001418655.1. Lineage (GTDB taxonomy): Bacteria > Actinomycetota > Actinomycetes > Streptomycetales > Streptomycetaceae > Streptomyces > Streptomyces phaeochromogenes. Next base: position 6,489 of record NZ_LIQZ01000302.1, on the reverse strand, counting down.
CAGGGCCCCGAAGGGCTGGCGTGGCTGGCGCGCGCCGAGGCGGAGTGGGCGCGGGCCTGTGCCCGGCCGGACGGCGGACCGGGCGTCGAACTGAGCGTCGGGGCCTGGCAGAAGGCCGTCGCGGCGTTCGGCTACGGGGACATCTATGAGCAGGCCCGCTGTCAACTGCGGCTGGCGGAGGCCCTGTTGGTGGCGGAGCGGCGCGAAGAGGCCGCCGCGCAGGCGCGTACCGCGCGCGACACGGCCGTCCGGCTGGGCGCCGTGCCACTGCTCGACGAGATCGAGCGGCTGATCCGCCGGGGCCGCCTCGCCCAGACCCCGTCCACGGCCGAGCGGGCACCCGTCCTGACGGCACGCGAGAACGACGTCCTGCTGCTCCTTTCCCGTGGCCGCACCAACCGCCAGATCGGCGAGGAGCTCTTCATCAGCGGGAAGACGGCGAGCGTGCACGTCTCCAACATCCTCGCCAAACTGGGCGCCGCCAGCCGCACGGAGGCCGTGGCGATCGCCTACCGCGAGGGGTTGGTCGAGCCGGAGCCGTCCGCTTCCGGGTGATCGCCGAAGGACGCTCAGGACTCGGTCTTCTGGAGGACGGGCTCGATGGTCCGGTCCGCGACGACCGGGTCCGGGGCCGTGTCCCCGCTGTGGTGCTTGGCCCGTTGGATCTGCTCGTAGACGTGGGCGCGCAGTTCGGCGAAGCGGGGGCTGGAGCGGGTGTGCAACTGGTCGCGCTCGTCGGGGAGGTCGATGGTGAGGTCCTCCTGCACGACGGTCGGGGACTTGGAGAGGATCAGGGTGCGCTGGCCGAGGTAGACCGCCTCGTCGATGTCGTGGGTGACGAACAGGACGGTGACGCCGAGTTCGTGCCACAACTTCCGGATCAGGTCCTCCAGTTCGGCCCGGGTCTGCGCGTCGACCGCCGCGAACGGCTCGTCCATCAGCAGCACCTTCGGCTCGTACGCGACGGCGCGGGCGATGGCGACGCGCTGCTGCATGCCTCCCGAGAGCTGCCAGGGGTACGCCTCGTGGGCGTCCGAGAGGCCGACCACCTCCAGGGCGTGGTCCACCAGCTCCCGCTCGCGCGCCTTGCCGAGCTTCTTGCGGCGCAGGGGCAGGGCGACGTTGTCGCGTACGTTCATCCAGGCGAACAGCGAGCGGCCGTACTCCTGGAAGACGACCGCCATGCCGGGCGGCGGTCCGGCGACCGGGCGGCCGTCGAGACGCACCTCGCCGCGGGTGGGGGCGAGCAGGCCCGCCATGCACTTCAGCAGGGTGGTCTTGCCGCAGCCCGACGGGCCGACCAGGCACACCAGTTCGCCCTCGGCTATGTGGAAGGTGAGGTTGCGCAGCGCCTCGACGTTGCGGTGCCGACCGGTGTAGATCTTCTGCAGGTCCTGTACGTCGAGCATCGACGTCTCCTTGTCAGGCGTTGCGTCAGCGATTGCGTCGGAGGGTGTGTCAGGGGTTGCGCTGCGCGCGGCGCAGACCGTGGTACCAGGCCAGGACTCGGTTCTCGGCGAACCGGAAGAGCAGGGACAGGAGGAAGCCGAGGATGCCGAGGAGCAGGACCCCGCTCCACATCTCGGGGATGGCGAAGGAGCGCTGGAACTGCACGATGGTGAAACCCAGGCCGTTGCTGGCGGCGAACATCTCGCTGATCACCATGAGGATGATCCCGATCGACAGGGCCTGGCGCATGCCCGTGACGATCTGGGGGCTCGCCGCGCGCAGCACCAGATGCCGCAGGCGCGCGACGCCGGTGATGCCGTAGGAGCGGCAGGTGTCGCCGAGCACCTCGTCGACCGCGCGGACACCTTCGACGGTGTTGAGCAGGATCGGCCACATGCAGCCGCTGACGATGACGAGGACCTTCATGGTGTCGCCGATGCCCGCGAACAGCATGATCACCGGGATGAGCACGGGTGGCGGGATGGCCCGGAAGAGTTCGAGGACCGGTTCCAGGACGTCCCGTACGGCCCGCCGCATACCGACGACCAGGCCGAGCCCCACTCCGACGACCACGGCGAGGAGGTAGCCGGCCGCGAGGCGCAGCAGGCTGGGGACGACGTCCGACAGCAGCCGTTCCGCCGTCCAGACCTTCCCGAAGCTCTCCAGGATGGTGGCCAGGGGCGGGAAGTAGAAGTCGGTGCTGCCGGCGGTGGCGAACCACCAGACGGTGAAGAGGACGGCGGGCAGGCCCAGGACCAGCAGGCCGCGGCGGGCCACGGTGAGGGCGGTCATGCGGTCACCTCCGTGCGTACGGACTGGTGCCAGTGCAGTGCCCGTCGCTCGACCGCCCGCGCCGCCAGGTTGACGGCGACGCCGAGCAGGCCGGTGACCAGGACGAGGGCGTAGACCTCCGGTACGGCTCCGGACACCTGGGCGACGGCGATCTCGTGGCCGAGGCCGGGGGCGCCGATGACGAGTTCGGCGGTGATGGTGAGGATCAGCGCCACCGTGGCGGCGAGCCGTACCCCCGTCATCACGTACGGCAGCGCGGTCGGCCACAGGACGTGGCGGACCCGGCCCCAGGTGCCGAGCAGATAGCTGCGAGCGGTGTCCTCGGCGACCGGGTCGACGTCCTGCATACCGGCCAGGACCTGGACGATCACCTGCCAGAACGAGGCGTACACCACGAGCAGCAGCTTCGACCTGAGGTCGGTGCCGTAGAGCAGGACCGCGACGGGGATCAGGGCCACGGACGGGATGGGGCGCAGGAACTCGATGGTGGAGGCGGTCACCGCGCGCAGTACGGGCACGGAACCGATGACCACTCCGGCGACGACGCCCGCCACGACGGCGACGGCCAGCCCCAGGCCCCACCCGGTCAGGGTGTCACCGAGCGCGGTCCAGAACGCCGGTTCGGCGAGCAGGGTCCCCAGGGTGCGGACGGTTTCCGAGGCCGGCGGCAGATAGTCGGCCGACACCAGGCCGGTGTGCGGCAGCACTTCGAGCACCGCGACCAGTCCAGCGAGACCGGCGAGGCCGCGCAGTACCGCGACCGGGAGCGGACCGCGCCGGGCGGGCGCCCCGCCGGGACCGGAGTCGGTCCCGGCGGGCTCCGCCAGTACGGGGGTGAGGCCTGGGCTGGTCATGAGAACAGCGCGTTCAGGTCGGGCTTCTTGTCGCCGAAGATGCCGTCCTCCTCGCCGAGGGCGGCCAGCTTCTCCAGGGAGGCCATGTCGACCTCGGCCGGCCAGCTGGGCAGGATGAGCTTGTCGAGCACGTCGCCGCTGATCTTGGTGTAGGTGGTGAGGATCTGGCGCGCCTCGTCCGGGTGTTCGGAGGCGTAGGTCAGTGACTCGGCCATCGCCTCGCTGAACTTCTTCACGAGATCCGGGTTCTCCTGCGTCACCTTGGCCGAGGTGAAGTACGTGGCCACGGTGAGCTTCGGATCGGTCTCGGCGAAGGGCGAGGCGATGACCCGGGCGCCCTGTGCCTTGGCGATCGTCGTCGCGGGCTCGCCCATCCAGGCCGCGTCCACCTGGCCGCCGTCCAGGGCGGCGGGCATCTGGTCGAACGGGATCTCGACGAACTTGACCTTGGACGGGTCGCCGCCGGCCTTGCGGACCGACTCGCGGACCGTCGTGTCCCCGATGTTCTGCAGGGTGTTGACCGCCACCGTCTTCCCGGCGAGGTCCTTGGCCGACTTGATCGAGCTGTCCTTCTTGACCGCGACGGCCGTGACGTCGGCGCCGATCTTGCCGTTGGAGGCCGCTCCGTTCACCACCGACCTGACCGGCACGCCCTTGGTCTGGGCGAGCATCAGCGAGGTGGTGTTGCTGAAGCCGAACTGGAACTGGCCGCTCACCACACCGGGGATGATCGCCGCGCCGCCCTGGGCGCTCTCCATCTTGAGCTTGATGCCCCGGCTGCTGAAGAAGCCCTTCTTGTCGCCCAGATAGAGCGGTGCCACATCGACGATCGGGATGATGCCGACCTTGACCTCCGTGGTCCTGCCTCCGCCGGAGGACGCCGAAGCGCCGCTCGAGGAGGACGAGGACCCGCATCCGGCCGCGCCCGCGACCGTGACCACGGCTATGGCTAGCCCGAGAATGCGCCTTTGCATGGGCTCCTCCTGACGGAAACACCTGTGGTGGTGTGCACACCCCGCCGTCGACCGGAGAACCGCGGACCTCCGACGACGAGGCAGCGGAGCGGGGAGTAGCTACCGCTGCCTCGCCGAGACCCGTTGGCCCATCGGCCCTTCGCCCCGTGGACCCGTAGACCCGTGGACCGATCCAGACGTTGTGCACTTTCTTGACGGCCGCAATCTACACACCTATGTTCGCTCTGTCAGTACCCCGGACAAGGGAGGTTGCAAGGTGGGTGGCCATACCCTTTCGGACGTGCACGACGAGACTCCACAGGCGGCCATGGACTCGCGGACGGACTTCCCCGAAGGACCGCAACTGCGCCCCCAGTCGCTGATGTTCGCCTTCTTCGGCGGCCACGTTCTGGAGGAGGGGCCGCTGTGCGTGTACTCCGGCAGCGTCATCGAGGTGCTGGCGCGCGCGGGGGTCGGCGAGCAGGCGGTGCGGTCCACCCTGACCCGGATGGTCAACCGCGGTCTGCTGCAACGGCAGCGGGAGGGGCGCCGGATGTACTTCGGCCTGACCCCGCAGGCCACGGAGATCCTCTGGAACGGCAAGAAGCGGCTCTGGGACACCGGCGCCGTCAACGACGACTGGGACGGCACCTGGACGCTGCTCGGCTTCTCACTGCCCGAGTCCTGGCAGCGCCAGCGGCACGATCTGCGCTCTCGACTGGCCTGGTCGGGCTTCGGCCCCCTCTACAGCGGGCTGTGGATCGCGCCCGGCGACTTCGACGTGTCCGCGCTCGTCTCGGAACTCGGGCTCGCGGCGCACGTCAAGATCTTCCATGCCACGGCCGACGACGCCACCGACATCGGTCTGATGATCCGTGACACCTGGGACCTGGACGGCGTCGGCGCCCGGTACGCCGACTTCGACAAACGCTGGACCGACTGGCTCGGTTCCGGTTCCGGTTCCGGCTCCGGCTCCGGCTCCGGGGATCCTCTCGGGACTCGGCTGCGCCTGACCAGCGAGTGGCTCCAGATCATCCGCACGGACCCGCGGCTGCCCGCCCGGCACCTGCCCGCCGCCTGGCCGGCCCGGTCGGCCCACGACACCTTCCACCGCATCGCGGAACAGACCGGGGCCCCGGCCTGCCGGATGGCCGCCCGGCTCATGGAGACCACCCCGCTGCGACCGTCCTGACCTGGCGGAAAGCCGACCGGAAGCCGACCGGAAGCCGAGCGGAAACCGGCCGGAGGCCGAGCGGGAATCCGGCGGCGGCCCGCGACACCCGGGTGGTGGGGCTGCCAGGTCCGGTGGGTGTGCGGCTGCGAGGTCCGGTGGATGGCGGTGTCATGGAGACATGCCCCACGCAGGGCCGAGCCCCCGTTTGTGGCCCCGAGGACCGGCTACACGAACGGGACGGCGCGCATCCGCACAAGAAAAGGTGGCTCGTCATGACACCTGGCACGCATCTCGCTCTGACGCTCACGCTCAGCGGCGGCACGGCCGCCGACGCGCGGGCGGTCGTCCACACCCTCGAATCCGCCTTCGGAACGGCGGAGGACATGCCCGGGAACGGGGGCGCCACGGTCTACACGGCCGCCTTCGACAACGACGTACCGGTCGGTGCCGGTGTGACACCGCCGACCGCGCCGCCGCTCTCCGCCCCCGTGACCGTCACCCTCCAGGGCAGCCCCGAGGCGGTACGGCGGGCCGACAAGACCCTCACCTCCGTCTTCACCGTGCACGAGGAGGGCATGGTCTCAGGCGACCAGGAGCAGGAATGGCAGCTGCGGCTGGAGCCGTAACGCTCCCTGCCCCATCGCACCGAACCGCAGACGCAGTCGCAGTCGCAGCCACGGCCTCAGACGCCGAGGCGCAGCGCCCGCATCTGCTCGTCGAGCGGGCACAGGCCGACGTCCTCGCGGCGCTCGTCGAGCGTCCGGGGCTGACGGACCGGATACGGACGGAAGGTCGTGGGATCCACACGGGTGCCGTAGAACTGCGGCTGGCCGAGCTCGACGGCGCAGTGGTCGGCGATGTACGCGTGGTGCGGCGCCGGGCAGCGTCCGTCCGCCGTGGCCTGGGCGATCAGGTCGCGGCAGGCGAGCTGGAAGTCGAGGTCGGGAGCGTGCAGGAGGATCATCAGCGCCGCCGTGGAGGCGGGCGCGCCGACCAGGTCGGCGGTCGGCCAGGCATGGCGCTTGACGATGGTCTTCAGCGCTTCGGCGTTTCCTCTCCGGCACTCGGTGATCCGGCGGCGCGCGACGAGCGTGGGGCTTCGGTGTGCCGCCCGCGTCACTCGCTGGTCCTCGTCCGCCCTGCGGACCAGCTCGTGGGCGAGGGCCGCCGCGAGCGCCGGCACGACGACCGGACGCACCTCCTCGACCCCGTCGTGTATGTCGTCGTGGCTGCGCCCCGCCCCGTCCTCCCCCGCCGTGTCATGCAC